>JBKDUV010000110.1:0-5978 GCA_046339335.1 Planctomycetia bacterium | reverse complement strand
GTGTCGAACTCCTCCTTCTGGTCAAGGAACTGGAACCGCGTCATGTCCCAGACGACGTTGCCGGCGGCGTCCTTGATCGTCAGCTCCTTCATCGGGGCGACGAGCCCCTTGCGCTGCTCGTCGAAGTCGCGGGTGTCGGCGCACGGCAGGGCCTCCCGGGCCTGGCGGAGCACGGCCTTGGTGAACTCAGACGGCGGCTTGACCTTGGCATTGACCGGCCCCGCGGCGGCCACGCCGGCGGCGGGAGCCGCGGGGGCGGCGTCACCGTCGAGCACGCTGGCGGTCACGGCGAAGGCGGGCAGGCTCTGCACGAACTGGCGACGGGTGGTCATCGCGGGCCCTTTCAGGGACGGGGGGGAGGCGGAAGAGAACGGCCGAACCGAGCCGCCGCGGGATCGGAATGATAGGGCCGCGGGCCCGCGATCTGCAACCCACCAGCGGCGGAGTGAACCCTGGTGCCTCGCGGCCGCCACGTGGGCTGGCTCAGCCGTCCGGGTCGTCGAGCAGTTGCCGGAGGCGGTCGGCATGCTCCGGGATGCACCGCGACAGCCACGAGGCATCGACGAGACCGAGGGAGATCATGTCTCGAAGGTGGGTGCGGTCCTTGTCGCGGAACGAATTGAGCTTCATCCGTACGAGGGCCTCGAGCGCCACCACATGGTAGTCGTCGGCCCGCTCCCGTTCGGAGACGTCGGCGCTGGGCACCGGATACGACGCGCGGACCTTTTCCCCGGCGAACAGCAGATGGATCGCGTCGCGTGGGCTGCCCTGCGGGCCGTCGATGAAGCAGGTCACGTCCATCACGGTGGCATGAACGAACCCGACCGCTTCGAGCGCCACCTTGATGGCCGCGAAGTCGGCACGGCGGACGAGGATGTCCACGTCCTGCGTGTTCCGCACGGCGGCCCGATCCACCCGCGACACCCAGGCGGCCACGGCGTTGCCACCGGCCACGGCATACGGAATCCCCGCCCGCTCCAGGGCTGCTGTCGCTCGCAGGGCTCGCTCACGGACGGCTTGCACGGCCTCGATCATCCTGTCCCAGGAGAACTCGCGGAGTTCGACTGCCATGTGAGCACCTCGACCGCCGGTTTCAAGACCGACGCCAGCATACCCTGCCGGTCGCGGCGCGGGGGCCACCCGCCTGCGGGCCGCCTGCCTGACGGCTATCGACGACGCGGCTCTCGAAGTCGGCCAGTTCCCGGTCGTGTTCCAGTCGGCGATCCGCGAACTGCTTGTCGACGTGCTTGCGGACGTCCGCAGGCACCGCCTCGCGTGTGGCGTCGTCTTTCGCATCCTTGTAGGCCTGCAAGGCGGACTGGACGGCGGCCATTTCCGGCGTAGCCACGGTGGCAAATGGCCCAAGCATGCTTTGCGGTGCCGGCACTGCTCCCGGTGGCAGAGTCTCGGGAACTGCCACCGGCGGCTGCGCGATCAAGAACGCCCCGGGAACCGCGACGGCCAGGGGCCGGCACGGCGTGAAGATGCCCTGACGCGGCCGGATCCACCAGTCCCGTGGCGGCGGGGCCATCGCGCCGGGATGCTGCAACGGAATCAGCTCGGCCTCGAGGATCGCCGCCGCCTCGGCGGCCGAGGCGAACCGATCGCGGCGGTCCTTGGCGTGCAGCCGGAGGATGAACGCCTCGCGCCAGTCGGGGATCGCCGGGTTGGTCGCGCGAATCCCGCGAGGCTCGTCGTGGACGATTCGCTGCATCATGCCGTAGAGCGTGTCGGCCCGAAAGGGCGGCTTCCCGACGGCAAGGGCATACATCACCGCGCCGAGGCTGAACAGGTCGCTCTGCCCGTCGCACTCGTCGGCGCGGACCTGCTCGGGCGCCATGTACTGCGGCGTGCCGATGCACGACCCCCTGCCGATGCGCCGCGGCGAGCGTCTGCGCCGCCTGCAATCCGATCCGTACGATCGAGAGCGTGTCGAGCGGCCCCCGGTCGCGGAGCCGCTTTTCCAGCGAGCCCCCCGCCACGTATTCCATGACGAGAAACGGCAGGCCGCCGTGCTCGCTCACCTCGTAGACGGTCGTGACGTGCTCGTGCGACATGGCCGCCCTCGCCCGGGCCGCGCGGGCGAACCGCTGGCGGGCGGCGGGCAGGCCAGCGAGCGTCGGATCGAGCAGTTTCACGGCCACATGCCGGTTGAGCGCCCGATCAAATCCCTTGAGCACGATGCCCGCCGCACCCCGGCCGAGCACGCCCGCGATCTCGTAGGTGCCGATGCGGCCGACGAAGGCGGGGTCGTCGCTCAACGCGACGAGCGGCTTGACGATCGCTGCGGCGGCGCCGGCCGGCGGCTCGACGTCGCCGACGGTCCGCATCCTGCTCCCTCCAGCGCGACGGCGACGCGCGGCAGCCGGGCGATGAGGCTGTAGCGGGTGAGGGGGAGCGAAGACAGGGGTGGACCGCGGCTGCGAACCCTGCGGGGGACGCCCGAATATGCTCGCCGCCGTCAGATTCCGCCGTCAGATTCTTACAGCGCGACCGGAAGCCGCCCCCGGATTCCTTGGTGGGACTTGATTGAACGAGTAACACAACTACTCCCGAGAGCGCCCAATAGTTGACAGAACGCTCCGACGGTTCGGGGTTGCCCATGCCCCGCTCGTCGGTCGTTCACTTCGGCCTTCCACGTCCCCGCGCCGCCGTTTCCGACCGCCTTCAACAAGTTCAGCGGGCGAGCATTTTCTGCTGCACTTTCTGCACCAGCCGGGTAGTGGCGGCATCGATACGGCTGAGGTTATTGACGAGTCGCGACCGTTCAACCGTCCGAATCTGGTCGAGCACGATCTGGCCCGACTTTCTGCCGAATCGGCCCGCGATCCTGCCTGCCCTGACCGCGGCACGGTATTGAGAAGTTCAAGGATCACCCGCCGGCGCGCGGGAACCGCAGCCGAGTTCACCGATCACGAATCGATGACACGCGACCTCGCCCGCCGCCAAGCCACCAGCGGTGCCGGCCACCCAATCTGGCAAGGCGACAAATTACCCAGATTTGGTGGCTGGCACCTTTATCGGGCCGCAGGTGCAGGTCAGTGGCCGTCGGGCTGCGGGAGTGAGTCGAGGGTGGCGAGGTAGGCGACGAGGTCGCGGAGTTCGCGAAGCGTGAGCTTGTCGCGGATGTCGGCCGGCATGCCGGAGAGTCCGGCCGCCTGCTCCTCGACCGCCGACTTGAGCACCACCCGCCGCGAGCCGTCGGCGAGGAGAAGCTGGATCGTGTCGGCGTCCTCGCCACGCAGCGTCCCGGACACGGTGGTGCCGTCGTCGAGGACGAGCGTCACCGCGCCGTAGCCGGGAGCGATGACCGCATTGGGATCGACGATCGACTCCAGGAACGACTCCCGCGACCGCGACCTGGCCAGCCCGGTGAGTTCCGGGCCGACGTCGCTGCCGCGTGTGCCGATGCGATGGCAGCGTCGGCAGGAGACCTCCGTCTTGAAAAAGAAGATCTCCTCGCCACGGGCCGGATCGCCGCCGTGCACCGCCGCCCGCCACGCGGCGAGCTTGTCGCCCGGCACCGCGGCGATCGTGGCCAGCCGGGCATCGAGCGCCGCATCCTTGCGGTCGCGGGCCGCCTCCAGCACCTCGAGGTGCGCGGCTGCGGGAAGCGTGCCGGCCGCCATTCGGGCCACCGCGTCCGTGACGAGCGCCGTCGCCTCGGCGCCGTCGATCTGCTTCAGTGCGTCGATCGCGGCCTTGAGTTCGGGGAGGCTCTGGCCTGCGACCGCCGTCTTCGCAAGCGGCAGGAACCTGTCCGGGGCGGCGCTGGCGAGCATGCGCAGGCCGCCGCCGCGGACGACGGCGTCGGAGTCGGCAATCGCGCCGTCGAGCGCGGCGGCAAGATCCGTCGTGCCGAGGCCCGCCAGCGACTCGAGCATCTCCACCCGCCGCGCGGGCTCGAGGGACGAGTCGGAGACGGCCTGCGCGAGCAACGGTCCGATGTCGGTGAATCCGTAGGCGGCGGCGATCCGCAGGACGTCGGGACGATGCGTGCCGGCCGACTGGAGCAGCGCCGGCAGCGCCTCCCGAACCGCAGCGACCACCGGGGCCTTGTCACGGGTCGGCAGTTGCCGCACGGAGCCGAGGACGCGATCGCGGTTGCTGGGCGCTGCCCAGGTTTCCAGGCAGTCGAGCGCCTCCTTGCGAAGCGTTGCCGGCGTGTCGGCTAGGGCTGCGATCCGGGCCACCGCGGCAGCCTCGGGACCGCCGCCACGGGTGTAGTTGGCGGCGATCACGCGGCGCCAGAGCGGGTCGGCGTCGGGCATGGGGCGGTCGGCCGCCGCCGTGCCCCGGTCGCCGCCCAGGGTCGGATAACGGGCCGCGACCCGGGCGAGCACGGGAGCGAGCGTTTCGATCGGCTCGTCATGGATGCCGCGGGCGGCTTCGAGGACCACGGCCGGGTCGGCATCTTCGAGGCAACGGGCGAGGAGCGGACTCCGCAGTCGCCGCAGCGCGATCGCCACGCCGAGCCGCACGTCCACCGACGGATCGGCGAGGAACGGCTCGAGCCGTTCGGCACGATTCGCGGCCGCCGGAGCCAGGCCGATGCCGCGATGACCCGCGCAGCGAGCCAGCGCCGTGATCACGGTGTGCCGGAGTTCGTGGTCGCAGATCGTGGCGTCGCGCAGGCTCGTCGTGGCATCGTCGCGCAGCACGGCCACGAGCGCCGGGATCGCGGCCGCGTCACCGATCCGGCCGAGGGCCTGGGCCGCGAAGAACCGGACCCGGGGCGAGTCGTCCCGCAACCGGGCTGTGAGCACCGCAGCAGCGGCCGCATGCCGCACGTCACCGAGGCCGCGGCAGCACTGGGCGAGCAGTTCGCTCGCGGTCGACCGGCGCTCGCTCGTCATGTTCGTGGCGAGTTTCATGATCGCGGCGGCCGCGGCGGCGGCCTCGGGCGTTGCACCGCGGCCGATCTGGGCGAGCCCCCAGACGGCATGGAGCCGCGGATGCAGCGGCAGTGTGCCGTCGGCGGCGGTCTGCACGAGGAGCGGCAGGGCGTCGGCGGGGCGGCGAACGAGGGCGAACTGGCCGCCAAGTCGGACCCGCATGTCGCGATGGCCGAGGAGGGGCACCAGGTCAGCAGCCGGCAGGGCCGCGATGTCGGTCGTCAGCAGCCGGCGGGTTGCGTCGCGTTCGTGCTCTTCGGCGGGCGTCCGATCGGTCCGCTCGATGCGGTGGATCCGTCCCTTGCCGGCTCCGTTCCAACTCTCCACGAAGTCGAGGACGTAGAGATCGCCGTCGGGGCCGAACTGGCAGTCGGTCGCCAGCACCTGCCGGGCGAAAGGGACGATCTTTTTCACTGTGAACCCGGCGCCGCGTGGGGCGACGGTGATCGCGTTGACGCCGCTTCGCGGCGCCGCGCCGCGGAAGTCGCAGAGGAAGAACCGGCCGGCGAACTCGGCCGGCAGGCCGACACCGGGATCGAAGCACAGGCCGGACGGACCCGAAGGGAGATGAATCAGTGGTGGCAGGACGGAGGCCGCCTGCCCCTTGAAGGCCGGATGCCAGAGCTTTTCCCGGCTCCACGGCCCGCGGTCGGGCAGATACTGGAAGGGCATCCGCCAGCCGCTGTCGGCACCCTCGATGATCTGCACGAACCGGGCCTGGTCGCCGGCGTCGCTGTTGTTGTCGCCGGTGAACAGGTTGCCGAGGTCGTCGAAGGCGAGTTCCTGGGGATTGCGCAGGCCCTCGTGGACCACCTCCAGGTCGCTGCCGTCGGTCTCGCACCGCAGCACCGCGCCGCGGTCGGGGAGCACGAGCCGGTCGGCGCCGATCGGGACGCTGAACCCACGGTCGCCGATGGAGAAATAGATGCGGCCGTCGGGGCCCGCGCAGAGGCCGTGCAGGTCGTGGCCGAAGAAGGCGAATTTCACGCCGAAGCCCTGATGCAGCGATGTCCGCTCGTCGGCCCGGCCGTCGTTGTCCGTGTCGCGGAGCCGCCAGAGGTGCGGGATGCAGGTGTAGTAGAC
>JBKDUV010000109.1:0-2826 GCA_046339335.1 Planctomycetia bacterium | reverse complement strand
AGCGTAGCCAGGATGGCGAAGCGAAGGCGGCATCGAGTGAGCGAAGGCCACGAAGGCCGAAGCGAACGTCCGGCGAACGGGGCATGGGCAGCCCCGTCAGGTCACCGCAGCAACCAACGCCTCGCGAAACACGGGCATCCTGCCCGTTTTCGCTCGGCCCGTCGCGGGCAACGCCAAGGGTTGCCCAGACGGGCAGCCGCGGCCATCCAGGCCGCGGGCGGTTGCCCTCAACAGCACCGCCCCCCCCTCCCTTCGGGATCGGCACCAAAGCGAAAAACCATCGCGGCCGGAGGCCGCGACACAAGCGGCATGGAGCCGCACGGTGTTCCCTTACGCCTTGCCCTCGCGATTCCAGTTCACGCTGAACCAAGACACTCTGCCGGTGCACGCCCGCGTCGCGCGATCCGCGGCCATGCTCGCCTGGGCACGCGGACTGATCGGCCGGGAGATCGTCACTGAGCACGGCCCCTTGCCGGCGGAACGGCTGAAGTGGGAGACGGCCCTCCGGCTCTACGGATCGGAGCCCGCCGCGCGCAGGCTGATCCAGCGGATGCTCGACGATGTATCCGACTGAGATCTTCCGCGACCCGCTATCGCGACTGCTCGCAATCCTGACCCATCACGGAGTGCGGTTTCATCTCCCGCGGCATCACGAGCGTGGCCTACGGCGAGCCGCGGATGACACAGGATATCGACATCGTCGTGGACAATCCGTCGCTGGCACGGACCTTGGACGCCTTCCTGGCCGCGGCCGCTCAGGCTGGCTTTTTGCTCGAGCCCGCAGCCGTTCGCCGCGCCGTCGCGGACAAGACGATGTTTCAGCTTTTCGACATGGCCGAGGCGTTGAAAATCGACGTCTACCCTCGCGAGATGATCCCCGGCGAGCTGGATCGCTCGAGTTCGCTCGAGATCTTCGAGGGCGTGCTCATCCCGGTCGTGTCGAGGCCCGATGCGGCGGCGTCGAAACTGGCATGGGCGGCGAAGGGGAGCCACAAGAGCCGTCGCGACCTGCGGCAGATCGTGCGTCGCATGCCGCCGGCGGAGCGTGCTGAACTCGACCGTCTCGCAGGCCTGCTCGCCCTCGAAGATCTGCTTGCCCGGATTCTCGCGGAACCGGACGAGATTGCCGGCTGAGCCGGCTGACCCGCGGCCAGGACAAGGCGGGGCGTGACAGGCTTCGGAGCGTGCGACCCGAATCAAAAGCCCCGCTCGCATGACACCTCGCGGATTGCCTGGGCGAAACTCCTGCCCCGGGTGGGCGAGGAGTTTCCGCTCGAGCGCCCGAACGGCGGCGGCGACATCCGCCTGATCGCGTTCAGGCTGCTTTCCGAGTGCGAAACCATCCCTGGCCTTCGCACTCGTGGCAACCTCCGCTTGCTGCGGACTTCCTGTCCTCGAGCCGGGCCCGATCCGGAAGATACTCACACAGCTTGGCGAACCGCTCGAGCCACCGCCAGTCTCGCCGGCCCGGCGACCGCCCACCGCCTGGGGCCCGGGGCGAGCTCGTCCAGGCTGATGACGACCGCGAAGCGGTCAGGTGTCGCCCGACGAGCTGCCCGTGATCGACATCCACAGCCTCTGACCGGTGCCGGACGCGAGGCATCAAGTCCCCGCACGGGCGACCCGGGAAACGGTCTGCGCCGAGGCGAGAAAATCGCCATCGCAACTCGCACTGCCCTACGCGGCCCGAAGCGAACGTCCAGCGAACGGGGCACGGGCAGCCCCGTCAGGTGGCCGAAGCCGCCAGCCCCTACTTCACCAGGTCCTTGAACACCTTGCGGACCTTGTTCACCTTCGGGCCCGCCACCGCCCGGCAGTAGGGCTGGTTCGGATTGTTGGCGAAGAAGTCCTGGTGGTAGTCCTCGGCCGGATAGAACTTCTCGGCCTTCGCCACCTCGGTGACGCTCTTCGCCGGAAAGGCCTTCGCGTCGTCGAGGGCCTTGATCACCTTCTCCGCCACCCGCTTCTGCTCGTCGTCGTGATAGTAGATGCCCGAGCGGTACTGGGTGCCCCTGTCGGCCCCCTGCTGGTTCAGCGTCGTCGGATCGTGCGTCGCAAAAAACACTTCCAGCAACTTCTCGAACGACACCACGGTCGGGTCGTATTCGACCTCGATCGCCTCGGCATGCCCCGTGAGGCCCGTGCAGACCTGCTTGTAGGTGGGGTTGGGCACGGTGCCGTTGGTGTAGCCGCTGACGACCTTCTTGACCCCGTTGAGTTCGGCGAACACCGCCTCCGTGCACCAGAAGCAGCCGCCGGCCAGCGTCGCCTTCGCCGTCTTGGGAGCCGCGTCGGCGGCCGCGGCAGGATTCATCACCATCGACATCATGGCAAGCCCACAGGTGACCAGGATTCCAAGCGTGACATGGCTCATCGCGACGATCTCCTCGTAACTTTGGAATGACCCTTCAGTGTAGCCATTTTGTCCGCGTCGACGACGAACCGCAGCGGGGCGTCGGCCCATTTCCCGGCATAGCCGACGCCGATTCGCGGCGTGCGGTCGATCAGCCGCTGCGGCACCGGCACGGGCCCCGCCTCCAGCCACAGGCCGGCAGACCGGGCCGCCGGCCGGCCGTCGAACCGCCGGTCGATGCCCAGGCCGCGGGTCAGCCGCCCCGGCCCGACGAATTCCCCCGCACCGCGAATGAGAACGGCGGCGGGCATACCGGCCGGCCCGGTGACGATGTTGAGCATCCAGTGCATGCCGTAGCACAGGTACACGTACCAGCGACCCGCCGGGCCGAACATCACGGCGTTGCGGGGCGTCATCCCCTTCGATCCATGGCAGGCGAGGTCGTGGCCGCCGAGGTAGGCCTCGACCTCGTG
>JBKDUV010000108.1:0-9652 GCA_046339335.1 Planctomycetia bacterium | reverse complement strand
GTGCAGTTTCATCCAGAGGCCGAGACGGCCTCCGCTCTCGACGTGAAGATATTCGAGGAATTCGTGATCGGCATCACCGGCGAACAGCCGGCGGTCAAGCTGGTCGCGTGACGACGTACAGATCGATCTCCGGCCCTTCGGTCGCCCCGTGCGGCCGGCGGGCCGGACGCCGCGCGACGCCCAGGCCGGCGGCGCGGGCCGCCGGCTCGAACCCGGCAGCCTTCGCCCGGCCCGGGTCCGTCACCCAGGCGACCCCATGCGGGGCGAGCGTCCGGGCGATCATGGCGGCCAGGGCCTCGGCGTGATGGTTCTCGTAGAGGACGTCGGCCGCCACCACGTGATCGAAGCGGCCCAGGTCGTCGGGCGGGTTCCGCCAGTCCACGAGCCGTGACACGAGCGCCGCGGCCCCGTTTCGATCGGCGTTGAACCGCACGGCCTGGAGGGCGTCCTCCTCGTAGTCGGTAGCCGTCGCCGCGAAGCCGCGGCCTGCGGCCACGATCGCCGGCAGGCCGATGCCGCAGCCGAGTTCGAGAAACGACCTGCCCTGGCCGTCGAGGCCCGCGACCTCCTCGGCGAGCACGATCGCCGACTCCCAGACGTTGGCCCAGTAGGGGATCCGCTCGTCGCGTTCGAAAGCCTCGACATCGATCAACGCATCGAGGTCGGGAGGCTGCCAGACCCGGTAGACCGTTTTCCCGATCGGGATGTCGCGCGGCAGCGGCGAAAACCGGTCGTATCCCCCGCGTGCCCGATTCATGCGCAGCCCTCCCGCCGGGCGCCGCCCGCACATCCGGCAGCGGGCCGCCCGCGTCCCGGCACCACATGTCGCCGGCTCCGGCGCGCGAAACCTTTCCGTGTGCCACGATTGAAGCGGCTCTGCCCGCCCCGAATGCCCCTGGACGCCCCGCGATGCTCACCGACTACGACTTTCACCTCTTCGGCGAAGGGCGGCTCTGGAAGAGCTACGAGAAACTCGGCGCCCAGGTGCATGCAAGCGACGGCGTGCCCGGCGTGCATTTCGCCGTGTGGGCGCCGAATGCCGACGCGGTCTCCGTGGTGGGCGACTTCAACGGCTGGGACGGCACGCGGCATGCGATGCACAAGCGCATTCCTTCGGGGATCTGGGAACTGTTCGTCCCCGGAGTCGGACCGGGAACCGTCTACAAGTATCGCATCGATGCGGCGGGCCGGCGCGATGACCGGAGCGATCCCTACGGATTCGCCGCCGAACTGCCGCCGCGAACCGGATCGATCGTCGCCGACCTTTCCACCTACCGCTGGCACGACGACGACTGGATGGCGAACCGGGCAGCCCGCAACGCCCTCTCCGCACCCCTTTCGGTCTACGAAGTTCACCTCGGCAGCTGGCGGCGCCCGGGAGACGACCCCCACCGCTGGCTGACCTACGCCGACCTGGAGCGGGAACTCGTCCCGTACGTGGTCGAGATGGGGTTCACGCACGTCGAGTTCCTCCCGCCGACCGAGCACCCCCTCTCCGCCAGCTGGGGCTACCAGACGATCGGGATGTTCGCCGCCACGAGCCGGTTCGGGCCGCCGCAGGCGCTGATGTCGCTGATCGACGCCCTCCATCGGGCCGGCATCGGCGTCATCATCGACTGGGTGCCGGCCCATTTCCCGCGCGATGGCCACGGCCTGCGCCAGTTCGACGGCACCGCGCTCTACGAGCACGAGGATCCGCGCCGTGGCGAGCATCCCGACTGGGGCACGCTGATCTTCAATTACGGCCGCAACGAGGTCGCAAACTACCTCGTCTCCAGCGGCCTGTTCTGGCTCGACCGGTACCACGTCGACGGGCTGCGGGTCGACGCCGTCGCCTCGATGCTGTACCTCGACTACAGCCGCAAGGAGGGGGAATGGCTGCCGAACCGGTTCGGCGGGCGGGAAAACCTCGAGGCGATCGACCTCCTCAAGACGTTCAACATCCAGGTCCACCAGGACTTCCCCGGCACGCTGACGATCGCCGAGGAGTCGACCGCCTGGCCGGGCGTGTCGCGGCCCACCTACGCGGGCGGCCTCGGCTTCAGCCTGAAGTGGAACATGGGCTGGATGAACGACACGCTCCGCTACATGCGGCACGAGCCGATCCATCGCAAGTATCACCATGACGAACTGACCTTCAGCCTGATCTATGCCTTCCACGAGAACTTCCTGCTCCCCTTCTCGCATGACGAAGTGGTGCATGGCAAGGGCTCGCTGCTCGACCAGATGCCGGGCGACACGTGGCAGAAGTTCGCCAACCTGCGGCTCCTCTATGCATCGATGTGGTGCCATCCGGGCAAGAAACTGCTCTTCATGGGGAACGAGTTCGGCCAGTGGAACGAGTGGAACTTCGACGAGAGCCTGCAGTGGCACCTCTGCGACTTTCCCGAGCACCGCGGGCTGGCCCGCGCGGTCGCCGACCTCAACGCCCTGCTGCGTCGCGAACCGGCGCTCCATGAGCTCGACTTCGATCCGCGCGGCTTCGAGTGGATCGATTGCCACGACTGGCAGAACAGCATCCTGGCCTTCGTCCGCCGGGCCGCCGATCCCGAAGACTTCGTCGTCGTCGGCTGCAATTTCACCCCCGTTCCCCGCCACGACTACCGACTGGGCGTGCCGTGCGGCGGCCGCTATGTCGAGATATTCAACAGCGATTCGGCGTGGTACGGCGGCAGCGACGTCGGCAACGGCGGCGCGGTCCGGGCCACGGACGTGCCCCACCACGGCCGCGAGCACTCGATCACAGTGGTGCTGCCGCCGCTGGCGACCGTGGTGTTCAAGCCGCAACGCGACTGAGACTCTTCAGCGCGGCGGCTGACGCCATTCGATCTTTTGCTGTTCTTCAAAAGCCGCAAACCATTTGCCGAACTCGGTCGACATCTGCTGCCTGCCGACCAACGCCAGACGGCGCTGGTCGCGGCGCCCCGCCGCGAACCGCTCCCGCAGTTTCTCCGCCTCGGGCTCGAACCTTTCCAGCCGCACCGCATAGCAGACGGTCTGCGGCCGATTGAAGGCCGTCGCCGTCTTCCCCGGTTCGAGGGCGAACACGGCCCGCATGAACTCATCTCCCGGCCCGTCGATTCCCTCTGGTTCGGAGAGCCGGGGCGGAGCGCCGAACGGCACGGTGCCCTGCGTCAGCCAGGTAAAGGGCCCGACCACCCGCGATTCGAAGCCCGCTCCCTTGACGACGTCGGCGAGTGGCTGCCGCTCGGCCTCCGCTTGCTTGGCGACTTCCTCCGCCTTGGCACGCGCCTTCGAACGGGCCTCGACCTCCCGCCAGCGACGCTCCACTTTCTCACGGGCCTGGTCGAACGTGGGGACGAATTCGGGCTGATCCTCGGTGATCCAGGAGATGTAGCGGTCGCCGGCGGCGTCCCGCGACATCGAGGGGCGGAGCACCTGTGCCCGCTGGCCGAACATCGTGTCGAGCCAGCGCTGCTGGCGGAAGCCGAATCGGCTCGTGGGATCGACGACCATGTCGCCGCTCTTTCCGATCGGGCCCGACCGCTCCGCTTCCCGCGCGGTCACCAGCCCGGATCGGCCGGCCTCCAGACCCTGCTTCTTGGCGACGACGTCGATGTCCGGTGGGTTGGGCGCGGGGGCCCCGTTCGCCTTCCCGCGAGCCCGCCACAACGCGAGCGACGTGGCATAACGATCGATGTCGCTCGTCACCGCAGAGAAGATCGCGTCGATCTTTTCGTCGGCCGCCTGCCGGGCGAGCGTGAGCCGGATCTCGTCGCGGACCTTCTCGAGCGGCTCCACGTCGACCGGGGCGATCTCGGCGTCCGGCTTCGCTGCGTCCGGCTTCGCCGGGGCATCGCCGGTCACAGGCGCATCCGGTGCGACGGCTTCGGCAGCCGGCGGCTGGGGCTTCGTGTCCGGTTGAGGCTCGGCTGCCGCCGGCGTCGCAGCGGCCGGCGTGGCACCGGTGGCAGCCGACTCGTCGGCGGCCCGGCGGTTGAACGAGGCGAACTGCATGGGCGTCGATCTCGTTGCTCCGCTCTGCGGCGGCACGGCCGGCGTCGCAGGAGCCGCCGGTGCCGGCTCGGTCTTCGTCGCCGCAGGCGCGGCGGCCTCCGGCTTCCGCCCGGCGGGCGTTTCGGCGGGCACGCGCTCGACCCGCGGCGGCTCCACTGCGGAGGCGCCGGCCTTCTTGTCCGCTTCCTGCTTCTGCCCATCCTGCCTCTCGCCCGCTCCGTCCGGCTTCGTCTCGGGCGTCGCGGTTTCGATCGCCGGTTCCTCCTTCTCATCCGCACGCTTGCGAAACCGGGTCGTCTTGTTCTTCTCGTAGTACTGGACGATCTGCTCGTCGGTCACGCCCTTGGCGGCTTCGGCCTCGAACGTCTCCTGTTTGGCGACGAGGTACTCGAACTTCACCCGGTGAGGTTCCTTGAAGCCGGTCTCGGGGCCGTCCTCTTCCGGCAACCGGTCCTTGTGCCGCTCGAAGAATTCCCGGAGCGTCGAAGCCGCCGGCGGCGACACGTCGGCCGCGAACGCGGCCACCGGGAGCGGCACTGCCTCGATCGTCGCCGTCTGCTCCAGCCGGCGGAAGAAGTCCCAGCGCCAGCCCGGCGGATCGCCGTCGAACCCGGATTCCAGCAGCGAGAGCATCGTCTGGGCGGCGAGCCCGTCGCGCAGCGTGTCGAATAAACCCCGCTGGGTCAGGCCCATCGGCCTCAAACGCTCGATGATCGCGGCGAACTGCTCGCCGCGCACCCGTTTTCCGGTGTAGCGATCGAGAAAATCGTTGATCGCCTCGTCGCTGATGACGATCCCGTTGGCGGCCGCCTCACGAGCAAGCAGTTCCATGCGCACGACGGACCGTTCGTCCTCGGGAAAAACGCCGGCATTGGTCGGCTGACGATTGAACGCTTCCGCCTCCGCCATCGTCAGGAAGCGGTTCACGGCCGCCCGCTGCGAGAGCAACGAGTCGAGCTCGCTCCGCCGCAGCTGCCCCCCCTGCCAGGAGACGACGACTGGGTCGCCGGTCGGCAGGCCGCTGCCCATCTGCAGAAACGGCGGCAGCACGAAGAACGCCACCATCGCGAGGATCGCCAGGGCCGTCAGCCCCTGTCGCCGATATTTGCGAAAAACGTCGAATGAGCCGGCCATGGCACCGCCTGTGGGCTGTTTCCCGGTCGGATTTCCCGCCGAGACTTGACAACTGCGAAGAGGGCAGGGTAACGCTTCAGAACCTGCGACAAGTCGCCGATTGTAGCGCCGTCCCTTCCGGCGCCAATCCCAAGTCGCTGTCCCGTGGCACCTTCCGCATCATGGCCAAGAAAACCTCCCCGGCCCGACGCCGCACTCCCGCCAGACGGTCAGAGCCGACAAAAACGCCCCGCGGCGACTACCAGCTCGTGATCGTCGAGAGCCCCGCCAAGGCGAAGACGATCGAGAAATACCTCGGTCCAGGCTACGTGGTGAAGGCCTCGATCGGCCACATCCGCGACCTGCCGAGCAAGAGTCCGAAGGGGGAAAAACAGCTGGTGCCGGGCGTCGATCTGGACCACGATTTCGCCCCGACGTACGTCATCGACGATGACAAGATGCGGACGGTGTCGGAGCTCCGCCGGCTGGCCAAGGGAGCCAGCGACGTCTGGTTCGCAACCGACCTCGACCGGGAGGGGGAGGCGATCGCCTGGCACCTCACGCAGGTCCTCGACGTCGATCCCGCCCGGGCCAAGCGGGTCACGTTTGACGCCATCACCAAGACGGAGATTCAGCGGGCATTCCGCGAGCCGCGGGTCATCAACATGCCGCGAGTCGAGGCCCAGCAGGCGCGGCGCATCGTCGATCGGATCGTCGGCTACCGGGTCTCGCCGATCCTCTGGAAGAAGGTGGCGGGCAACCTGAGCGCCGGCCGCGTGCAAAGCGTGGCCACGCGGATCGTGGTCGATCGCGAGCAGGAGATCCGCGGCTTCACGCCGGCCGAGTCGTGGGAGATCATGTCGCGGATGACGTTCGACGTCGCCCGGGCAGCGGCGCTCCATGCCGAGTGGACGGCATTCGAGGGACGGCGGGACGACCGCGACCGCGGCCCGCTCGTCCGCGAGCGGACGGCCTGGCTGGCCGACCGCAAGGCCCTGGCCTGCGATCTCGTGGAACTCGGCGGCAAACCGTTCTCGATCGAGGCCGCCAAGGATGCCGTCGCCGACCTGTCTGCCGATGCGGCGACTGCCGCCACGGCCGTCGGCCTCGTCGACGTGAATGTCGTCCGCGCGACCGACCCCGAGGGGAAGGGGCGCGGCCGCAGCCTCGTGCGGATCACGGGCCGCCCCGACCCCGCCGCCCGCTACACCGTCGAGTCGATCGATGTCACCCGCACCCGCTCGCGTCCCTATCCCCCCTTCATCACGAGCACGCTCCAGCAGGCGGCCAGCAGCCGGCTCGGCATGTCAACCGACCGGACGATGCGGATCGCCCAGCAGCTCTATGAAGGCATCGACCTGCCCGACGAAGGGCGGGTCGGCCTCATCACCTACATGCGGACCGACTCGACGAACCTCTCCAAGGAGGCGATCGACATGGCCCGCCGCTATCTCCAGGAGCGGCACGGCGGGAAATACGTCCCGGAAAAGCCGCGGTTGTACGCGAGTTCCAACGAGTCGGCCCAGGAGGCCCACGAGGCGATCCGGCCGACCGACGCCTTCCGCGCGCCCGACCGGATCGCCTCCGCGCTCTCCGAGGAGCAGCTCCGGCTCTACCGGCTGATCTGGCAGTCGTTCGTTTCCTGCCAGGCCACCGACGCCGAGTGGGACTCGACGAGCGTCCGCCTCCGCCGCAGCGACCGCGACACCGGCGCCGTCTTCAAGGCCCACGGTCGCGTCCTCCGCTTCGACGGCTTTTATTCAATCAGTGGCCAGCCCCGCGACGACGGCGACCAGGTCCTCCCCGACTTCGAGAAGGGGGCGGTGGTGGCGCCGTTTGCCAGCGCTCCGCGGCAGAAGTTCCAGGCCCCGCCGCCGCGGTACACCGAGGCCACGCTCGTCAAGAAGATGGAGGAGGAAGGGATCGGCCGTCCATCGACCTACGCCAGCATCATCAACGTCATCGAGAACCGCGGCTACGTGATCCAGCAGGACCGGCGGTTCCACGCCACGGCCCTCGGCGAGGCGGTGACCGGCTTCCTCAAGCGCGGCTTCCGCGACCAGTTCATCGAGATTGGCTACACGCGTGAGATCGAGCAGGAACTCGACCAGGTCGCGCAGGGCACGAAGCGCTGGACCGACATGCTCCACGAGTTTCATGACGAACTGAAGCCGAAGCTCGCCGAGGCCGAAAACGAGCACCACGAGAAGGCGAAGTCCGAGCCATCGGCCTACAAGTGCCCCCAGTGTGGCCGCCGGCTCGAATACCGGCTTGGCGGCAAGGGGGAGTTTCTCTCCTGCAGCGGCTACAACGAGAAGATCATCGACGAGCCACCCGCTCCGGCCAAGCCCGCCAAGGGCAAGGCCAAGAGGGCCAAACCCAAGAAGCCGAAGGAGCGGCCCGCCTGCACGTTCGCGATGCCGGTCGATCGCCAGCGCCGGCCCCTGCTCCCGGAGCAGCTCGACCTGCTCTCGCCGGCCGGCGTGCCGATGGTCAAGCGGACGGGCCGGTTCGGTGACTTCCTCGTCGAGGACAAGCCGCGGCCGCCGAAGCCCAAGGGCAAGAAGGCGGCCGAGGCACCGACCGAGCCGGCGCCGCTGATCCTCAACCTCGACAAGAAGGGGAACCTCAAGCTTCCCGCCCCGCCGCCGCTGGTCACCGACATCGCCTGCCCGAAGTGCGGCGAGATGATGAACCTGCGTGACGGCAAGCGCGGCCCGTGGCTCGGCTGCCGGGCGTTTCCCAAGTGTCGGGGCCGGGAGGCCTTCGGCAAGCTGCCCGAGCCGCGGCAGAAGGAATTGCAGCAGGAACTGGCGACCCACCTCGCCGGCCACACGAAGAGCGTCCTCACGCGACGCGACGGCACGACGCCCGTCCCGGAGGGCACGCCCGTGTCGGCGTTGACGATGGAGGGGGGCGTGGCGACGCTCGAGCCCTTCAGCAGCTAAAAGGTGCCAGCCACCAAATTTGGGTAATCTGCGTTCTGGAGCCACCCAGCTTCTCCAGTTTTGGTGGCTGGCACCTTTATCCCCTGCCGAACAGCCCGCGGGGAACGATCAAGGCCGGTCTCGACCGCGGATTCGTCGCGGAAGACGACTATCAGGCCGCGCTCGACCTCGTGGCCGACCGCAACACCTGCAGCCACGTGTATCGACAGTCGTTGATTCCGACGATCCTCGCGCGGCTTTCCGAACACTGCCGGACGATGCAGGCGGTCGTCGCCCGGTTGCCGCGGGAAGGAGCACCGGAAAGACCGGATTCCTGACGCAGCGACTGATTTTCGGCCCGTTTTCCAGCCGGGAACTTTTTCCAGCCCGGTGGCGTCTTACCTTCGTGTTCCCTTCATCCAGACGTCCCCCAGCCTTCTTCCCGACCGGAGATGTCCATGGCAACGAATTTCTTTGTTGCCCGCCGCCAGCGCGGCATCCTGATCGCGGCACTCCTGCTGTCCTCGGCCTCGACAGGCGATGGCCTCTGCCTCGCTGACGAACTGCCCGCAGCCATACCCCCGCAGCGGTCCGCCCCGCTTCCCCTCACGGTCGAGGCAGACCCTGCCACGCCGGTCCATCGGATCGTGATCCCCAAGGCGGTGCTTGCGAAACTCGCAGGCGATTTCCCGGGCGCAGGCGCGATCGCCTCCGCTTCCCCGGCCCGCAGCATCGTCGCCGCCCTCGCCCTCTCCGCCGCGGTCGCCTGCGGGCTCGTCGCCTCGCGGCAGGGCCGCCCCGGGCGGCTGGCGGCGACCGTGCTCGTCGGCCTCATCGCTGCGGCAACCACAGGAGCAGTCGTGTACGCGGACAAAGGCCCACCCCCCAGCCTCGCCCGCAGACCCGACCGCGTCGAGCCACCCGGTGGCGAACGGTCCGCAGGCGAGCGGCCCGAGTCGGTCGTCCTCGCCCAGGGGGGCAAGGTGATCCTCGAGATCGCTGCAGGAGGCGAGGAAGCCGTCGTGATCGTCGTCGGCAAGAAGCCGGAGGCGAAAGAACCAAATGTCAGGCCGCCGCGCATGCTCGCACCCGCGGACCGCTGATACCCCGGACCTCGAGCCATGGCGACCCTCCTCCAGCCCGCCGCAGAGCGACGACCCGCGACGCTCGCCGCCGACCCGGCGGCGGCGTTCGCGGCCGTCGTGATCGCAGTCGTCGCCACGGCGGCCCTGCTCGCCGGCTGGTTCCCGATCGGCTTCTCGATCGCGATCGTGTTCCTGTTCGCCGGGCCGCACAACTGGCTCGAGGCCCGGTACTTCATGACGCGGATGCCGGCCCGCTGGGGCAGGCTCCGCGGCTTCTTCACGCTCGGCATCGGCGGCGTCGTCACGCTCGCCGCGACGAGCATCGCGATCCCGACCGTTGCGGCGGCCCTCGGCGACGGCCGGGAGACGTGGCTCGTGCTGCTCGCGGCCTGGAACTCGGTCCTCGTCCTCTGGGCCGCGACGCTGGCCGCGATCCGGCGCCGGCAGAACCCGCGCCGCGCATGGCCGTGGCTCTGGCCGACGGCTTTTGTCCTCATGGCGGCGGCATGGCTGTGGCCGGTGGGCTGGAGCCTGGGGCTCGTCTACCTC
>JBKDUV010000107.1:0-3215 GCA_046339335.1 Planctomycetia bacterium | reverse complement strand
CGACGATCTTCTTCATCTTGGCAGGACCGTCTCCGACGCTCTCAGAAAGACCCGGCGCCAGCAGCGGCTGCTCCGTTCCTTCTTCCGTCAGGCTGAACTCGACCTGTAGATCCTTGAAAGAACAATTCAAAGCTCAATAGAGGCAGCCAGAAAAACGTCGGTGCCGAGGTCTTCGAGGCTGCTGGCTTCGGCCAGAGGCGGGACGTTTCATCTACCATAGGTATTCCAGGAGTTTATCCCATGTCGCGTCGTCGTCGTGACCGCCATTCTGCCAACCGAGGCCCGTCCTGCAGGTCGCACCTTGGAGTGGAAAGCCTCGAATGCCGCATCGCCCTCGTGGCAGGCATTCATCACGACCTCGGCTCGCGGGTGTTGTCGATCGTCGGGTCGGCGGAGAACGACGTCGCGGATGTGCGACAGCAGGGCGCGGACCTTGTCGTATCCCTCACGTCGGTCGCGGGCCGCGTCAGCCGCACCGTGCCGGCCGAGCAGGTGTCGCAAGTGGTGTTCAAAGGGCTTGCCGGAAACGACACGTTCACGAACCAGACGGCGATTCCGTCCTGGGGCAACGGCGGCGCGGGTGCAGACATCCTCCGCGGGGGCCTGGGTGCCGACGTACTCTTGGGCGGCGGCGGCAACGACCAGCTGGCCGGTGACGCTGGCTCCGATGTCATCAACGGCGGTGCTGGCGAAGACGCCGTCTGGGGCGGCCTTGGCAACGACCGGCTCATGGGTGGCGTCGGGCGGGACCAACTCTACGGCGAAGACGGTGACGACGATATGTGGGGCGGCACTGGTGACGACATGCTCGACGGTAGCGCCGGCAATGACGTGGTCCGCGGCGAGGACGGCAGCGACATGCTGCTCGGCGGGATTGGCAACGACCTGATCGCCGGCGGTGGCGGCAATGATGAACTCCAGGGCGGCTCCGGCGACGATTCACTCCAGGCCGGCGATGGCAACGACATGCTCAACGGCGACGTTGGACGTGATCTACTGGTCGGCGGCGCTGGTCTCGCTCGGGAAGTCGATCAACAGGATCGCTTCGCGGAGGGCGTCGACGACGGCGATGGCTTCGACCACGACTACGAATCACTCGACATCCTCTACGAGTTGCCGGGGAGTGCGTCGGCCTACGCTGACGACGCCACTGTGGCTCCGATTATCGCCTCCGTGTCGGCGGACGTCCGGAGCCTCCTGCAGATTTCCTCCGACGACGACGGCCTGCGGGTTCGGGTGGCACGTGACCGGTCCGGTACACTTGTCACCGGCACGTGGCGGTATCTCACGCCGGACCGGATCCAGGTTTGGGGTCGATGGGCGTATCCCGAGTCGGATCCCGCGCAGCTCAACGCGTTCGTCCGGTACAGCTACACAGGACCTTATTCAGGAAACGTCGCCGACTACACCGATCCCGCGAACTACGTCATCTCGGAGGAGAGCCGGGTCTACGCCAATACGGCGGATGGCCCCCTGACATTTGTGAGCTGGGTTGCGGGCAGGCCTGCGAATTTCTATTTCACATCCCTGAACCCGCGGGCGGTTGAGGCGTTGCGAGAGGCGTTCGGATCAATGCCCAGCTTCACAAACACCGGCAACTCCTTCTCCGGCGACTTTTCGACGGCGCCCGGGCTTCCCGGCGTACGGCCCGTCGTCGATCTGCTGCGGACCGAGCGCCAGTTGAGCCGGACCTTGTCCACCAGACCGCGGGCTCTCCCGGCCCCACTGGTTTGACGGACCGGCTTCTCCCAGTGTTCCGGCACACCCCGGCAACGGCCCTTCACGCTGCCGGCGGCCGCTCCGCAGGATGCGATCGGGCATCGTCGGGCAAGGTTGAGCCTTGCGCGAAGGATAGTCCGGCCAATGTCACTTCCGCAACCATGTCGATAGGCATTTCTGAACCGATGGGCGGATGGTGAGGCTTGTGCCGCGTTTGCCGACGCCGGATCAGCGGCACTCGGAACGGCTGCTCTCCACCTGCAGTGGCGTTTGTCTGCCGGCGGCGCGGAGTCTCTCCGAGTTCGGCCGCCCTGGGCTTTGGTTTGACCTCGCGTCCGGCACCGATCAGAGGCTGTGAATGTCGATCACGGGCAACTCGTGGGGCGAAACCTGAACCGCTTCGCGTTCGTCATGCGCCTGGATGCGTTCGCCCCAGTCGGCGGGCGGGCCTCGGGCGGGTGCGAGCGGAGGCGGCTCGAGAGGCTCGCCCAAGTGCGTCAGGATCTTCCGAATCGGCCCCGGCTCGGTGATGAAGGTAATCAGCCGGATGTCGCCGCCACAACTGGGGCACTGGAGTGGAAACTCCTCCCCCACCCGGGCTAGGGCTTATGCAAGCGAATTTGGACTTGCGCGATCCGCGCTGAGCGCATAAAAAACTCGAAATCCCCGCCGGATCGCTTGATTTCGGTTGGCGCCACTTCAAGCGACTCGCCACTTTGTGAGGAGTTTCGAGTGAATGCCAAGGTACGACGACAGCTGAAGGCACGCAAGCGGAGAATCGCTCGGCGATTGGAGCAGGCGGATCGAAGCGGGACGGATCGGCCCGAAATGGCCGCGTCCAACATCCAGTACGAGATTGCGGATCGCACCAGGGCGATCAACGCCGGTGGCATCGGTGTCAGTCGGCGCGCATAGTCGGCCAGTGATCGGCGCCTGAGCCCCGGCCATCTTCACGGAGCATTTGACCTACAGGTCTTCCAGCGGCATTGCCGCGGAAGGAGGCCTGTGATGGCGAATGTGCTGAAGATGACGATCGTCGAGGCGATTCATTCACTACGATCGGCAGGACTGTCCCGCCGTGAGATCGCAAGACGGCTTGGGATTCACCGAGAGACGGTCTCTCGGTACCTCAAGCAGGGGTCGGAGCCGATTTTAAAACCGGCCAGCGCGCCGATTTTCCCGGCCGGGAATCACGAGGCGGTGGCCGGTTTTGGCGCGCCGACCGTCCCGACGGGGAGCCCGCAGAGCCACGCGAGCCCCTGGCTCGCATGGCTCCTCGAGCAGCTGGATCGCGGGCTTTCGGTCGTGCGAATCCATCAAGACCTTCGGGTCGAGTACCCGGCCGCCGCTGCCGTTGTCTTGCTCCCGTCGAACCTGGAATCTCCGCGGGCAGGGGTTAGCCTACCCTTTCCCCCGGAGGATTCCATCCCATGACCCAGAAGCGTAAGCGGCTGTCCGGCCCCGAGAAGATCGCCATCGTCAAGCGATACCTCGTC
>JBKDUV010000106.1:0-13861 GCA_046339335.1 Planctomycetia bacterium | reverse complement strand
GGGCAGGGGGCTACCGGAACGTCGGCAACTTCAAGGACGTGATCTACTTCTACTGCGGTGGTTTACGGCTCTACCCATGAAGATCCCGGATGGACCCATGTTTGTGGCATCAGAAAAACCGCTGATCAGATCCAACCATTTCGGCTCGGGGGTCGTGAGGTCGAGCCGCGATATGTCGCCGGCGATGCGATCTTCATCAACGCGGTTGGTCGCAAAGATGTGCTGACCAGAGAGATGAACGAATCCTGACGCGTATTTGTAGGTATCGACTAGCTTCGGAAGATTGAAGTGGTTCGCCAGACTTGTGACGAGGTAACTGTCGGTCATTTGTTGGCCGTTCGTCGTGGGCATTTGGTCAATTCGCCTGCCATGAAGCACGTCGGTCACGAAGTCGTCGAAACTCGGCACCAACGTTCCGGCCCATAGCCTGATTACGTTATCGAGTTGCAAGCGAAATAGCGGCGTTGAACTCAGGTAATTTCTCGCTCGTACGAGATCCGCAAAGCCGTGCAGGAGTTGCAAAGATCGGTTGAGCACAGCGGCAACGAATAGATCGGGAAGAAGGACTCGGTCATGGAATACGAGTTGGCCGGTCGCAATGATGTCGGCATCGAGCGCCATTAGCTCTTCCAGCGCCGCGATAACGGCGGTGGACTGTTCGACGGGCGTTTTCATGGCTTTGAACCTGGCCGGGAAAGTCCATCCGTTCCAAAGACGGCTCGCACTGGGAGCGTAAGCAAGTTTGTTCGCGCATCAATCTTCTTCAACCCGACAGCCCACAAGCGGGCGGGGATTAAGCGCGCCGCGGCGCGGTGCGTGTGCCGCGTCGACGGAAGTTCGTTTCTCCCGAGCGTGGCGCACTTTCGTCGGCACGGCGTCGGGGCGCATCGCCCGAGGCGCAGAGCTTCGTCGCGATCCGCTCGACGACCGCCAGCCGGTCCTCGGCCGTCAGCGTCGGCCACGCCTCGATGACGAGGGCCAGGAGCGGGTCAGCGCCGCCGGCCGGGCCGGTGTCCGGCGTCGAGGCGGCGGAATCCGCGGGACGTGCGCCGCATTCTGCGCCGCCTGGAATGACGTTCCCCGATTTTCCCGATAGAATCGGCTGTTGTTCGAATCCAGTCGCCCCGACATCACTTACCGTACGAAACTGCACCATCCCGGAGATGGGCTCGTCCGTACGGCCGTCACCGGTGCCATCGCCTCCTTGGGCACCAAGTTCGACCGACGGGCCCCGGCAGCACGCCGGGACGCCCTGATTGTCGCGTGGCGCGTCGGGTGACACGCCGTGCTCGTCGTGGGCCGCCGTGGCGGGCCCGGCGACGCTCGACCCCAGGAACACGAAGCACAGGGTGTGGCGGGATTCAGCCGCGTGCCGTGCCATAGCGGTCGGCGAGGAAGGCCACGATCGCCGTGGGACCCGAGACGAACGCCCGGCCATTGGTCACCGGTACGCCGGCGGGGAGGTCCCCGGGCGGCAGGACGAGCACCGGGCAGGACTGGTTCTCGGCGCCGACGAGTGCCACCACGTCCGGACGGGGCCGCGGGGCATCGACCTGCCTGACGTCGAGGGCCTCCGTCAACTGCGGATAATAGTAGAGGAGCCCGGCGATGGTCGCGCACTCGGGGCAGAAGAATCCCCCCGGGCCGCGGGCGGCATCGGGGAACCCGGCGCGGAGGAGAAACAGAATCGGCTTGACTGTCGCGGTCATCGGCGGGGTCCTCGGTGGCCTGCCGCAGGGCAGGACAGGATCTCGTTCACCACCCGGTCGTGCACCGGAACCCTGACTGTAGCGGAAACGGAACCATCCGGAGCGTTTCGTGTGGAAACAAAACGCTGAACATCGCATTTCGTTCGGGAAATCGACCGGGCCGACCTGCGATCGGCCCGGCCAACGCTTGCTGGCGTGCCGTTGACCGATCTATCCTCGGAACATCGTGAGCGGCGGCCCCCACATCATCCTGCCTGGATACATGAGCATGACGGTGACGCCGAGGCGCTCGCTCGACCAGTTCCTCCAGGCACGATCACGCTGGCTGAACGCCCGGCATCCGCCGGTCATGAGCCTGATTTGGATGTGGCTCGACCGCGTCGTGGCCGGTCCATTTCCGATGCTCGTTCTCCAGTGCGGCCCGCTCTGGGGCGGGGGCTGCCTGCTGGTGCGCGACGCAGGGCCGCGATCGGATGCGGCGCGGGTCGCGATCCTGGTCATGGCGCTGCTCGCCCTGGTGAAACAGCCGCTGTTTTTGCCCGGCTACTCTCTGCTGATCGCAGTCGTCGCGCTGGGCTGGGCCGCCGGCCCGCTGCCGCGGGGAAGCCCCGCCGCGCGACAGTTCGATCCCGGCGCGTCCCCGGACGTCCCCGCCGAGGCCGCGACGGCATGAAGCTATCGATCGTCATCCCGGTCTACAACGAGCGGGCCCTCGTGCCGCTGTCGCTCGCCCGCGTCGAGGCCGCTCCGCTGCCGGAGGGTGTCGACCGCGAGATCGTGCTCGTCGACGACTGCTCGACCGACGGCACGCGGGAGTGGCTCGCCGCGTATGCGCGCGGCCGTGGGGACGTCGTCCTCATGCGGCACGAACGGAATCGTGGCAAGGGGGCCGCCCTGCGGAGCGGATTTGCGGCGGCGACGGGAGACCTCTTGATCGTGCAGGACGCCGATCTCGAGTACGATCCTCGGGAATATGCGGACCTTCTCGAACCGCTGTTGGACGGGAGGGCCGACGCCGTCTTCGGCACGCGGTTCCTCGGGCACACGCATCGCGTGCTCTACTACTGGCACTCCGTCGGGAACTGGCTGCTCACGATGTTGAGCAACATGCTGTCGAACATCAACCTCACCGACATGGAATGCTGCTACAAGGCATTCCGGCGCGAGTCACTCGCACGCATCACGCTCGTCGAGGATCGGTTCGGCTTCGAGCCGGAGGTGACGGCGAAGCTCGCCAGGCTCGGCTGCCGCATCTACGAAGTGCCCGTGAGCTATTCGGGGCGGACCTATGCCGAAGGGAAGAAGGTCGACTGGAAGGACGGCGTTTCGGCATTGCGATGCATCCTCCGATACAACCTTTTTCCCTGAGTTGCGGGAACAGCAGGCCCTGCTCGAGGTCGGCCAAAGGCACCTCGGCAAGCGGCGGCCGAGCGGAGCGGATCGCGAGAAGCAACGGCCGGAGATGGATGCGGACCTCGGTTCGCAGGCCGGGCGCTGCCTCTTCAGGCCGTCCGGGCCGGACGGGGCACCCCTGCCCGACCAGCTTGGTTGCCGATCCGCACGAGATCCACCACGGGCCTCACGCCAGGCAGGCCGGGCACCGTCGAGAAGGCACCGGAGAAAGAATCGCCTGCGGTCGTGAAGTTGGGCATGGATCCGATCGCCACGCGGATCGCATCGACCGTCTGCGGGTCGAGGGCAGTGAAGGAGAAAGTCGCGGGCCGATCCGGGAGCCAACTCACGAAGATCAGGGGACCCTTGCCGGAATTCGCGTACACGCGCCGCTCCTCCGAAACGACGTAATTCGAAGGATTCGTGTAGTCGTCGACGTTGCCCGAATAAGGTCCGGTGTAGCTGTACTGCGCGAACGCGTTGATCTGCGAGGGATCGGACTCGGGGTATGCCCACCGGCCCCACACCTGGATCCGGTCGGGCGTGAGATACCGCCACACGCCGGTGACGAACGTGCCGAATCGATCCCGGGCGACCCGCACTCCCAGGCCGGCATCGTCGGATGGCAGCTGCAAGAGCGCACGGATTTCGGCTGTCACCGCAGCGATGACCGGGGCCGCCGCGGCGTCATCGGCGTAGGCTGACGCGCTGCCCGGCGACTCGTAGAGGATGTCCAGGATCTCGTATCCGTTGTCGTAGCCATCGCCGTCGTCGTCGCCGTCCACGAGGCGATCCTCCGCGTCGCCCTCCCGATCGAGGCCGTCGCCACCGACGAGCTGATCGCGACCGACGTCGCCGTTGAGCATGTCGTCGCCAGACCCCGCCTCGAGGACATCGTCGCCGTCGCCGCCTCGCAACTCGTCGTTGCCGCCGCCGCCGGCGATCACGTCTTTGCCGATCCCGCCGCGCAGCATGTCGATGCCGTCCTCGCCGCGGACCGTGTCATTGCCGGCGCCTCCGTCGAGCATGTCATCGCCCGCACCTCCCCACATGTCGTCGATGCCGTTCTCACCGTACATCTGATCCTGCCCGACGCCGCCCATGAGCCGGTCGCTGCCCGCTCCACCCCAGATGGCGTCGTCGCCCGGCCCGCCATCAATGACGTCGCTCCCCGCTTTGCCGAGAAGTTGATCGTTGCCATCGCCACCGATGAGTTCGTCGGTGCCCCTGCCGCCGCGAAGGATGTCGGCTCCGGCGCCGCCGTCGGCCCGGGAGGAGATCGCGGAATGGTTGGTGAACGAGTCGTTTCCGGCGCGCCCCGTGAACATGACCCGCGACACCTCCGCGGCCGGAACGGTGCGGCTGACCCGGCCCGCTGTGGAGGTGAGCGACACGACGACGTTCGCGCCTTGCTGCCACACCTCCGCGACGTCGTTGCCGGACTATCAGACGATAGACAGGGTTCTCGCCGTGCGGTCGTGAGCTATGCCCGCCGCCAGGACGATGCGGCCTTCGAGACCCTCGATCCCGAGCCGCGTTCCTCTTCCGAGCCGACCCCGGGCGGGGCCACCGTCTTCACGTCGAGCGTCCACTGCAGGGCCTCCTGGAGCATGACAAGGCACGGGGAAAGGAGCCGACCGTTCCAACCGGCTCCAATCGGCGGACGAGACCGCGCGAGAAGGATAGTGGCTCGCACGAGACTGGCAACATTTTCTGCTACGCCAACGTGGTCAACCAACGCACGATCGCCAGGGCCGCGGCGGTCGCGCAGGTCACTTTGACCACCTCGTCCGCGGTGAACCGCCCTGGGGGCAGGCCGAACGCCACCGCAAGGAACCATGCCGTGCCGACCAGCGCCAGCACGGCGATCACGCAGCCCGCCCAGTTCGCGGTCCAGGCCGCGACCGGATCGCCATGCACGAGCAGGGAAAAGGCCGTGGTCATCCCGCAGGACGGGCAGCCGACGCCGGTCAGCGACCGGAGGGTGCAGGCGGGCAGGCCCAGTTGCCGGTGCGTGCCATGGGTGCGCGGCCGGCCGGCGTCATCGAAGGGGTCGATGATCGCGGCCAACAGAAAGACCGCGAAGCCGACGATCGTGAAGAACGTCGCCAGAAGCCGCTCCCGGCGCGCCTCGAGCACCACCGGCAGCGGCGGCGGCTCGGCATGATCGCGCGGTTCGCGTCGCCAGACGGTTGCGGCCATGGTTCACTTCTTCAAAGCCAGGCAGCCGGCGACCATGTCGTGCAGGGTCTGCTTCCTCTCGGTGAACAGGGGGAAGAGCAGGCCGATGCCGCACGTGAAGACCGTGAGGAAGCGGGCGAAATACCGGCCGATGGCCCGGCCGACCGTGAGCCGATTCCCGTCCAGGTCGGTCACCCGGATGCCCACGATTTGCTTGCCCCACGTGCCCTGCTTCTGCGACGTCTCCAGCACCACGTAGTAGGCGATGCCGATCAGTTGGCCGACGAGCTGCGAGCAGCAGCTCGCCGCCGAGGAGGCGACCGCCTGCGACTCCGCATCGTTGCCGGCCCCGGCGAGGAAGACGAGCGTGATACCGAACACCGGAATGCATCCCATCAGGCCGGTGAACAGTCCGTCGAGCAGGCTCGCCCCGACCCGCGGCAGGTACTCCGCGTACTGCATGCTGCTCGCCCCGGCCACAGGTTCTGCCGAGATGCTCCCCGCGGGAGCCGCGTACGGATTGACCCCAAGCGGCGGCAGCACCGCCCCGCGTGAACCGACGAACAGTCCGGTGATGGACGAGGCCGCCACCCAGTTCGCCATCCCCTCCTTCCAGAGCAAGTCCGCGGGGCCGATCTGGCCGCTGGCGACCATCTGTCGGACCTGTTCCGGAGTGAAGGGGCCCGTCCGATTCCCGTTCCTGCCCACGTACCAGTTTTCCGCCATCGCCGACTCCTGCGACCGGGTCGCTCCAGGCCGTCCATGCACGCCGTCTCCCGATGGCGAATACCATACTGCCGAGGGGTCGATCGTGCCACGCCCGCAGACGCGGACCGTTCGCCGTAGGCGATCCGGCCCGCGGCCAGCGAGCCAGTCACGGACGAACTCCGCTCGCGGGTGCGATCGTGGCCGGCGGGGCATGCCGGGCCGGCAGGCGGTTCGCTCGTCGCGATGCTTCACGCCGCCCGCGCGAGCGATTCCTCGCATGCAGCCGGCGCGACGTGGCGGCGGTGGTAGTCGCCGCGGCTGAAGCACTTCTCCAGCCAGACGTAGGCGACGATGAAGAAATAGCGGCTCCCCATCTCGCCGATCTTCAGCTTGGCGATGCCCGTCTTTCGATTCCGCCAGGTTATCGGCATGGTGGTCCAGGTGTAGCCGCGCACGATGGCCTTCAGCGGCAGTTCGACCGTGAGGTTGAAGTGGGGCGAGAGGAACGGCCGGCAGCCCTCGATCACCTCCCGGCGGTAGGCCTTGAAGGCGTTGGTCGTGTCGTTGATGCCGATGCCGAAGACGACCCGGATGAAGAGGTTCGCCATCCGGTTGAGCAGCAGCTTGATCCGCGGATAGTCGATCACGCCGCCGCCGCGGATGAAGCGGCTGCCGAAGACGCAGTCATTCCCCTCCTGCAGGAGCCGCCAGTACCTGACGACGTCGCGGCAGTCGTCGCTCTCGTCGGCCATCATGACGACGACAGCGTCGGCGGTCATGGCGTCGAGCCCGCACTGCACGGCCCTCCCGAAGCCATGGAGACCGTCATTTCGCAGGGGCACGAGGTTGGGGATCCGACCGGCCACGTCCCGCAGGATGTCGGCCGTGCCGTCGCTGCTGCCGTCGTCCACGACGATGATCTCGTGGTCGATCCCGTGGAGCCGCAGTTCCAGGTGCAGG
The DNA here is from genome assembly GCA_046339335.1 of Planctomycetia bacterium. Taxonomy (GTDB): domain Bacteria; phylum Planctomycetota; class Planctomycetia; order Pirellulales; family UBA1268; genus QWPN01. The sequence goes on along the minus strand of JBKDUV010000106.1, from coordinate 6,911 downwards.
TGCTCGACCGTCGAGGCGATGCAGCCCGCCTCGTCGCGTGCCGGGATCACGACGGCGAGTTTCCGCAATTCGCGGGGCCGGGGAGAGACCAGTTTCAGGGTGCCTTCGGGCCGCGACGGTTTCGCGGCAGTCAGCGTGGGCTTCGGCATGGTCTGCGACCTCCTCGAGGATGCCCTCCACGGTCCGCCCTCGGCCACCGGCCGGGGGCGTGGTGCGCTGCGGCATCGTCGAACACGAGCCAGGGCAACCGGGGCCAGCGTCTCGGCGGCGAGGTTTGCGGGCGGGTTTGTAGCACTCCGTGAGCCGGCGCCACAACCGCAGTCGCCGTCGGCAAAACCGGCGTTTCTCCGGGAAACAGGCCCCCGCCACACCGCCACCGAACCGGGGCGCTGCAGGCCCGCGGTGCTTGGCGTGGATCGAGCCCGGAACTGGTCGCTTTCGTCAAGCCCAACGCCCGGTGGGGATGAGCGACCCGCCTCGAAGACGGCGAGCCGACCCGCACGAACAGCGGGAAGCTCGCGGCCGCCATGCGGCGGCGTCAGTCGGGCGGATACAGACCCCAGGTCGTGCACCGCACGGTCCGCGCCGGGAGGCGGAACTTGTAGGCCTGGTCGCCGAGGCCGAGGTCGTAGGTCCGCATGCCGGCTTCGAGTGCCATCAGCACCGAGTGCCGCAGCAGGATCTGCCCCGGCGAGCGGTCCATGAACCGGGTGTCGAACACCCACTGGCCCGAATGCTGCGTCGTCCCGAAGTGCCAGTTGAGGTCGATGCCCAGCGTCTCGCCGCGCCATTCGAGCCGCACCACCCGCAGCCAGCCGGCGGCGGCCGAGACCTCGATCCAGCGCGTGAGAAAAGCCCGCACTTCCGGCCGCAGATAGTAGCTGTCGATGTGCTTCAGCCGCCAGCGGGCGACGTGCCGTGCGAAAAACTCCGGCAGCAGGGGGAGGACCTCGGCGGCCGTCGTCAGTTGGTGGATGACGAGGTCGCCGTTCTTGCGGAAGAAGTTCTCCGCCTTGCGCATCGACCGGCTCACAGCCTGCCGCACCGAGCCGGGGTCGGCGGCGATGTCCACCTCCACCGAAACGATGGAGTCCATCTCGTAGACGTCGAGGCCGAGCCGTCCGGCGACGACGGCGAGAGCGGCGGCCGTTCGCGACCGCTCCGGGATGAAGTGCAGTTTCATCCCCACGAAGTCCGGCGTGCGTTCGATGGCGGCCCCGAGCAACGGTCCGAGGAGTTCCGGGTCATGGCCGGCGCCGAGCACGTCGTGCCAGTCCGCCTCGCCGACGCCGACGAAGAACACCATCCCCTCGTCGCAGAACAGCGACGCGATCGCCTCGGGCTCCGGCCCCCGGCCGGCGCCAAGCAGCAGCAGCCTGCCGCGGCCGAGCGTGCCCCACCAGGCGCTTTGCCAGGCGAGCGTCTGCGAGATCATGCGCACGTCGCTGACCGCGAGCAGGCTTTCCCAGATGGCCGGCAGGGCGGGGTCGTCGAACGAGAACTCGCGGATGGTCACGTCGGGGCTCCGGGCCGTGGATCCGCTCACGATTCGCTCCAGATCTTCCGGATCGTCGCCTTTCGCTCCGCCTGTCGCGCCTGCAGGTCGTGCAGCTGCCGATACAGCCCCTGCGCTGCCATCAGGTCGTCGTGCCGGCCCTGCTCGACGATCCGCCCCTGGTCCACGACGAGAATCCAATCGGCCCGGCGGATCGTCGACAGTCGATGAGCGATCATGAAGGTGGTCCGGCCCTCCATGAGCCGATCGAGCGAGTCGAGAATCACGGCCTCCGTCTTCGAGTCGATCGACGAGGTCGGTTCGTCGAGGATCAGGATCGGGGAGTCCTTGAGGAATGCCCGGGCCACGGCGATCCGCTGCCGCTCGCCACCGGAGAGGCGGCTGCCACGCTCGCCGAGCACGGTCTCGTAGCCGGACGGGAGCCGGCTGATGAAATCGTGGGCGTTGGCGGCCCGGGCCGCCACCACGATCTCCGCGTCGCTGGCGGCGCGCCGCCCCGAGCGGATGGTGTCGCGGAGCGACAACGAGAACAGCAGCGGTTCCTGGAGAACGATGCTCACCTGCCGCCGCAGGTCGTCGAGCGTCAGTTCCCGCACGTCGACGCCATCGAGAAGCACCTGCCCGCCGACGGCGTCGTAAAACCGCGGAATCAGGCTGATGAGCGTCGTCTTGCCGGCTCCCGTCGGACCCACGATCGCCGTCACCTGGCCGGGCTGGGCGGAGAACGACACGTCGCGGAGCGTGTCGGTCCGCCCTTCGTAGGCAAAATCGACCCCCCGAAACTCGATTCGCCCACTGGAACGCGTGATGGGGACGGGGTGCGCCGGGTCGGCGATGGCCGGCCGCTGGTCGAGGAGGCCGTAGGCGGCCCGCAGGCTCGCGAACTGGTCCTGCCAGCCGCTGTACGTGTAGGCGAGTGTCTCCAGCGGGTCGTAGACCTTGTCGATATAGCTGAGCACGATCGTCAGGTCGCCGATCGTGAGCCGGCCGGACAGGGCGAGCAGACCGCCGAACGTCCAGGCGAAGGCCCGGCCGATGCCGGTCGCCATCTGGACGACCAGGGAGAAAAGCGTCTGGCGGATGGTGACACCGAGCCGGGCGTTCATCGCCACCTGGGCCGCGTCGACCTACCGCCGGTGCTCGAGCGGCTGGCGGCAAAAGGCCACGATGACCCGCATCATCGACATCGCCTCGTGGATCACCGACAAGGCATGCCCCTCGAGCTCCTTCGTGTGGCCCAGGCGGTGCCGCATCCGCGTGGCGTAGTAGCGGGAGGCGAAGAACAGGGCGGGAATGACCAGGAACGACACGGCGGCGAGGCTCCAGTGCATCATCCAGAGCACGACCAGCATGCCCAGAAGCATGACCACGCTCTCCAGCACCGCCGGCAGCGTCATGAGCATGCCGGCGACCGATTCGCCCTGGCCGTTGATCACGTAGATCATCATTCCGGCGCGGCGGTTCTCGTGGTAGGCGAGCGGCAGCTGCATCGCATGGGCGAACAACCGGCTGCGGAAGTCGCGATCGATCCACTGCTCCAGCCGCGTCGAGACGTAGGTCTCGGCCACCTGCAGCAACTGGTGGAGGAAGATGATCAGCACCTCCGTCGCCGCACATGCGTAGAGCAGCCGGGTGCGAAAGCCCTCGGCCCCGAGCCATTCCGTCAGCCATGCCGGCGGGGGCTGGTCGTTGAGGGAGTAGTCGATCAAGTACTTGAACGGCCATGGTGCCAGGAGCGACAGCGCGCTGTTGGCCAGGATCAGCACCGTCATCAGCAGCGCGGATGGCCAGTAGGGACGCAGGAGCGGCAGGCAGCGGAGGAGGAGGTTCACGGTGTGATCGGGGCCCGTGGGGGAGGCGCAGGCCGGTCGCTCATTTCGTTTTCGCGGAACGCTGCAGCCGCCGCACCGCCTCGTGGGCCGCCGCCGCAACGTCCTGGTCACGGTCACGGGTCATTTTCTGGAGCGTCGGCAGGGCCGGGGCGGCGGCCGGCCCGAGCCGGCCGAGCGCCTCGATCGCCGCATACCTGGGCCACATGGTCGTGCGGCCCAGAGCCGCCGTCAGTTCCGGCACGGCGGGGGCGGCCGCCGAACCCATCGCGCCGAGCGTCTTGGCGATCTCGCCCGCCATGTCGTCGTCCTTCGTGTACTTCAGGGCGTCGCGCAGGTAGGTCACCGCCGCGCTGCCGTCGGGGCCGAGTTGCCGCAGGGTGGCGAGCGCCTTGTAACGGTCCTCGTCGGAGTCGCTCTGCAGAAGTTCGATGAGCTCGCTCACGTCCGCTGCCGGCGGGGCACCGCCGCAACCGACCAGGAACGCGAAGCAGACCAGCAGCGTCGGAACTGCGTCAGGTGTACGGCGCTGGTCACGGGTCATCGATGCCTCCCCCGACTTCTGCGGAGCCCGTCATGGTAGCAGCCCGTCGGCCGAAACGATGCCGCAGCGGATCGCCTCGTCGAGAACGCCCTCGAGGTGCGACCGCACGCGGGGGACGTCGGCACGAAACGAACCGCTGAAGATCCAGTGAAAGCTGACGTACAGTCGCGCCGCGATCAACGTCTCGGCGAATTCGGCCGGCGGGCTGCCCCCCCAGCGGGCCTCGACATACATCCGCTCGAGGTCGGGCAGTTCGTCGAGATCCCAGTCGAACGTGAACACCGCCAGGTCGATCTCGCCGGGGCCGATCGCCGCCGTCTCCCAATCCACCGGCAGCACCCGCCCCTCCGCCCAGAAGGCGTTGCGCGGCGTGAACTCGCCGTGGATCAACGTCGGCCGGCGGGCCGTGAGCAGCGGGATTCGTTCGTGCGCGAAATCCTCAGGGCGTCGGCCGGCAAAGCAGCCGAGGAGCATACGCTCGTCGAATCGATGGCGTCGCTGTGGCGCTACTGGATCACCGGCTCGCAGGATGACCTGACGTTTGCCCGCCGGGCTATCGATCACGCGCTCGCCACGAACCCCGTCTCCCCGCTGGCTGCCGCCTTCTGGGTGGCCACTGTCTGCCAGGAATACACGTCGAGCCTCAACCCCCGCGAACGGTTGCCCGACATCCTTCTGGAACGTGCTGACCTGGCCCGCCGCGCCGGCCTCGGCCACCCCTGGATCGAGCTCGTTCGCGGCTACGCGCTCTGGCTTGCGCGTCACCCCGCCGGCCCGGAGGCCGTCCTCGCCCCGCTGGATGCGATATCGGGCTCGCCCACGTTTCGCGGCATGCTCGGGGCTCTGCGGATCGCAGCCGACGTCGATGCCGACCGCGGTCGCAGGGTGCTCGCCACGGCGATCGCAGACAGCCCGCATCCTCTGCTCTGGTTTCATCTCTGTGCGGCGATCCACGACTTCGAGCGCGGGGATCTCGATGCCGCCGAACGTGGGCTCGCCCGGATCGACGCGCCGTCGCGGCCCGAGCCGGTCGTCCTCCGGGCCTGTGTGGCGGCCGCACGCGGCGACGTCGACACGGCCGGCCGCATTCTCGGGGCGGCCACGGTGGCGGTTCCGGAATTTGCCGCCGTCGGCGAGGTGATCCTGCGCCGCTGGCTCGCCGACCGCCACGTCGATGCGATCGCCACGGCCTTGAAACCGCTCGGGATCGACTGGTTCCACGCCCCGCGGATCGGCACCGTTCGCGGCTGAGAGGCACGGGCCCCGAGCCCGTTGGAAAGGGTATCATTCACTGGGACGTGTGATTCGATTCACGGCCCCAGAGACGCGGCGGTGCAGAGAAGACACGAGGTCTCGATTCAAGCCTCGGGCGTCCCGGAGCCATCCCGGCATGCGGCAAGCAATTTCACCCGGCCATCGCACTCGACCGCGCGGTTTCGCCGGTTTACGAAGCCTGTGCGGCAGAGTCCGCCGGTCCCGCGCCGTGCCGCCGCCGGGCCGCGTCGCCCGCGTGACTGGCCGGCTCAGGACGGGCCGGGCCTCGGCCCGCATCGCCGCCTGTCTTTGCCTGCCCCTCGTCGCGACTGCATCGCCCCCCGGTCCCGACTTTCAACGGGAGATCCAGCCCCTGCTCGCGGAACACTGCGGCCATTGCCACGGTGTCGATGACCGAAGCCGACAGGGGGACCTGCGGCTCGACACGCGGCAGGCCGCCCTGGCCGGCGGGAGTTCGGGGATGGCCGCGATCGCGCCCGGCACACCGGCCGCCAGCGAACTCGTGCGCAGGATCAGGGCCACCGACCCGGACGAGATCATGCCGCCGCCACACGAGAAGAAGCCGCTCACTGCCGCGAAGATCGAACTCCTCGAACGCTGGATCGCGGCGGGCGCGACCTACGAACCGCACTGGGCGTTCGTGCCGCCGCGGCGACCCGTCGTGCCGCCGACGGCGGCCCATCCGATCGATGCCTTCGTGCGGTCGCGGCTGGCGGCCGCGGAGATGCAGCCGACGCCACCGGCCGACGCCGCGACGCTCTGCCGCCGGCTGCACCTCGACCTCGTCGGCCTGCCGCCGTCGCCCGGCGACCTGGCCGCATTCTCGCGGGACGGCTACGAGGCGACCGTCGATCGCCTCCTCGCCAGCCCGCGGTATGCGGAGAAGTGGGCCCGTCCCTGGCTCGATCTCGCCCGCTACTCCGACACCAACGGCTATGAAAAGGATCTGAAGCGCGAGATGTGGGCCTGGCGCGACTGGGTGATCGCGGCCCTCGATCGCGACATGCCCTACGACCGGTTCGTCATCGAACAGATCGCCGGCGACCTCCTCCCCGACGCCACGCAGGAACAGGTCGTGGCCACGGGATTCTTGCGCAACAGCATGCTCAACGAGGAGGGAGCGATCATCCCCGAGGAGTTCCGGATGGTCGAGATGTTCGACCGCATGGACTGCCTCGGCAAGGCCGTCCTCGGGCTCTCCACCCAGTGCGCCCAGTGCCACACCCACAAGTTCGACCCGCTGACGCAGGCCGAGTACTTCGGGATGTTCGCCTTCCTCAACGACACGCACGACGCCCGGTCCTACGTCCATGACCCCGAGCAACTCCGGGAGCTCGCCCGCCTGCGGGCCGAACTGGCGGCCGCCGACGCCGAGGCGCGGAGCCTGCGTCCCGAGTGGCGGCGGGAGATCGCGGCCTGGGAGCGGAAGGTCGCCGCCGGGCTGCAGCCCTGGACGCCGATCGTGATGGATCGCATGGACAGCGTCGGCCTGCTCAACCATCCGGTCCAGCTCGATGACAAATCGATCCTCATGCTCGGCCATCGCGATCGCGAGTTCATCTTCGAGTCGACGCCGGACCTCCGGGCCGCGACCGGCCTGCGGATCGAGGGGCTGATCCACCATGCCCTCGGCGGGCCGAGCGTGATCCCTCCGGTGCCGCCCAACGTGCTCGAATTCAACTACGCCCAGCCCTCGTTCTGGAAGCCGACCGGCGGACCGGAACGCTACCGGCGGAGCGTCTACCTG
>JBKDUV010000105.1:0-3854 GCA_046339335.1 Planctomycetia bacterium | reverse complement strand
CGACGATCTTCTTCATCTTGGCAGGACCGTCTCCGACGCTCTCAGAAAGACCCGGCGCCAGCAGCGGCTGCTCCGTTCCTTCTTCCGTCAGGCTGAACTCGACCTGTAGATCCTTGAAAGAACAATTCAAAGCTCAATAGCATCGCCCGTAGGCCCGCCCGGATGAGTTCCTTCGGGTAGGCGATGAGGAGGGTTATTGGGGAGGGCATGGCCGGGACTTCTTTGTTGTCATTATCAGAGGGAGCCAGGTTATTTGGCGAGCACGATGTTCGCAGATCCGACTGAAGACGAACACGCCGCAGAGGCAGTGCAGAAAATACAGCTTGAAGACCGACAGGCTCGGCAAGACCCGTTCGTCGAGGCAGTAGGTCAGGCCCCACAGGACCGATGCCAGGACAGCCAGGCCGAATCCGAGGAAGTGGATGGATCGCTTTCCGGTTTACACGCGGCCTAGGCCCTGTACCCGCCGCCAGGCCGAGACTTGGCCGAGGTGCATGTTCTCATGGGCGGCCATCACGAACACGAAGCAGTCGCCCAGGGTCGGCAGGAAACCCCTGACAGCCTCCAGCGGCGTGGTTTCCGACCAGCGGGCCTCGGGAACGGAGGGCAGGGCGGTGGCGATTCCAGCGTGGGCGTCTTCGAGGGCCTTCAGCAGGATCGCTTTGGAGGGGTAGCGGCTGGCCTCGCTGGACGGGCTCGAGTTCCAGTCGAACATGGCGGCCCAGTCAGGCGGGCAGACGGGCTTCGCGCCAATCATGGCCCCAAGCATGTCCGCAGTGCAGGCCAGATGCCCCAGCACCCACGCGGCGTGGTTCATCCCCGGAGCCGGCTGGAGGGCCATTTTGTCGTCAGGGATGTCGGCCACGAGCCGTTTCGCGTAGCCGAGATTGAGATTCCAGGTGTGCAGCAGCGGGTTGGTCATGGGGGCCTCCAGGGGACGGACTTTGTTGTGAATGAAACAGCAGAACGGCGGCTTCGGGGCGGCTGCCGGGCGACGAGCCGCTCTTTCTGCGGCCGGGAGAGCTTTTTGATGGCCGCCTCACGCTTCAGGGCGGCTGATTTAGACTTCTGGGGCTCGCTGTAGGCCAGGGCCACCGGAAGCCTGGCCCGGGTGTACCGGGACGCCTTGCCGGCGCTATGGGCCTTCAGCCGCCTGGGCAGGTCGTTGGTGATCCCGGTGTAGAGCGAGCCGTCACGGCAGCGGACGACGTAGACGAGCCAGCGAGGCTTCAGGCTTCGGGCAGCTGTGATGGGGGCACCGGGCTTTCATCAGCGGACGGTGGGCTGGCTTGAACAGCGGAGTGTGCCTGTTCAAGCGGCGAATTGAAGAGGGCGAACAAGACCGCCGGCACATCGGGCGGCATCTTGGCAATTCGATGGACCAAGAGCAGCACTCGAGCCGCATGTGCGACTTCCGCCGGCGAATGCGTGGGATCCTGCGTTACGTTTTGCGGAAACTGCTGTTTTTGCGATGATTCCTCCAGATCTCCGAATCCCACCCCAGCCGAATTGCGGTTTGCGGCTTCTGGCAGGTCGATGCACGACGCGGCACCAACCCTGCTCGAAAACATGATAGCCAGGATGCTCCTCTGGGCCGGTTACCGTAGTCGCTCGCTCACTACGAACGAGCGGCAGTTCCGGGCCGCAGCGAGGACGATCGAGGAACTGGTCGCGACGACTCCCGAATCGGTCCTGCGGGGCCGTCGGCCAGTTGCGGCATTGCCCGGGGTGACGCCGGTGATGCGGGGTTGGTCGGCATTCATGACCATCGACCATGTCAACGGAGTCCACGAGGCGATGCTCGAACTGATCCCACAACTCGAAGCAGGCCGACAGCCAGACATCGGGGACATCGGTCGATTCGATCATCCCGGCGACTGCGGCCCAGAGGTCATGCAACGGTTTCGAGACTTGGTCACGCGGGTCGCAAGCCTGCCTGAGTCGCATGCTTTCAATGGCCGCGGGACGTTTCTGCACCCGATCTTCGGCCGGCTGAACAGTCGCGGGGCGTACGCCCTCTTGGCCTTCCACCTTCATCTGCATGTGCCCCACGTCCGTCGCAGCATCGAGGTCAACGGCCGCCCGTGAGTGTCATCCATCCGCTCCGCCTGCGTTATTCCAACGCATACCTTGTCGTCGGAGAACGACCGATTCTCGTCGATACCGGATCGCGGGGCGATGCCCCACAAATCGTTGCCGGCTGTGCTGCGGCGGGCGTGAAGATTCGCGACCTCGCGCTCATCCTCCACACGCACGTGCACTCGGACCACTTCGGCAACACGGTGGATGTGGCGTCCGAGGCAGGCTGCCGTGTGGCCTATCACCCGGGCGATGGACCGCTCGCCATGCAGGGGAACAATGGCGCTCTCCGGGGCGTGGGGCTGCGCGGGCGGATCCTGGCACGGTTTCTTGCTCATCTGCCATTTCGCACGCGGGCGGCGGACATGGACGCAGAGGACGCGATACGGCTCGACGAGTTCGGCATTGCGGCGTCCGTGTTGCACACGCCGGGGCATACGCCCGGTTCTCTCTCCGTCCTCTTCGACTCTGGGGACGCGATCATCGGCGATGTGATCATGGGCGGATACGCAGGCGGGGCGATCAGGCCGTCGCAACCAAACTTCCACTACTTTGCCGAAGACTTGCCGGGAGCCATGGCGAGCCTTGACCGTATTCTCGCTGCGACCTCCGGGCGGCTGTTCGTCGGCCACGGGGGACCGTTAGAGCATCGGGCCGTTGAGAAGTGGCGCCGCAGGCATCGCCGGAGCAGGTGACTCATACGGGTCACACTCGAGCCGCGCGCGATTCCCTGGCGGGGCTGCCCAGGCCCCATCGCCGGACGCTCGCTGCGGGCGTCAGCCGAGTGCATGGCTGTTCAACTCTGCCATCTGATGGTTCGTCGCCCGATCTCCTTCCGCCTTCACCGTCGTGGACACCGCCGGGTGCCTTGCGGCCGCGGCCCGAGTGTTGTCTTTGGCGTCACGGCAGTCGTCACGATCCTGCCGTATGGCATGCTGGTGTCGGGGCTGGGAGGCTCGCACGAACGTGCCTGCGCGATTGGCGTGGTACTCGGCCTGATACTGTTGAGTGGCCTGATGACGGGGGGCGTGACGCTCTGGTTCATCGCGGGGCAGGCGTAGCCTGAACGGCCGCCGGTTGCTTGGCGATCGGCGTGATCCTGCCGAACAGATGACCACCGACTTCGTCATGACTCCAGACGCCTGCATAACGACCCTCGTCGAGCACGACGCGGGCCGAAAACGTCCCCAGCCCCGGAATGGCGACCTTGTCGAGGGTGATGACCGGAGTCTCGCCGGCCCACTTGACTTGAACCGGAACCGGCATCGTCACGTCGACGGTTCCGTACCTGATCGTCGACGTCAGCGCCCATGCGTCCCCCTTGCCGAGCTTCGTTGCGCCGGTGATCACGTACTCTTCCTGTCGCGGTTTCGCCTCCCGATCGCCGTCCGTCGTGAAGTGACCGGTGAGCGTGACGTTCGTGACGAGCCGCCGGAACTTCTCCTCGCGTCGAGCCTCGTCGTCGCCCGCGGCCTGCGGCGCCGCCCTGGTGTCAGGGGGCTGGGTGGCGGGACTCGCGGCCGGAGCCGCCGTGGTGTCGGCGGCGCGACACGGGACCGGCCAGGGAATGACGACGGTCACCAGACAGCAGGCCGCGAGCAGACACGTGCCAAACCGGTTCATCATGTCGAGACTCCTCGGGTAGACTCCAGAATACCGAATTCGCACCCCCTGCAGGCGCCATGGCCGTCATGCACCGCATCCTCCAGATGATCATAGCTGCCGGACTCCTGCCGGCGGTCGCAGTGGCACTCGGGCAAGTGGCACGTCGATGG
>JBKDUV010000104.1:0-16320 GCA_046339335.1 Planctomycetia bacterium | reverse complement strand
GCTACGGACTGTCGGCGTTCGTCCGCCCGCTGATGGGACTGGTGGGCACGCCGCTCGCCGCGCTCGCGGTGCGGGCGGCCGACCGGTTCGGCAAGGGCATCCGATCCGCCCCGCGGGACGCGCTCGTCACCGACCTCGTCGAGCCCGCCGATCGCGGCCGGGCCTTCGGCCACATCCGCGCCCTCGACCACCTCGGCGCGGCGCTCGGACCACTCGTCGCGCTCGCCTATCTGTGGATGTTTCCCGGACGCGAGCGGACGCTGTTTCTGCTCAGCGTGATCCCCGGCCTGGCGACGCTGGCGATCATCCGCGCCACCGTCCGCGATGCCGGGCCACGTCCCGTGACCGCTCCCGCGGCAGCGGTCATGCCCCGGCTCGACCGGCCGCAGAAGCGGCTCCTGCTCTGCGTCGCGGTCTGGGCGGTCGCCGCGTCGAGCGAGCAGTTTCTGCTGCTCCGGGCGGGGTCGCTGGGTGTGCCGGCCGCAGTCGTGCCTGCGGTCTGGTTCGGCATCGGCATCACCAAGAGCCTGGCGGCCCGGTGCGCCGCGCCGGTCATCGATCGGCTCTCGCCCCGACGGGCGGTCGGGGCCGGCTGGCTCGTGTTCATGACCGGATACGCGGGGCTCGCCCTTGCCGGCGGACTCCTCGCCAGCCTCGTGGCGATGGCGCTGGTCGCCATCGGCTACGGGCTCGTCGAGCCGGCGGAACGGGCGCTCGTCGCGCAACTCTCCCCCAGCGGCCGGCAGGGGGCGAGCTTCGGCTGGTATTCGCTCGTGCAGGGGTTGATGGCGATCCCTGCCGGACTGCTGGCGGGCTGGCTCTGGACCACGGCGGGCGGGGCAAGCGCGGCGTTCGCCGTCAGCGCCGCGCTCGCAGGCTCGGCCGCGGCCCTGCTCGCGGTCCTCGTCGGCCCGGAAAATTAGCGACGAAAATTAGTGACGGGCGCGGCTTTTGCGGCGAAATCGGCTCACATCCCCCATGGTCTTCGCCAGTTCGATCAACGTCACGGGCACCAGCGCCAGCCCGATCACGACCAGCCACTCGCTGCTCAGCCCGCGCGGCACCTCGAACACCGGCCGCGTCACCTGCAGCATCACCACCGCCATCTGCAGCAGGGCCGAGAGCACGATCGCCACGAGCAGGGCCGGATTCTGCCAGAACCCGATCGCGAAGGCGGTGAAGCGGTCGCTCCGGCAGCCGATGGCGAAGAGCAACTGGGCGAACGCAGCCACACAGAAAGTCACCGTCTGGGCGTGCGCGATCGTGGCCGGGTCGTCGCTGCCGCGCCAGCTCCACCAGAAGCCGGCGACGCAGACCGCGGCCACGACCGCCCCGTGAACGAGGACCGTCAGGCCGCGGCCCCAGGTCAGCACCGGTGCCTGCGGCGGCCGCGGCGGCCGCGTCATGATGTCGGGCTCGGCGGGCTCGAGCCCCAGCGCCAGCGCAGGCAGGCCGTCGGTGACGAGGTTCAGCCAGAGGATCTGGATCGCGGCCAGCGGCGGCGGCCAGCCGAGCAGCGCCGCCACGAGCATCAGCAGCACCTCGCCGGCGTTGCAGGCGAGCAGGTAGTGCATGAACTTCTGGATGTTGTCGTAGATGCCGCGGCCCTCCTCGATGGCGCTGACGATCGAGGCGAAGTCGTCGTCGGTGAGCACCATGTCGGAGGCTTCCTTCGTCACGTCTGTGCCGCTGACGCCCATGGCGATGCCGATGTCGGCGGCCTGCACGGCGGGGGCGTCGTTGACCCCGTCCCCCGTCCTCGCCACCACCGCGCCGTGCCGCTGCCAGGCCCGCACCACCCGCAGCTTGTGTTCGGCGCTGACGCGGGCGTAGATCGCGATCCCGGCGACCTCGTCCGCCAAGCGTTCGTCCGTCAGGGCGTCGACATCGACTCCCGTGACGACGCGGCCGCCGGCCGGGCCGCCGTCAGTGAGCCCAAGTTCCCGCCCCACGGCCAGGGCCGTGGCCGGATGGTCGCCGGTGATCATCACCGGGCGGATGCCCGCGGAGCGACAGCGGTCGACCGCCACCCGGGCCTCGTCCCGGGGCGGATCGAGGAGCGCGGCGAGGCCGACGTGGACGAGGTCGCGCTCGACGCGGTCCGGATCGGAGTCGGGAGTCGCGCCGGCCGGCAGTTCCCGACAGGCCAGCGACAACACCCGCAGGGCGCGGTCGGCGAGCCCAGCCGCCGCGGCGAGGATCTCCGCACGCCGCGCGGGCGTGAGCGGCTCCGGCTGCCCGTCGCGGAGTTCGGCGACGCAACGGGCGAGCACCGCCTCCGTCGCCCCCTTCGTCTCCAGCACGCGGCTGCCGTCGCGGCGGCGCGCGACCACGCTCATCAGTTTCCGGGCGGAGTCGAAGGGGATCTCGTAGACCACCGGTTCGCGCGCGTCCACGGCCACGCCCCCCTTGAGCGCCGCCACGACGAGTGCTCCTTCCGTCGGATCGCCGACCACCTCCCAGTCGCCCCCATCGGCGCCGGGCCGGACGCTGGAATTGGTGCAGCGGGCGCCGATCACGAGGAGCCGTTCCAGGTCCGGCTCCGCGGCGACCGTCACCCGCTCCTCAGCGTCGCCGCCCAGCCGCCGAAACTCCCCCTGCGGCGCGTAGCCGACGCCGGTCGCGCGACACCGGCCGCCGGCCGTGACGACCTCGCGCAGCGTCATCTCGTTGCGGGTCAGCGTGCCGGTCTTGTCGGAGCAGATCACGGTCACCGAGCCGAGCGTTTCCACGCTGGGCAGCCGGCGGACGATCGCGCCCCGGGCCACCATCCGCTGCAGGCCGAGCGAAAGCACGAGCGTCACCACGGCCGGCAGCCCCTCCGGCACGGCGGCCACGGCGAGGCTCAGGCTGCGCAGCAGCACCTTGCCGAGCAGTCCCTCGCGGGACAGCCCCACGAATCCGCCGCCGCGCCACAGTTCGACCACGAAGATCAGCCCCACCACGGCCAGGCAGACGACGACGAGCAGCCGACCCAGTTCGCCGAGCCGGCGTTCGAGCGTCGTCGGCTCGGGCGCCACCCGCTCGAGCAGCCCGGCGATCCGCCCCAGTTCGGTCTCCATGCCCGTCTCGACCACGACCGCCGCGCCGCGGCCGGCGGCCACGACCGTTCCGGCGTGCACGATCGACCGCCGGTCGCCGAGCGGCGTCGCCGCCGGCAGCGACTCCACCGGCCCCTTCTCCACCGCCGCGCTCTCCCCCGTCAGCGGCGCCTCCTGCACGACGAGTCCGTAGGCCTCGAGGAGCCGGCCGTCGGCCGGCACGCGATCGCCCGCCTCGAGCAGGATCCGGTCGCCAGGAACGAGCTGGCGGGCGGTCACGGTCCGCATGCTGCCCGCCCGGACCGCCCGCGCCAGCGGTGCCGCCAGCCGCTCCAGGGCCGCCAGCGCCCGGTATGCCCGCTCCTCCTGTAGAAAGCCGATCAGCGCGTTGACGAGCACGATCGCCACGATCGCGGCCGTGTCGGCCCAGTCGCCGAGGGCTGCCGAGAGGCCGGCCGCCACGAGAAGGATGCCGATGACGAGCTCACGAAACTGTCGCAGGAACGTCCGCCACCAGGGTCGGCGCGGCGGTTCACGCAGCGCGTTCTCACCGTGTGCGGCGAGCCTGCGTGCCGCCTCGGCCTCGTCGAGCCCGCCGCGCGGATCACATCCCAGCCGGGCCCCGACCTCGGTCGGCGTGAGGGCGTGCCAGGGCGTGCGGTCGGGCGTCATGACCGCGCCCTCAGGGACGCCTGTGCCGCAGCACCACCAGCGGGTCCGCATCCTCGCGCACGCTCCGGTAGCTCATCGGCTTGGCGAGGATCATGCCGGCCACGAATCCGGCGATGTGGGCCGAGTAGGCGACGCCGCCCCCCGTGCCGCCCTGGTCGAAGAGGCTGCTGACGATCTGGAACAGGAACCAGATGCCGACGGCCACGTAGCCCGGAACGTCGACCATCATCCGCATCAGGATCACGCTCACGCGGCGCTGCGGATGGAGCACGAGGTAGGCCCCGAGCACGCCCGAGATCGCCCCCGAGGCGCCAAGGCAGGGGGTCAGCGCGGCCGGGCCGCTGCGGTTCAAGAACACGAACGTCAGCGAGGCGATCACCCCCGTCGCCAGGTAGAACAGCAGGTATTTGAAGTGCCCCATGTCGTCCTCGATGTTGTCACCGAAGATCCACAGGAACCACATGTTGCCGGCGAGATGCATGAGGCTGCCGTGCATGAAGATGGCCGTCAGCAGCGTCATCCAGGGGGGGATCGGCGTCGGCTCCAGGCCGGGAACGGGCACGCGAAAATCCCCCTGGGGCGTGTGCACCGTCCGTTCCTCCGGCGCGGTGACGACGTCGCGGCCGGAGAGGATCTCGGCGGGCACCTGCACGTAGGCCATCGTGAACCTGTCGTTGCTTCCCATCCCCTGGAGGACGACGAACACGAAGATGTTGGCCGCGAGGAGCGCGATCGTGACCAACGGCAACGTGCGTCGGTCGGAGTTGTCGTCACCGACGGGAAAGACCATGCGGAGCCTCGGAACGGGGGCGGTCGAACCTGTTCAGCGGGTGAAGCGATGCACCATCGTATGCCGGTAGGTCGCCCCCGGGTCGAGCCGGGCCGACGGCCAGTCGGGATGGTGGACGCAGTCGGGATAGGCCTGGGTCTCGAGACACAGGGCGGCGTTGGGCCCGTAGACCGTCCCGTCCTTCCCGGTCAGCGTGCCGTCGAGGAAGTTGCCCATGTAGACTTGGACGCCGGGCTGGTCGGTGAGCACCTCGAGGGTCCGGCCGCTGGCTGGATCGCGGAGTGTGGCGGCGGTCCGTAGCCGGCCGTCGGGCTTCCAGTCGCGGACGAGAAAATTGTGGTCCACGCCGCGGGGCGTGCCCGGCTTGGCGTCGGTGGGCAGCCGTTCGATGGCCCGGCCGACCGAGGCCCATGGCTGCCGCTCGGGACGGAAGTCGAAGGGGGTGTTTTCGACGGGGGCGAATTCCCCGGTGGGAATGCTCCCCGCATCGACCGGCATGTAGCGGTCGGCGGCCACGGCGAGTTCGTGGCCGGCCACCGTCCCTGAGCCCTGTCCGGCCAGGTTCCAATACGTGTGGTGGGCGAGGTTGCAGACGGTCGGCTTGTCGGTGGTCGCCGACATGTCCACGATCAGCTCGCCGGCGGGCGTGAGCGTGTAGGTCACGGTGGCGGACAGCCGACCGGGGTAGCCCTCGTCGCCGTCGGGGGACACCAGCGTGAATTCGACCGCCGGCCCGCGGTCCGTGCGGCGCGGCGTCCCCTTCCAGAGCAGCTTGTCGAAGCCGACGGTCCCGCCGTGGAGGTGGTGGCCGTTGTTGTTCGTGACGAGCGTGAACGCCTTGCCGTCGAGCTCGAACCGGCCGTTGGCGATCCGGTTGGCGAACCGGCCGCAGATCGCGCCGAAGTACGGATGCCCCTTCAGATAACCGGCGAGCGTGTCGAAGCCGAGCACGACGTCCACCGGCTTCGCGTTCACGGCACCGTCCCGCGGGGGCACGAGGAAACTGGTGACGATCGCCCCGTAGTCGGTGATCGTCGTCTTCCAGCCCCCCTGCACCTCGAGCGTGTAGAGCAGCGCCTTGCGGCCGTCGGGCAGCGTGCCGAACGGCGTCACCGTCGGTGCTCCGGCCATTCTCTTCGCCTCGTCGGCCGCGACCGCGCGGCCGACGCAGGCCGCAGCGAACAGCAACAGGGCCCCGCTCGTCCACGCTTTCTTCACCGGTTTCCCTCCCCTCAGGCCGGCGCCACCGGCGTCTCCGTCAGCCCTGCTGCGGCTTGGCGCTGACCCGCGGCTTCGCCGGGGCCGACTCGGCCTCGGCCTGCTTGAGATCGATCCAGCCATCCACGCTCCACGGCCCGCCGCCGAAGGCCATCAGCGACAACAGGCCGCCGCCGATGGCGACGTTCTTCATGAACTGGATCGTCTGATTTTGCTTTTCTTTAAGGTCCAAGAGGGTCCAGAAATCGTGAAAGTAGTAGGTGGCCGCGGCGAGGAAGACGAAGAGGAAGATCGCCCCGAACCGGGTCCAGGCCCCGAGCGCGACCGACAAGCTGCCGATGAGGAGCAGGCCGATCGCGCCGAAGAGTGCGAACCTGGGATTGGGGACTCCCTGCGCGGCCATGTAATCGGCCGTTGCCTGGAAGTGAGGAATCTTGTTGAAGACGGTGCTCATGAAAAAGATGAGCACGATCATCAGGCGGGCGAGGAGCGACCCGAGCCCCTGCACTGCCGTCGCAAACTGCGCCATGCCGTTCCTTTCGCCCCGGTGCTCGTTCCTGCCCGAAACCCGGACGCAAAGATCGTCGCGGATCGACGCCCCCCGGGGCAAGCCCAGCCGCTGCTGCAGAATACACCGTCCGAACCGGGTCGTGAGGGCGGCGGACCGCTTGCGAGCCGGTTCGGGGGCGGGCTATCCTGCGGCTCGGGTCGAGATGACGTGCCGCCATGCGGGACCGGCTCTCGACCGCTGCCCGGCACGGCAGTAGTTCATCGGGACGCAAGCGAGCGGGAGAATGAAGACCATGTGGCCATTTCAGCACGCCCGAGTGGGGAGCGAATCGAAGGCTGAACGTCGCGTCTGGCTCGCCGGGATCGCCCTGCTGGCCGCCACGGCGGTCGCGATCACGGCCCTGTCCCCGTCTGCCGCCCCGCCCCCGGCCGAGGCCGGTTCCGACGCTTCCGCCGTCGAGCCCGACAAGGTGGGCGTGTTCATGCGGGCCAAGCTCGGCCACTCCCAAAAGGTGCTCGAGGGCCTGACGGTGGAGGACTATGACCTCATCGAGAAGGGAGCCCATGATCTCGCGCTCGCCAGCCAGGCCTCGAGTTGGCAGGTGCTGCAGACCGAGGACTACGCCCGGCAGAGCGACGACTTCCGCCGATCCTGCAATGCGCTCCGTGCCGCCGCCAAGGCCCGCAACCTCGACGGTGCGGCGCTGGCCTGGATGGAGGTGACGATGAAGTGCATCCAGTGCCACAAGTACGTCCGCGACACCCGCCGCGAGCCGTGACGGTCGCCCCACGCGGCCGGCGGCGGCGTCAGCGTTCGGTGCCGCGGTCGCCTTCGGCCTTGCGGACGAGGTCGAGAAACTCGGCCCGGTAGCCTCCCGCATCCCTGCCCATGGCGCCGCCGGCGATCTCCGCCACGAAGGGCAGCGTGGCCGTGCCCTTGTGCTCGCTCTCGCGCAGGATCATCCCGAAGGCCGCCACGGCCGCCGCGAAGCGGAAGTCAGCGGGGGCGGCGTCGAACCCGCCCCCCTGCTCCGCCAGCGGCACCTCCAGGAGCGTGCTCGCGTCGCCGTCGGGCTTCTTCCAGCGGAGTTTCACCGTCAGGAGCTCGCGGCTCGCCGGGCCGAACGGCGGCTTGTCTGTAGCCGACGGGTGGACTCCTTTTTCCGACGCGGGCTGATACTTGAGCGGTTCGGCCCCGCGGCCGGCCGCCGGCTCCGCGGCCTGGGCACCCACCGGCACGATCTCGTAGAGTGCCGTCACGGTGTGGCCGGCGCCGATCTCCCCCGCGTCCTTCTTGTCGTCGCGAAAGTCCTCGGCGGCCAGGGCCCGGTTCTCGTAGCCGAGCAGCCGGTAGGAGGCGACCTGGGCGGGGTTGAACTCCACCTGGATCTTCACGTCCTTGGCGATCGTGATCGTCGAGCCGGTGAGCTGCTCGACGAGCACCTTGCGGGCCTCGCGGACGCCGTCGATATATGCGTAGACGCCGTTGCCGTTGTCGGCGAGCTTTTCCATCTTCTCGTCCTGGAGGTTGCCGGTGCCGAAGCCGAGCACGGTGAGGAACGTGCCCCCCTTGGCCTGCTTCGTGATCAGTTCGACGAGCGCCTCGTCGCTGGTCACGCCGACGTTCAGGTCGCCGTCGGTGCAGAGGATGACGCGGTTGGCGCCCCCCTGGATGAACCGCTCCGCCGCCTGCTCGTAGGCGAGCAGGATGCCGGCGCTGCCGTGCGTCGAACCGCCGGCCTGCAGGCCGTCGATCGCCGCGCGGATCTTTCCCTTCTGGTCGCCGCTGGTGGAGGGGAGGACGAGGCCGGCGTTGCCGGCGTAGGTCACGATCGCCACCCGGTCGTTCTCGGTGAGCTCGTCCACGAGCAACACGAGCGCCCGCTGCACGAGCGGCAGTTTGTCGGGCTCGTTCATCGAGCCAGAGACGTCCACGAGAAACACGAGGTTGCCGGCGGGCCGGGCGTCGCGGGCGACGTCTCGGCCCTGGAGGCCGACGCGGACGAGCCGGTGGCCGGCTTGCCACGGGCAGGCGGCCGCATCGACCGACACGGAGAACGGCTCGTCGGCCTTGGGCTGCGGATAGTCGTAGCGGAAGTAATTGACGAGCTCCTCGATCCGCACGGCGTCCCGCGGCGGCCGCCGGCCCGCGGACAGGAACCGGCGGACGTTGGCGTAGGACGCGGTGTCGACGTCGATCGAGAACGTGGACAGCGGCTCTGCGCCGACGGCAAGGAACCGGCTGTCTGAGAAGCGGTTGTAGCGCTCGGTGTTGGGAACGACCGCCCCGGCACCTTCCGCATCGACCACGATGCGAGGAGGCACTACCTTGCCGCTGAGCCCGCCCCTGGCGTCACCGACGGCGCCGATCTCGGAAAGCTTCTCGGCAGCCGGCTGCGGTACGGGCTCGCCGGGAGCGGCGGCGTCACCGACATAACCGAGATCGACTTCGCGATCGTTGCCTCCAATGCTCGCAGCCTGACTCGCTTGCCGCGGGGCTCCAGGGCCAGGCGCCTCACGATCCCTCACCATTGCCACCTGTCGGCGCGCCGCCTGCCGGGACGATTGCACGGGTGGGAACAGCATTGCCGCCGCCACGAGGGCCACCGCCGCGCAGGAGCCGAGCGACAGGATCCACTTCCAGAGGCCACCCCGGCGCCGCGGCGGCGCTGCCTCCGCGGGCGTCACGGCCCCGCTCCCCACCGCGGCGGCGAGCACCGCCCGACGCAGGTCGGCGGACCGCTCGGGCAGGTCGGCGTCGCGGGCCGCGCGGAGCGCCGTGGCCGTCGCGCGAACCTCGGCAACGTGCTCCCGGGCCGCGACGGCGGCTGGGTCGGCGAGCAGCCGCTCGACGGCGGCCAGTTCGTCGCCCGAGAGTTCGCCGAGCGCGTAGGCGGTGAGCAAAACATCGTGGTCTTCGGGATGGCGGGCAGTGTCGTGGCTCATGGCCTCGGTCTCCTTCGGGAAGCGGTGAAAGCAGGTGCGGTCGGGGGTTCAGGCGGTGGCGTTGGCCGCGAGCAGGCTGCGGATGGCGGGATGACTCCGAAGCCCCGTCAGCCCGCGGTGAGTAAGCACGCGCACGTGCCCTGCGGTGCGGCCGGTGATCGCGGCGATCTCCCTGGCCGTAAAACCCTCGCACCACAGGTCGATCGCCTCGCGCTGTGCCGGCGGCAGGGCACGAAGCAGGTCACGGAGGCGGGCGGCGAGCTCGCGTTGTTCGGCGGCCGCGGCGGGGTCGGCGCTGCGATCGGCGATCGCCGACCGGTCGGGTGGGCCCGCGGTCGGTTCGTCGTGTTCACCGACGAGCGGCCGCTCGCGGCCGGAGCGCCGCAGGTGGTCGAGGGCTCGGTTGCGGCAGACGCGAAACAGCCAGGCGGCAGGGTTCTCGCCGGCCGTGGC
The DNA here is from genome assembly GCA_046339335.1 of Planctomycetia bacterium. Taxonomy (GTDB): domain Bacteria; phylum Planctomycetota; class Planctomycetia; order Pirellulales; family UBA1268; genus QWPN01. Next base: position 6,690 of record JBKDUV010000104.1, on the reverse strand, counting down.
CCGCGACTCACTGCACAACTGCACGAATGCGTGTTGCACGGCGTCGGCGGCGAGATCAACGTCGCCGAGCAGCCGGCGGGCGTAGCGGGCGAGGGGAAGCTCGTGGGCATCGACGGCCGCGAGAATCCAGCCGTGACCGTCGCTTGTCGCTGCCATGCTCGGCTCCTTCTCAGTCATCCGGCCACCGACCGGCGTTCATGCCACACGCCGGCCGTCCCGACGGCCCGCGAACCGTCCGCCTCCATGAAGACGGCGCCGCAGCCGTTTCGTTACAGCCGAACAAAACCGCCGCAGGCCCAGCGTTCGGCGGCATATTCGCCCGTAGATGTCGCTCTGCAACTACCGAATTTACGGCTACGGTGCCGTCATGAAGACCACGATCGACATGCCCGGCCGGACAACCCTCGGCGTTGCCCGCGCCGGGCCTAGCGTGACGAGGCCACGGAGGGCTCGTCACGCGTGATGCAATGCAGGCCCCCGCGGCCGCGGACGATCGCCGTGCAGTCCACCGGCTCGATCCGCCGGTCGGGGAAACAGGCGGCGAGCGTAGCCAGCGCCGCTTCGTCCGTCCGGGCGCCGAACACCGGCACGCCAACGAAGCCGTTGCCGACGTAAAAGTTCAGGTGGCTCGCCGGGAGCTGCGTTCCGGCAAACGCATACCGCGGCGGGATGTCGATTGGGATCACCTCCAGCCGCCGGCCTCGGGCGTCGACGTGCCCACGGAGCAGTTCGAGGTTGGCCTCGAGCGCCGCCCGGTTGGGATCGAGCGGATCGGGCTGCCGTGCCGCCACGACGCGACCCGGGGCCACGAACCGGGCGAGCTGGTCGATGTGGCCGTCGGTGTCGTCGCCGGCGAGGTCGCCCCCCACCCACAGCACCCGCTCGACGCCGAGAAAATGGCGCAGAATCCGCTCCGTGCCCGCCCGGTCGAGCCCCGGGTTGCGCCGCGGATCGACGACGCAGCGCTCGTTGGCCAGGAGCGTGCCGTCGCCGTCGGTGTCGATGGCACCCCCTTCGAGGACGATGCCGGGGGTAAACGTTCGCAGGCCGAGTCGCGCCGCGATCGAGCGGGCGACACGGGCGTCGTCGTCCCAGGGCGGATACTTGCCCCCCCAGGCGTTCCACTCCCAGGCCACTGCGGCCGGTGCTCCCGCACCCCGCGGCCGCAGAAACACCGGGCCGGTGTCGCGGATCCAGGAGTCGTTGGTGGGGATGTCGACGAACGACACGTTCGTCACCTGACCGAGGAATGTCCGGGCCTCGGAGAGCGCCGCCCCGCTCCCCACGATCCGCACCGGCTCGTGGGACGCGATCTGCACGGCAACGCGGGCGTAGGCGGCGGGGATCGCCGTGAAGTCGCCGAGCCAGGTGGCCCGGCGATGCGGCCAGGCGAGCCAGGTGGCGGCGTGCGGCTCCCACTCGGCGGGGAACCGGTAGCCGAGCGCGGCGGGCGTCGCGCCGGCGTGCGGTTGGTCGGCCGACATGCCCTCACCCTCCCCAGCGTTGGAGAAGGTTTCCGTAGGCGTCGATCCGCCGGTCGCGGAAGAACGGCCAGCGCATCCGCGACCACTCGATGCGGTCGAGGTCGCACTCGCAGACGAGCGTCTCGGGGACGTCGTGCGACGCCTTGACGAGGCATTGGCCGTTCGGGGCGTAGACCACGCTCGCCCCCCAGAACCTCAAGCTACCCTCGCGGCCGCTGCGGTTGACCGCCACGACGAACACGCCGTTGGCGATGGCGTGGCTGCGGAGCATCGTGTCCCACGACTCGTACTGCTCGCGGTGCAGCGGCTCCTCGCCGTCGAGCCAGCCGATCGCCGTCGGATAGAAGATCGCCTGGGAGCCGGCCATGGCCGTGAGCCGGGCGGCCTCCGGGTACCACTGGTCCCAGCAGACGAGCGGCCCGACCGCGAGCCGGCTCGTGGGGATGCTCATGAAGCCCGTATCGCCGGGGGCGAAGTAGAACTTCTCGTAGTAGTGCGGGTCGTCGGGGATGTGCATCTTGCGATACACGCCCGCCGTGGAGCCGTCGGCGTCGAAGACCACGGCCGTGTTGTGGAAGAGTCCCGCGGTGCGCCGCTCGAACACGCTCCCCACGAGCACCACGCCGTGCTGCTTCGCGGCAGCCGCGAGCCGGGCCGTCAGCGGCCCAGGCACCCCCTCCGCCGCGGCGAATTTTTCATGGTCCTCGCTCTGGCAGGGATACTCGCCGGCGAACAGTTCCTGGAGACAGACGACCTCGGCGCCGCCGGCCGCCGCTTCTGCGATCCCGGCGATCGCCTGCGCGACGTTCGCCTCCCTGTCGCCGCTGCACGCCGACTGCACGATGCCGATCCGCACTACTCGTTGCATCCCCGTATCGTACGGAAAAGGTGCCAGCCACCAAATCTGGGCAATCTGGGGGCCGACTCAGCCGGTCCGGAAGGCTGGCTCGGCAGCGCATGGACGTCCCCGGCGTCGCAGCGTGGCTCCCAGGTCAAGGCTCTCGGCGATCCGCTGCACCCAGGCGTCGTCCCCGAAGGGCCGGCCTCGCATCGTGCATGCTCGCAGGCTCCGGAGCTCTCCCTCGGTCTGCGGCCCATTTACCCATTCGACCCACTGCTCGCCATGCCGTTGCGCCGGTTGCGGAACCGGCCATGCGGCGAGGGGAATCGAGGCGGACGACGACGCTTGCCCAAGGCTCGACCATGGCCAGTCTTCGGCCCTGGCGACGAGATTCGCCCGCAGCGGATTCCGCTCCACATAGCGGATGACGGTCTGGAAATATGCATCGCTCTGAATGGGGAATGACTTGTAGCGTCCCTGATACAGGTGACCCTCGCCGACTTCCCGATGCACCTTCTTCCAACGCTTGACGTGCAGATTCGAGACGTGCTGCACGAACGCCGGCAAATCACCGTCACGCTCAGGCCACAGCACCATGTGCCAGTGGTTCGGCATCACGCAATACCCGCAGATCCGCATTGGCCGCGTACGCAGAGCCTCGGCCATGACGTCGAGGAATCCAGCGTAGTCGGCAGCCGACTCGAAGACGGTCCGTCGCCCCACCGCGCGGTTCAGCACGTGGAACGGCATCCCTCCGGGGACGACTCGACGGGGGCGTGGCATGTACGCATGTATACATGTCGAGCCGACGCGGGTCAAATTACCCAGATTTGGTGGCTGGCACCTTTTTCAGCCCGCGACCGTCTCTTCGAGACGGGCCGCGGGGACGGGAAACTGCTCCGCAAGTTCCGCCACCTCGCGGCGGGTCGTCTCCACGACGTCCGCATCGCCGGCCTGCTTCAGCGCCCGAAGAATCCACGCGGCGATCCGCCGCATCTCGTCGGCCCGCATGCCGCGGGTCGTCAACGCCGGCGTGCCCAGGCGGATGCCGGAGGGATCCATCGGCTTCCGCTCGTCGTAGGGGATCATGTTCTTGTTGCAGGTGATGCCGCAGCGGTCGAGCGTCTCCTCGGCGAGCTTGCCGCCGATGCCCAGCGGCGTGACGTCCACGAGCATCAGGTGGTTGTCGGTGCCGCCGCTGACGAGCCGCACGCCGCCAGAGGCGAGCGCTTCGGCGAGCGCCTTCGCGTTGGCGATCACCTGCCTGCCGTAGGCCTTGAAGTCGGGCCGCAAAGCCTCGGCGAAGGCCACGGCCTTCCCCGCGATCACGTGCATCAGCGGCCCACCCTGCTGGCCGGGGAAGACCGAGCGGTCGAGCATCTTGGCGTCGCCGGCCCGGCACATGGCGATCCCGCCGCGCGGGCCGCGAAGCGTCTTGTGGGTCGTGCTGGTGACGAAGTCGGCGACCGGCACGGGATTGTCGTGCAGCCCCGCCGCGACGAGCCCCGCATAGTGGGCTATGTCGACCATCAGCTTGGCGCCGACCTCGCGGGCGATCTCGGCGAACGTCCCGTGGGGAATCTCGCGCGGATAGGCGCTCGCTCCGGCCACGATCAGCTTCGGCCTGTGCTCGCGGGCCAGCCGGGCGATCTGGTCGAAGTCGAGCCGGTGATCCTCGCGTCGGACACCGTAGTGAACGAACTTGTAGAGCACGCCCGAGGCGTTGAGCTTCATCCCGTGGGTGAGGTGGCCGCCGTGGGCGAGGTCGAAGGCGAGCACGGTGTCGCCCGGAGCGATCGCCGTCATGTAGACCGCGGCGTTGGCCTGGCTGCCCGAGTGCGGCTGCACGTTGACGTGCTCGGCGCCGAACAGCGCCTTGAGCCGCTCGCGAGCCAGGTCCTCGACCTTGTCGACGAACTCGCAGCCGCCGTAGTAGCGGTGACCGGGATAGCCCTCGGCGTACTTGTTGGTGAGCACGCTCCCCACGGCCTGCATGACGGCCGGGCTGGTGAAGTTTTCGCTGGCGATCATCTCCAGGCCGTCCTGCTGCCGCGTCTGCTCGGCGGCGATGGCCGACCACACTTCCGGATCCTCCGCGGCGACGAAATTCACGCTGTCCTCCTTCGTGAGTCGATCGATCAGGAATCAATTCTGGACGCCACCAGCGTTGCGGTCAACGAATCACCGGCAATCCCGGGCCGGGCGGCGGCGCTGCACCCGCGAGATGCGCTCGCAGCCCGGCCGTGTCGCGCTCACCGCCCGGCCAGTCAGAGCCCGGCCAGCGGCTCGGGCATGAACGTCACGATCGGGATCAGGAACGAACACCAGCCGAGCACCGTGCGCACCGGCCCGGGCGCGACCTCCTCGTCGCGGACCGGCGGGTGATCAACGCCGATGAGCGTCACGACCACGAGCATCGCCACCCAGTTGTACTGCCCGCAGACGATCACCAGGGCCATCGCCGCGAGGAGCATGCCCCGCGCCAGCCAGTTGCCGCGCCGGCCGAGGAGCGCATGGGCGACGTGGCCGCCGTCGAGCTGGCTGACAGGGATCATGTTCAGGCCGGTGACCAGCAGGCCGACCCAGCCGGCCATGAACAGGGCGTTGGGGGCGATCGTCGTGTCGGCCGGCAGGTCGGGCCGCACCAGTGCGAGCAGCCACTGTGCCAAGAGCGGCAGCGCGAACGGGTTGTCGCTGGCGGGCGTGGCCCCCTGCATGCCGATGGCCAGCAGCGGCACCGCGACCACGAGCCCAGCCACCGGACCGGCCAGCGCGATGTCGAAGAGCTGCCGGCGGTTGGCCCGCGACCCCTCCATGCCGATCACGGCGCCGAGCGTGCCGGTGAGGAGCACGGGCATGGGTATGAAGTAGGGAAGCGTCGCCGGGATGCCGTGGATCCGGGCGGCGACCACGTGCCCCGCCTCGTGGGCGCCGAGCACGGCCATCACGGCGGCCATGTAGGCGAGCCCGCGTCGCCAGTGGAGGCCGAACGACTCGGCGAGGGAATCATCGATGCCGAGGAACATCAGCTGCCAGCCGACCACGCCCGCTGCGAACGTCGTCGCCGCGGTGAGAACGAGCAGCAGGCTTTGCAGTCGCACGCCGGACTGCCGCCGGGGCGTGCCCGCAGCCCCGGCAGGAACGGGCTCGTGGAGGACGTGTGGCGTGGTCATGCGGTAGCGGGCTGCAGGATACCAATCCAGGGCACGACCATTCTTCTTTCCGCGATGATGTTCGCCAGCCGCCCGATGTGGTACGATTTCTCCGGTTCGCCGGCGCCGGTCGACGCCTATCCCCGGCCGGTGGCTCCCGCCCCTTCCCCCATCTGCCGAGGGTCATTCGATGTACGTCCGCCCGCTGGCCTGCGTTGCCGTCGCCGCCGCCTGCCTGGCATCGGCCAGCGGCCTGGTTTCTTCCCCGCGGGCTCATGCCGCCGACGAGCCGGTCGTGCTCGCCGTCGTGGCGTGCGACCCGTATGCCGAACTCAAGAAGCAGGTCCGCTGGGTGGGCGGGCTGGTCGATCAGCCGGCGCTCGACGCACTGGTGGAGACGCCGCTCATGATGGCGACCAAGTTCAAGGGGCTCGCCGGGCTCGCCGTGAACCGGCCGGCCGGCGTGGTCGTCACGGCGGAGGGCCCTGGTGACGCACCCGTCGTGCGCGGCTTCGTGCCGGTGAAGGATCTGAACAAACTCCTCGAGTCGCTCGCCCCAGTGCTCGGCGAGGTCCAGGAGCAGGATGGCGTGAAGGTGCTCGCCAACGCCGGCAACCCCGGCATGCCGCCGCTGCAGATCATCGAGAAGGACGGCTGGGCGGTCGTCTCGCTGCAGGGCATGCCCGCTCCGCCGGCGGGCCTCGAGCAGCAGCTCGATCCGGTCGTGAAGATGTTCTCGCTCGGCATCAAGTTGTTCCCGTCCCGCCTGCCAGAGCCATTGCGGGCCCAGCTCACGGCCATGGCGGGTCAGGCCGCGGCCATGCAGGGGCAGGCCATGGATGCCGACTCCCTGGCCAAGCAACTCGCGGTGCTCGAGACGTTCATGCTCGGGCTGACGCTCGACGTCGAGAAGGCACGCGCGGCGCTCGAGACCCGGACGGCGATGACGGCCGGATCCGATGAGGCCGCGATCTACGAGACCATGGCCCAGGCCACGCCCACGGCGCCGGCCGCCGCAACGACCGACGGCAAGCCGGCGGCCGTGTCCGGCCACGCCGCGGTGGCGATTCCCGAGTCGCTGCGGAAGCAGGCCGTGGAGGCGGTGCAAGTGCCGCCGCCCGACCCGATCGGCGCCGCTGACGCGACCGCGCCGCCGGGGACACGAACCGCTTCGCCCGGAAGGCCTGCGCGAACCTCGCCAGCCAGGCGCTAG
>JBKDUV010000103.1:0-7564 GCA_046339335.1 Planctomycetia bacterium | reverse complement strand
CGAGGTATCGCTTGACGATGGCGATCTTCTCGGGGCCGGACAGCCGCTTACGCTTCTGCGACATGGGATGGAATCCTCCGGGGGAAAGGGTAGGCTAACCCTTGCCCACGGAGATTCCAGGTTCGACGGGAGCAAGACACTCACGGATTCATCGACCACACAATCAACGAAATCTTCCCACCGGCAGGAACCGGATCGGGCCCGCCCTCGATGTGTGGTCACGTGCCGCGGCGGCCGCCGAACCAGAGGATGTGGTGGCGTTGGGCGAGGCGGAAGCCGAGGCGGGCGCATTCGCCGGCCAGCCAGGCGGAATGCGTCTGGAGCTCCACGGCCGTGCGGGCCTGCGGCATGAGGAGCACGCGGTTCCGATCGATCGCGGACCCGAGGTCGTCGACCCAGCGGACCGTCTCCTCGATGTCGGCCGGTGTCTCGACGACGAACTTCAGCTGGTGATCAGGGGCCGAGGCGACGAGGGCCCGGATCACGTCGTCGCGGCGCCGGGCCGCCTCGTGCCTGGCCGCCCAGCCCCCAGGCGTGTCGGCCGGCGGTGCCGACGATGACAGCTTGGGACTGATCGACATCAGGTCCGAGGCCGGCGGGCCTTCCGGCGGCAAGACGCTTCCGGCCGTCTCGATCGTGACATGGTAGCCGGCGGCCCGCAGGGCGGCACACAGCGGCCCGACGTCCGCCGCGAGCAGCGGCTCGCCGCCGGTGATCACGACGTGCCGGGGCCCGCATGCCTCCACGGCCGCGAGCACCGTGCCGACTTCCATGGTCTGCCCTTCGGGCCGCCACGACGTGAAGGGCGTGTCGCACCACGTGCACCGCAGGTTGCAGCCGCTGGTGCGCACGAACGTGCTCGGCGTGCCGGCAAGCATCCCCTCCCCCTGCAGCGACGCGTAGATCTCGGCAATCCGCACGGGCTTCCCTTCCGGCCTCTCACTTCCACCGGCCGGGCGCGGACCGGGGATCGGTCACGCCGGCGGCGGCGAACCCGGCGGCCCGCAGCAGGCAGGCGTCGCACGTCCCGCAGGGGCGGCCGTCCGGCCCCGGCTCGTAACAGCTCGTCGTCAGGCCTGGGTCGAGGCCGAGCGAGAGGCCGAGGCGGACGATCGCCTCCTTGGAGAGTCCGGCGAGCGGGGCGAGAAACTCGACCGGCCGTCCTTCGACGCCGGTCTTCGTGCCGAGCGCCGCCATGCGGGCGAAGGCGTCGAGGTATTCCGGCCGGCAGTCCGGGTAGCCGCTGTAATCGACGGCGTTGATGCCGATCACGACCGCTTCGGCGCCGCGGGCCTCGGCCAGGGCGAGAGCCAGCGACAGGAAGACCGTGTTGCGGGCCGGCACGTAGGTGGCCGGGATGCCGTGGGCGATGTCGGCCGCGGAGCGGCCGTGCGGGACGGCGATTGCGGCGTCGGTGAGGGCGCTGCCGCCGAAGGCGGCCAGATCGATGTGCAGCACGACATGATCGGCGATGCCGAGGGCCGCCGCCACCTGCCGGGCGGCGGCGAGTTCCGCCCGGTGCCGCTGGCCGTAATCGATGGTCAGCGCGGTCAGCCGGTAGCCCTGCGCTTGTGCCCAGCGGACCGCGGTGGCCGAATCGAGGCCGCCGGAGAGGAGGGCCACGGCGTGGCGGCCGGCCTCGGGGGCGATGGCCCCCTGCCCTGCGAAATCGACGGCGTCTATCGGACCGGCCGCATTCATGGCACACTTCCATCCATCATGAGCACCTTCCCATCCCCGTCCCGCGAGCAGCTGGAGACCTTCGCCAACCAGTTTCCGGGCCGCGACTACACGATCGAGATCATCTGCCCCGAGTTCACCTCCGTCTGCCCGAAGACGGGGCAGCCGGACTTCGGCACGCTCACGTTCCGCTACATCCCGGACCGGACCTGCGTGGAACTCAAGAGCCTCAAAGTCTACCTGCAGTCGTTCCGTAACGAAGGGATCTTCTACGAGAACGTCACCAACCGGATTCTCGACGACCTCGTCGCGGTGCTCCAGCCGCGCCGGATGACGCTCCTCGCCGAGTTCACGCCGCGGGGCGGCATCCGCTCCCGGAGCGCGGTCTCGCACCCGGCGGCCGACCACATCGGCCCCGTCTGATCTCAGCGGCCGCGCTGGTTTTGCTCGTCGATGACGCCGCGCATGGCGTCGAGTGTGGCGGTCCCGTGCCCCGTCTGGGGTGGGCTGAAGCCTGTCTCCGAGGATGTCGCGCGGTCGGCCCCAACCGGCGGTCAGCCGAGTCCTACAGCCGACGATGCCCTCACCGGGCTTGTGGGCGTATTCATTCTCCTCGTGGTTCGCGGCCGGTGCGACGAGCTCCTTGCGCTGGTCATTCGACGCGCTTCCCGTGGCTCACGGCGACGACGTCCTCGATCACGCCTCCCTCGGCAACCTTGATGGGGCGGCCAAGCTCGGAAAGATTTTCCGTGGTCGGCGGGACGCCGGCCGCGGCCGCGAACGTCGCCAGCAGGTCGCCGATGCCGATCTTACCGTCGACTACTTCCTGGCCGTCGTCGCTGGTTCTTCCGTACGCCAGACCCCCCTTCACGCCGCCACCGGCGAGTACCGCGGTCCAGGCATCGGTGAAGTGGTCCCGTCCCTTGCCAGCGTTGATCTTCGGGGTGCGGCCGAATTCACCCATCCAGAGGATGGTGGTCGATTCGAGCAGGCCCCGTTCTGCACCAGCTCGTACCGCTGCCGCTCCCGGCCCCGGTAGACGGGGCTGGGCTGGGCATCGTCGATCCCGGCTGCCGTCTGTTCGGCCAGATACCTGTCGAACCGTTCCCGCTCATCCGTCGTCGGGAGTCGGGTAATCGCGACGAGGAACACGGCGTCGATCCGGCCGGCATCGGTCTGCTCGCCGATGATCGCGGAGTGGAATGGCACCCGCAGCGGGTCGAACATGTCACTGTTCATCAGGGTGATCGCCCCCCATGTCGTCCACCGGGTCGATGATGCCCGCCCCGAACATGAGTCCCCACGTGCGATTGACCGTGGCCCTGGCAAATAGGGATTGCGTGCCGACGTCATCCACTCGGCGAGTTGCCGACGGCGATCACCCCGCGGTTCAGCGTCGGGGCCGCCGAGAAACCGCGGCCGGACCATTCTTTTCGCGGTCGCATTGCCGCCAGCCGGATTGCCACCACCTGGATCGGCGCCCAGCGTGTTGCTGACCGACGCGATCGCCAGCAGGCCGAGACAGAAGCCGCCGAGCCAGAGACGCTGGCGGTTGCATGCGACGACGCGACCGCCGCTGCCGCACGAAGTCACGGTCTGTCCTCCCGTCAACGTGAGGAGTGGAAGGAACACTGAGAAGGTTACTACCAGGAGCATCCAATAGTTGACAGTACGCCCCGACGGTTCGGGGTAGCCCATGCCCCGCTCGTCGGTCGTTCACTTCGGCCCTCCAGGCCGTCGTTCACTCGATGCTGGCTGCGTTTTCGGCAGACCGATCCGCCTGATGGCGGATCGGTGCCCTCCTTCACTTGCCAGCAACGCCGCCTCTCGGGGCATGGGCAACCCCTCACGGATGCATCGACGTCAGATGTCCACTCCATCATGCTCGGGGTAGTATCTCTTGCAGCTTCTTCCCTCAAGACCGGGGCCCCGGGGCCCCCGGCCAAATCGGCCGGCTTTCGCGTTTTTCGCCGCGGGGGTCGGCTGGCCGCCGGCAGACTCGCCGATGCGCCGCTATTCTTTTTTCCGGCCGGCGGTCTGCCCGTCGCCCGCTTCCCCACCTCCCAACCGGAACCCGACCGATGCCCAAGCCCCCCGTCCTGCTCTCCGCGCTCGCCGACGAGGCCGCCTTCCACCTCACCGCCGTGGAGCAGTTTTCCGCGCTCGCCGCCCTGGGCCTCGAGTACTACAGCCTGCGGAACATCGACGTCGGCAAGGGGGTGAAGAACGTCATGAAACTGTCCCTGGGCGAGATCCGCGCGATCCGCCACCTCGAGGACGAGTACGGCCTCAACGTGGCCTCGATCGCCGCGCCGATCGGCAAGGTCAAGCTCCGCGACGAGGAGGACGGCACGAAGAATGCCTACGTGCCCTTCGCCCGCTACCTCGCCAAGGACGTGGCCCGGGCCTGCGAACTGGCACACGCCTTCGAGACCAAACTGATCCGTGGGTTCTCCTTCTACCCGCCCAAGTCCGCCCGGCCGGAGGACCACCTCGAGCAGGCCGTGGACCAGATCGGCCGGATCGCCGAGGCCTGCCACCGGTCCGACCTGACGTTCGGCCTGGAGGTCGAGGCGAACCTCGTCGGCCGCACCGGGCAATTGCTCGCGGAGATTCACCGGCGCGTCAATCACCGGGGCCTCGTGCTCGTGTTCGACGCCGCGAACCTGATCGTGCAGGGCTTCAGTTCCGCGGAGGTGTGGAAGCAGTGGGAGGCGATGCGGCCCGGCCTCGGCTGGGTGCACATCAAGGACTACCGCAAGGTGGCGGCGGGCAAGGCCCGGGGGAGGCACGTGGACGAGGACGCCCTGGCCGGCTTCGTGCCGGCCGACGTGGGCGCCGGCGGCCATGACAAAATCCTCGCCGACCTGCGCGGGATGCTCCCGGCGCTGACGAAAAAACTGGGGCGGCGTGGCATCCCCGGCGTGTTCCTCGACCTCGAGCCGCACGTCCGCGGCGGCGGCCAGTTTGGCGGGACGAGCGGCCCCGACGGCATGGGGATCGCGCTCCGCAGCCTGTGCCGGGTGCTCGACCGGGCGGAGGTGCCCTATCACCTGCGCGACTTCGACGACCTGCTGGCCGCCCGGGGTCTGTGAGCGAGACTCTCAGTCCGCTGCGGCCAGTCAGCCGCGGCGGACGCGGAGCTCGATCCCCTCGACGCCGGTCACGATCCCCTGCTCTCCCGGGGCCAGCGACTCGCCACGCACCGTCCGCGCCTGCCAGACGGTGCCGCGGTGGCGGACGCGGCCCGACGTATCATGGTCGACGGGCGTCTCCGCCACGACGACGCCGCCGACATGGTCCGTGTAGCCGCCATGCGGCTTGAGCCAGCCGCGGACGAGCGGCCGGAGCACGAGCGTGGCGGCGAGGGCGAGGCCCGCCGCCAGCACGACCTGCCACGGCGTCGACAGTGGCGCGCCCGCGGCCAGCAGCGTTCCCACCGCCAGGGCCCCGAGGCCGCAGAAGATCAGCACCGCGGCCCCCGAGGCGAGTTCCAGCGCCATGAGCAGGAACCCCAGCATCAGCCAGAACGTCGTCGGGGTCAGCAGGTCGTCCATCGCACCCTCCTTGAAGTCCTCGAGCCAACAGCGTCACGCGGGCGGAGCTTTGCCCGGGTCAGGCACGCGGGCCGTCACCGCGCTTCACCACCGCCATCGCCGCCGTGATCAGGCTGCCGATGTCGGCGAAGTTGGCCGGAAGAATCATCGTATTCGTTTCCTTGGCGAGTTTTCCATACTGCTCGACGAGCCGCTCGGCGACCCGCAGTTGCACCGCTTCCAGGCCCCCTTCGGAGCGGATCGCGTCGGCCACCCGGCGAATTCCCTGGGCGGTGGCGTCGGCGACGGCGATGATCGCGGCCGCCTCCCCCTCCGCCTTGTTGATCTGCTGCTGTCGCTGGGCTTCCGACTCGAGCACGACTTTCTGCTTCTGCCCCTCGGCGACGTTCACGGCCGACGTCTTCTCCCCTTCGGACTGGAGGATCGTGGCCCGCTTCTCGCGCTCGGCCTGCATCTGCTTCTCCATCGCCACGAGGACGGTGTCAGGGGGCGTGATGTTCTTGATCTCGTACCGCAGCACCTTGACGCCCCAGCCGGAGGCTGCTTCGTCGATCGCGGTCACCACGGCGGCGTTGATGTTGCTGCGCTCCTCGAAGCACTTGTCGAGGACGATCTTGCCGATCTCCGACCGCATCGTGGTCTGGGCGAGCTGCGACACGGCGAAGCCGTAGTTGGTGATTCCGTAGGAGGCGAGCTTGGGATCGATCACCTGGAGGAAGACCACGCCGTCGACGGCCACCTGGACGTTGTCCTTGGTGATGCACACCTGCTCGGGGATGTCGAGGGCCACCTCCTTGAGCGTGTGCCGGTAGGCGATCTTGTCGATGAACGGGATGATGACGCTGAGGCCCGGCCCGAGCACCCCGTTGAACCGGCCGAGCCGCTCGACGACGTGGGCGGACTGCTGGGGCACGATGCGCACTCCCAGAAGCACGATCAGAATGAGGACGACGGCGGCGGTGATGGCGACGGGGAGCATCATGGGCGTGTGGTGGTGGGGGGGTGGGGAGTGAAACGAGCGTTGGAAAAACGGTAGTTCACGCGCGCCGCGCCGGCAAATTCCCGGTATCAACGGGCAAAAAAGCCCTGAAAAGCTAGGATGGAGGTTCGTCGCCCTCCCTCACGGGCCGCCGCCGATGCCAGACGCCACCGAGCCGGGCAGTTACTTCGTCGCCAATTACCCGCCGTTCTCGCGGTGGAACGCCGGCGCCGTGCCGGAGGTGCTCGCCGCCTTCGACGCGCCCCCCACGACAGCCGCGATCGGGCTCTACCTGCACGTCCCGTTCTGCCGCAAGCGGTGCAAGTTCTGCTACTTCCGCGTCTACACCGACGTCGCGGCGGCTGACGTCGAGCGGTACTCGCAGGCCTTGTCAGCCGAGGCGGCCCTCGTCGCCGCCCGGCCGGCCGTGGCCGGCAGACCGTTCCGCTACGTCTACTTCGGGGGCGGCACGCCCTCCTTCCTCTCCGTGAAGCAGCTGGAGCGGCTGGTCGATGGGCTGCACGCCAGCGTCGGCTGGGATGCGGCCGAGGAGGTGACGTTCGAGTGCGAGCCGGGCACGCTCTCGGAGCCGAAGGTGCGGGCGCTGCGGGCGCTGGGGATGACGCGGATCTCGCTCGGCGTCGAAAACTTCTCCGACGACGTGCTCGAAGCCAACGGCCGGGCGCATCTCTCGGCCGAGATCCTCCGCGCCTGGGAGTGGATCCAGGCCGCCGGCTTTCCCAGCACCAATGTCGACCTGATCGCGGGGATGGTGGGGGAGACGTTCGAGTCGTGGCAGCAGACGGTCGAGCGGACGCTCGACCTCGGTGCCGACAGCGTGACGATCTACCAGATGGAGCTCCCCTTCAATACGGTCTTCGTGCGGGATGCCCGCGATGGCGGCGACGGTGTCCCGGTCGCCGACTGGCCGACGAAGCGGGCCTGGGTGGACTGGGCCTTCGACCGCTTTCTCGCCGCCGGCTACGCGATCTCCAGCGGCTACACGCTGGTCCGCGATCCGCAGCGCGTCCAATTTCGCTATCGCGACATGCTCTGGGAGGGGAGCGACCTGGTGGCGCTCGGCGTCGCCAGCTTCGGGCACCTCTCCGGCCTCCACTACCAGAACGCGACACACTGGGACGACTATCTCGGGGCGGTCGAGGCCGGCCGGCTGCCCGTGGCCCGCGGCCTCGAGCCCACGCGCCGCGAACTGCACATCCGCGAGACGGTCCTCGGCCTGAAGCGCGGCCGTCTCGATGTCACACGGCTCCGGGAGAAGTTCGGCATCGACCCGTTGGAGGAGTGGGCGGCCGAGTGGCGGGCGCTCGAGGCGTCGGGCGACCTGCTC
>JBKDUV010000102.1:0-4606 GCA_046339335.1 Planctomycetia bacterium | reverse complement strand
GACCTCGATGAGGCGACGATACCCGTCCAGGCCGCTGAACCGGCGCTCGGCAGGGCAGTCGAGGCGGTCGGCGAACGTCGCGTCATCCTGCGCCTTGTCGGCGATCGCACGGCTGAGAATGCTCGCCCCCTGTTCGGGCCGGTCCGGGAAGGCGTCGGCCAGCGCCCAGAGCACGTTGCCGCGATCGGCCGACATGGCCTGGACTGCTGAACCGAGGCCGCGGCCACCGCAGCCGACGAGGCCGACCTTGATCCGATCGCTGCCGGCGGCATGGGCGGTACGGGCGACGGCGTCGGTCAGCAGAGTCGCGGTGACGGCCGTGCCGGCGGTGAACCGGCGCCGGGACAGCGGGTGCTTCCGGGTGCCGTTCGGTGGCGGGAGCGAATCCATGGCGTGCTCGCTTTCGAGGCTGGCGTCGGGACCGTTGAGGGCAGGACTCTGCCTTCACCTTCCGACAGGATACAGCGCGACCGGCCGCCTGGCAGGCAGGGACGTCTCCCGGTCCCCACCCGCAGTCATTGCCCGTACCTGCCGGGGCGGCTAATGTACCGCGGAAAGCCATTTTCATGACACCAGACGCGATCAGTCCTCGACCCTCCGCCACCCCCTCGGCCCTGGCGGTGGTCGCCCATCCCGACGACATCGAGTTCATTGCGGCCGGCACGCTCCTCGCGCTCCGGGCGGCCGGCTGGGCGATCCACTACCTGAACCTGTCCGGGGGGGATCTGGGCAGCATGACGACCGACCGCGAAGAGACGCGGCGGATTCGTGCCGCCGAGGGGCGGGCGGCGGCGGCGATCCTCGGGGCGACGTTCCACCCGAGCGTGGCGAACGACATGTGCATCTTCTACGAGGAGCGGCTCCTGCGCGGGCTGGCGGCCGTGATCCGCCGTGTCCGGCCCAGGATCGTGCTGACCCATTCCCCGGCGGACTACATGGAGGATCACATGAACACGGCGCGGCTCGCCGTGTCGGCGGCCTTCGCCCGGGGCATTCCCCACTTCGAAACCGAACCGGCCGAGCCCGCGTATGCGGCAGACGTCACGGTGTATCACGGTATGCCGCACGGCCTGCGCGACGGCCTGCGCCGGGAGATCGTCCCCGACTTCGTCGTCGACACGACCGCCGTGCACGACGTGAAGCGTCGCGCCCTCGCCGCCCACGTCAGCCAGAAGGCCTGGCTCGACGCGACGCAGGGAATGGGGAGCTATCTCGACGCCTGCGACGAGATGTCACGCGCCGTGGCCCGGATGGCGGGTCGCGACGGCCACGGCGAGGGCTGGCGTCGGCATCTTCATCTCGGACTTTCCGCCCGCGACGACGATCCCCTGGCGGAGGCGCTCGGCGGCCTCTGCCAGTGCCCCGTGGCCGTCGACTCGTGCACTCCCGCCGTGTCAAGGAGCCAGGCATGACCAGACCGCTGAGCCGCATCGCCCCCGACTGGTGGGACTACACCACGCTCGATGCCGACCTGATCAGGGAGGCGGCGGCTCTCTCCATCACCGACCTGGAACGGCTTTCCCGCCCCGGGTTTCGTGTCGTGCTCTACGACACCCTGGAGGATTTCTACCTCGCCGAAGCGCTCGAGTACATCGCCGCCTGGCGGCAGGCCACGGCGGACGCGCCGACGGGCATCTGCGGACCGATCGGCCCCACCGAGCAGTTGCCGCTCGTCGCCCGGCTCGTGAACGAACTCGAACTCGACCTCCGGCACGCCCACTTCTGGGGCATGGACGAGTGGTACGAGAACGGCCGCGAGGTGCCGGTGACCCATCCGCTGTCGTTCGAGCGGGCCGATCGGGAGCTGTGCTTCGACCGCATCCGCCCCGACCTGCGGATGCCCGAGACGAACCTGCATTTTCCAAAGGCGGATACGACGGCGTACGACGCCAGCTGGGCTGCTGCCCGCTGTGTCGTCATGCAGGGGGGACAGGGTGACATCAAGCACTGGGCGTTCAACGACCCGCCGCGGCGCGGCGGCCGTCACCAGGATGCCCCGCCCGCGCCGGCCGAATACCGTGCTCTCTCGACCCGCGTCGTCGACCTCCATCCCGTGACGCTCGCGCAGAACGCCCGCACGAGCGGCGGCGGCAACATCACGATGGTGCCGATGCAGGCGATCACGGTCGGACCTCTGCAGACGTGGCGGGCGGAGAAGGTCTCGATCTGGCAGGCGGGCATGCACGACAACCCACTCGGGCAGCGGCTCACGGCCCTGATGATTTCCCGGCGAATCGTCGACACGGCCGTGCCGATGTCGCTGCTGGCCGATCATCCGCATGTGCAGTTCAATTACTACCGCGGCGGCCTCGGCACCTGTGCCGTGGAAATGCACTGACGGAGGCCGCGCCGCGGCGCCGCGGGCGATCGGCCGCGGGCAGAGGAAGACTTCGGCGGCGGGCCGAGCCACGGGACTCTCGAGGAGCGACGAAGCATGGATACCCCGACTCCGGATCGCCGGACGTTTCTCCAGGCCGCCGGCGGCGCGGCGGCCGCAGCCGGCCTGCGGCTGGCCCTCGACCCGCAGTCGGCGGCGGCGCAGCCGGCAGCCGGCGGCGCCGCTCCTGCCGCGTCCGGGCCGGTGGCCGTGCCGCAGAACATGCTCGGAGAGTTCGGCCCCTGGGCCCGCGACCTGCTGGGAGATGGCCCGCCGCGGCTCTCCTTTCGTCGTCCCGAGTTCGACCGGCGGACGCTCGCCGATTGGCGGGAGAAGGCCCGGGCCCGGGTGCGGGAGTGCCTCGCCATGCCCGACTCGGGGGGCATCCCCAAGGCTGCCGTGATCGGCAAAGCCGAGTTCGACGGCGTGGAGATCGAACTCCTGCGTTGGCAAATTCCCTACGGTCCGCCGTCGGAGGGAGTGTTCCTCAAGCCGGCCGGTGCCCGCGAGCGGCTCCCCGCAGTGCTCGCCCTCCACGACCACTCCGGCAAGAAGTACTTCGGCCACCGCAAGATCGCCCGCCTCGGTGAGGACGTCCACCCACTCGTCCGCGAGCACGTCGCCGAGAACTACGGCGGCCTGTGGTGGGCCAACGAACTGGCCCGCCGCGGCTACGCCGTGCTGGCTCCGGACGCGTTCCTGTTCGGCAGCCGACGCGTGCGTCTGCCCGACGTGCCCCGGGTTCTCTCCGGCCTGCTCGTCGAGCCGCCCGACCCGGAGGAGGGACGGGAGATCGTGGCCTACAACCGCTGGGCGTCGCAGCACGAGCACGTCGTCGCCAAGAGCCTGCTCTGCGCCGGGACCACGCTGCCGGGGGTCGTTCTCGGCGAGGACCAGCGGGCCCTCGACTACCTCTGCTCCCGCGACGAGGTCGATCCCGGCCGGGTCGGCTGCTGCGGCCTGTCGAGCGGCGGCCTGCGGACGCTGTATCTCGCGGGCCTCGACGATCGGATCGCCGCCGCGGTCTGCGTCGGCATGATGACGACGTGGCGGGACTTCTGCTTCTCGAAGTCCTACACGCACACCTGGATGATCTACCCACCGGGATTGCCCCGCGACCTCGACTACCCCGAGATCCTCGGCTTGCGCGTGCCGCTGCCGACGCTCGTGCAGAACTGCCGACAGGATGCGCTCTTTTCCCCCCCGGAGGTGGACAGGGCCGACCGGATGCTCGCCGACGTCTACCAGAAGGCCGGTGCGGAGAATCGCTACCGATGCTCCTTCTACCCGGGCACACACCGTTTCGACCGCGACATGCAGGGCGAGGCGTTCGCCTGGCTCGACGGCTGGCTGGGGCGCCGGTAACGCCCGCGAGCGGGCCCGTTACTTCGCGGTCACGGTGAGGCGGATCGGCGCCGATGCCGCGAAGACGACGACCGGCTTCGACTCGTTCGCCTTCTTGACGCTGCCAACCTGCTGGGTGAGCGGCTTCTCGTTCTGGAGGTGGGCATCGACAGCGGCCTTGGCCTTGCTGACAGCCTGGTCCGCCGCCTTGCGGGCGGCCTCGGCCTCTGCCATGGCAGCTTTCTTGGCCGGTCCATTCGCCTGCCCGGCGGCCGCCCTGGCCGCCGCCGCCGCCGCATCCGCCTGCTGCTTGGCGGTTGCAACCGCATTCTGCAACGCGGTGCGGCGGTCCTCGAACTCGGCCAGGGATGCGGTCGCCGCGGCCAAGGCGTCGGGGTTTCGCACCAGTGGCAGGGTCACCTGGGCGACGAGGTGGATGGAGTGTTCACCAGCCGGCGTATCGGCGGGGATGGTGACTTCGATCGCCCCGCTCTTCTGGCCGGACTCCAGCGACTTGGCGATCGCCTTCGGATAGGGGGGGCCGGGCTTGGCCGCAGGCAGCTCCCGGACCTCGACGCGGACCGGCCCCTTCATCTCCGCGGTCGTCTCCACTGTGAACGGGATCGTCACTTTGCCCCCGCGTGGCACCGGTCCGAAAGCGGCTTGTGACACGGACACCCGGAGCGGCGCCCGCGCGCTCGACACGTCGAGCGGCATGTCGTCCACCAGACGGGCGGACGTCGTCTGCTGCTTTTGTTTTTTCGACCATGTGACCGCCGCCCAGGCCGCGGCATGTCGCCTGTCCTCGGTGCCGATCCGCGCGGTGCCGAACACGCGGATCGGGCCGCGCCAGGCGGCCACGTCCGCGCCGGCCTCGAGAACGAC
>JBKDUV010000101.1:0-8975 GCA_046339335.1 Planctomycetia bacterium | reverse complement strand
GGTCGCCGAGGGCCTCAATAGCAAGATCATGGCCATCAAGCGTCGGGCAGGGGGCTACCGGAACGTCGGCAACTTCAAGGACGTGATCTACTTCTACTGCGGTGGTTTACGGCTCTACCCATGAAGATCCCGGATGGACCGCAAAATGAACACCTTGCCGTCCCCCATGCGGCCGGTGCGGGCAACCTGGAGAATCCGCTCCACCACCTCGTCAGCCCGGGCATCGTCGACCCAGAATTGGATTTCCACCTTGGGGAGGAAGGCGAGCGAATACTCGCTGTCGCCGTACTGGTCGAGATAACTCTTCTGCCGGCCGTAGCCTTTAACCTCACGAACCGTGCAGGCCTCCAGCGGCGCCAGCCGCAACGCCTCGAGCACCCGCTCGGCGAGGACCGGCTTCACGATGGCGATCACCTGCTTCATGCTCGCCCGGTCCACTTCATGCAGGCCCGGTCAGCCAGCCCTGCTGACGGCTAACTGAAAAAATTCTCGCCGAACAGGTTCAGGGGGGGGCGGGTTGTGACGGTGATGTCCCCCTCGACCCGCGTCTGGCAGGCGAGACGCATCGTCTGCTCGTTGCCCACATAGGCCAGCGAGACCGCCAGCCGCGCCGCCTCGAGCAACCCCTTGGGGCTGGTGTTTTCCATGCCCTTGGTGACGAGGACGCGGCACGAGCCACAGGTGCCCAGGCCGTGGCAGTTGGCGACCTTGTGGACCCCGGGATACAGACCGACCCCCGCCCGGAGGGCCTCGGCCCGCAGATTCGCGCCGTTGGGAACCTGGATTTCCTTCTTTTCGTTCGTGAACGTGATCGTGGGCATGGAATTCTCTCGACGGAACAGATCCAGCACGCCGATACTGTAGTCCGCTCCTGCGACTCCTTCCAGCGGCCCGGGGTGGACCATGGCTGAACTGAGCAAATACCAGCAGTCGATCGTCAAAAACTACTACGAGAACCTCGACACCGCCCTGCTCCAGCGGCTCGGCGAGCAGGTCACCGACCTGTACCTGGCCGAGGGGAAAAAACGGGAAAAACTCTGGGGATCGGTGGTGACGGCGCTCGGCAAACTCGGCGTGCCCCAGTCGCGGATCGACACCATCCGCACGTCGGACGACGCCCGCCGGCTCGCCCAGTTGCTGCAGGAGTTGCTGGCCAAGGATTGACCCTGCCGCGACCGTGCCGCATGCTGTGACCTTCTCGCCACGCAGGGCACCCGCGCCGATGCCAGAGTTTGTTTCCGCAGCAGTCTCCAAGCCCGCCGCCGGAGCGGCCCCGGACTCGGCCGCCGACCGCGCCGCGCTCGTTTCCGCGCTCCGCTGGAAAAAGCTTCCCGTGCTCGACGACGGCTTCGTGGCCCTCGTGGACTGCATGGGGGACGACGCCGCGATCGTCCAGGCGGCGCGAGTCAGTTACGGCGCCGGCACCCGCGCCGTCAGCGACGACCGGCAATTGATCCGCTACCTCATGCGGCACGCCCACACGACCCCCTTCGAGATGGCCGAACTGAAGTTCATCGTCCGCGTGCCGATGGACTGCTGGCGGCAGTGGATCCGCCATCGCACCGCCAGCGTCAACGAATACTCGACCCGCTACTCGCTGGCGATCGATTCGACGCAGGCGACCGACGCCGCCGACTGGCGGACCCAGGCGACCTCGAACCGGCAAGGGTCCGCGGAGCCGCTGGCCGCCGCCACCGGAGAACGGTTCACCGCGGCCGAGCGCGAGCTCCAGGTCCACGCCCGGCGGATCTACGAAGAACGGCTCGAGGCCGGCATCGCCCGGGAGCAGGCCCGCACGGATCTGCCCCTCTCCACCTACACCGAGGCATACTGGAAAATCGACCTCCACAACCTCTTTCACTTCCTCGCCCTGCGGATGGAGCCGCACGCCCAGTTGGAGATCCGCCGCTATGCGGAGGCGATCGGTCGCGAGATCGTGGCCCCGCTCTTTCCCCTGGCCTGGGAGGCGTTTCTCGACTACCGGGTCGAGGCGCTGCGACTGACGCGGCTCGACCGCAGCGTGATCGCCCGGCTCGCCGCCGCGGGCAGCCGGCTGCCGGCACCGGTCGCCGACTTTCTGGCGGTGCAGGATCCGTCGTGGCGCGATCTCGCCCGCTGTCGCGAACGGGACGAGTGCCTGGAAAAGCTCCAAGGTCTCGGCCTCGTCGAGCACGCCCCGTCCTGAATTGACCGTCCCCGTCCTGCATTCCTGGAGCCGTCCTCCATCCCCGGAGCCGCACCGATGTCCTCCCCCGCCGACGACGTCCTCGCCGTCAACCGCCGCCTGCTCGCGGCGATCGCCGCCGCCGACTGGCCCGCCTACCGCGAACTCGTCGCCGAGGACATTACCTGTTTCGAGCCCGAGGCCCGCGGCCACCTCGTGGCGGGCCAGCCGTTTCACGAGTTCTATTTCAAGCTCGCCGGTGCGGCGGGCAAGTCGGCCGCACCGACGACGACGACGCTCGCCTCGCCGATGGTGAAGATGCTTTCCGACGACGTGGCACTGGTGGCCTACGTGCGGCTCGTGCAGAAGCTCGACGCCGCCGGGCATCCGGTGACCACGACCTGCGAGGAGACGCGGATCTGGAAGAAGGTCGCCAACGGCTGGAAGCACGTCCACTTCCACCGCAGCCTGCCCGGCTAAAAAAGGTGCCAGCTAAAAAAGCTAAAAAAGGTGCCAGCCACCAAATCTGGGTAATTTGGCAGATTGCCCAGATTTGGTGGCTGGCACCAATAGCCCGCTGAATTCACCCACAGATTCCGCTGAGGAGGCTTTTTACTGATCAGTCGCGGAGCACGACCTCGACCTCCGTGCCCGCCGCGTGCATGCCGCCCCCCGCGGCGAGCGCGATCAGGCCGTTCGCGACGGCGAGGCCGAGCAGGTCAGACGAACCGGTCCACGGCAACGGAATCGCCTCGAGGGACGACCCAGCCGCGGACGGCGGCGCGGCGACTCTCTCGAGGCGGGCTGGCAGGAACACCGGCCGATCCGCGGCGGCCTTCGCCGGCGTTTTGAGGACCGCACGGCCCCGCGGCAGATGCCACTCCGCACGCGGTCGGCCGGCGAGGATGCGGATCGCGGGCCGCACGAACAGTTCGAAGCAGACGAGACTGCTGGCCGGATTGCCCGGCAGGCCGAAGACGAGCGTCGGCGGCGCGGCGCCGGTCCGCCGCAGGATCCCGAACCAGACCGGCTTGCCGGGCTTGAGCCGGACCTTGTGAAAGACCTGTTCCACGCCGCACCGCACGAACGTGTCTGGCACGAGATCGAGATCTCCCGCAGAGACGCCGCCGGAGAGCACGAGCAGATCGGCCTCAAGCCCGTGCAGCACCGCCGCCCGGATCGCTTCGGACCGATCCGGCACGCTGCCGAGCACGAGTGGCTCGGCACCCAGAAGCGTGGCGGCAGCCGCCAGCATCGGCGCGTTCGAGTTCCGCGTCTGCCCGTGCCCGGGCACCACCTCCGGCGCGACCAGTTCGCTCCCGGTCGAGAGGATCGCCACCCGCGGTCGCGGCACCGCCATCACGCTCACCGCCCCTGCTTCGGCGGCCAGGCCGATCGCCGCTGCTCCGAGCCTGCTGCCGGCGGGGAGCACCTCCTGGCCGCGCCGAAACGCGGCGCCGCACCGGGCGACGTGCTGTCCCGGCCGAAACCGGCCGTCGCTGAGCCGCACCCGGTCACCGGCGTGCGTCGCCGCCGTGCCGTCCACGGCGCATTCGATCGGCACGACGGCGTCGGCACCGGCGGGCACCGGCGCGCCGGTCATGATCCGGGCGCAGGTTCCGGGCCGCACCGTCACGCCGCTGTCGTCGCCGGCCGCGAGGTCGATGATCACCTCCAGGTCCACCGTCTCGCGGACTCCGGGGACGAAGTCGGACGACCGCACGGCGAAGCCGTCCATCATCGCCCGATCCCAGGGGGGTGAATCGCAGTCGGCCACGACCGGCCCGCCGAGCACGGCCCCACAGGCGTCGAGGAGCGATTGCCGGCGCGGCAGCAGCGGCGCGGCCGTGCGTTCCACCAGTTCGATCGCGGCGGCGAGGTCGATCATGGCGTCGTAGTCGCGGTCGAGCCGACCGCCGCCGGCACACGGCGGCAGAGAAACGCCGCCAGCAGGTCGTAGCCCGCCGGCGTCAGAAAACTCTCGGGGTGGAACTGCACGCCGAACACGGGGAGCGTGCGGTGGCGGATTGCCATGATCTCCCGCGACCCGTCCGGGGCAGTGGACCAGGCATCGACGGCAAAGTCCTTCGGCAGCGTCGGCGGATCGATGACGAGGCTGTGATAGCGGGTCGCCTCCAGGGGACTCGGCAGGCCGGCGAACAGCCCCTCGCCCGCGTGCTCGATCCGGTCCACCTTGCCGTGCATCAGCCGTCGAGCCCGGACGATCGTCCCGCCGAACACCTGGCCGATCGACTGGTGGCCGAGGCAGACGCCGAGGATCGGCATCCTCCCGGCGAACCGCCGGATGGCGTCGCAGGAAATGCCCGCCTCGTCCGGGGTGCAGGGGCCGGGGGAGATGACGAGGAACTGTGGCGACTTGGCGGCGATGTCGGCGCAGGTGATGCGGTCGTTGCGGACCACCTCCACCGGCAGGTCGGGAGCGATCTCGCCGAACCGCTGCACGAGATTCCAGGTGAACGAATCGTAGTTGTCGATGAGGAGGATCATGGCCGCGTCAGTCGAGGAGCGTCGCCGGATGCCCCTCGCGTTCGATGAGCGGCATGACGTGCGGCTTGTAGATCGTGGTGTAGGCCTCGGCGAGCCGGTGGGCGTCGAGGGCCTCGGGCGACGCCCAGTGCTCGACGAGCACGAACCGGCGCGGCTCCGTGTTCGAGTGGTAAACGTCGAACCGCAGGCAGCCCGGCTCCGTGCGGCTCTTGCGCATGGCGGCGGCCAGGTGATCGCGGATCGTGGGCACGTCGGCCGGATCCTTGGCGAGAAGAAGGACGTTGAGGCAGATCATGGACGGAGTGTCTCTCGATGGGCGGGGAGGCCGGCATCTGGCGCTGCGGCCGACTACTGTTGTAGCAGCACGATGCGGGGGGCCGCCGCCGGGCCACCGATCCGCCGGGCGAGAACGCGGATGTACGGCGGCAGGAAGGCGGCGCGATGGGCGAACGAGCCGATCTCGGCTCCCGGCCAGGCGTGATCGGGCTCGGACACGTCCTCGATCGCGAACCCCGCCCGACAGATGCCGCCGAGCAACGCCGAGAGCGGGTGCACGAACTCCTGAGTGCCCGCCTCCCGAAGCCGCGATGGCGGCTCCGGCGGGAGCGGCTCGCGGCTCCCCTGCGGATACCGCAGTTCGTAGCGACCGGATGCGTTGGGGCCGACCCCGGCCTGCAGGCTCGGGGGCGACTTGTGCTGGCTGATGTACAGCCCCTGTGACTTGGTGACGAACGCCACCGCCTCGAACACCGCGCCGACGTCGGGGATGTAGCAGGTGCTGACCGGATGGATGACGAGGTCGAACCGGCCCGCGCCGAGCATCGCCAGGTCGTCCATCGACGTCTGCACGATCTCCAGGTCGATGCGGCGCTCGCGGGCCACCTGCCGGTCGAGGGCCAGCATCGCGCCCGAGAGATCGACCACGGTGACGCGGCCGCCCGCGGCGGCGTAGATCGGGCCGTGCTTGCCGCCGCCGGCGGCGAGGCACAGGACCTCGAGGCCGTCGAGCCGCTCCGGGATCCACGGCCGGCCTGCCGGGCCCCCGGTGCCGAGCCAACTGCGGGCATCGGCAAAAGCCTCGTCGGCGGCGGGCCGCGTCAGTTCGACGCCCGCCGCCGCGAGCCGGTCCCAGGCCCGGGCGTTGTGGTCGAGCACGGCGGCGCGGGAAACGGTCTCCGGGTTCATGTCCGGCCGCCCCATCTGCGGCCGCGAACGAACCACCATGCAGAAACGCCTGCGCCGAGCAGCGCCCAGGTTCCCGGCTCCGGAACGGCGGAGATCGTCAGGTTGTCCATCGCGAAGTAGGTCGGTGTCGTCAGGCCGTAGTCATCCTGCGAGCTTCCGGCAAACGAGAACTCGATCCGGTCGACGACACCCAGCGGCTCGAGGCTGAACCACTGCCAGCCGGCGAGGATTTCGGCCGGCTGATCCCCCCCGAGTGGCTTTCCGAGGAAGAAGGTCGCCGAGTCGGTGACCGTGCCGCTGAGAAAACCGGTGGCAGTCGTGGAAAAGAAGCCCGTTCCCGTGGCCAGCGGCGCGCTGAACCGGTCGCCGTTTTGCATGCTCCCGTAGGCGTACGTCGTGTTGCCGATCATGAAGCCCGATACCCGTGCGGGACTGGGAAGCGTGATCGCCGGGAGAAATGGCGGAAACGATGACTGGTAGGCGATGGCGTAGTTCGCCGAGGCAAAGCCCCCCCCGGGCTGCGACGCATATTGGTTCGTGAACACGGCACTCCCCGTGACTGCGACGTTCGAATAGGCGAAACCCGCCCAGGCCTTGTAGAGATAGGTGGCGTCATAGGTGTAGGTGTTGGCGAACGAGACGCTCCCCGACGTCCACGGAACGGTCCCAGACTGGCCGGGAACCGCGCTGTCAGGAATGCCGTTGAAGTAGCCTGCCGTCGGCACGGTGAGATCCTCGAACGTGACGACCTCGGCCCGCGCCCGGCAGGGCCGCACGGCCGAGCAGAGAAGAAGGCACGCGAGCGACGCGCTGATGACACACAACCGTGCATGAAACCGGACATGAAACCCTGAAGAACGCATGACGTACACTTTCCGAAAAGAAGGCCAACGGGGTGCTGCTACCCGCAGCCGGTACGAACGACCGGCGGCGACGACAAAGTCCGGCACGCAGCGGGGCTGCGGTGCGGCAAGGTCATGGGCGAGTAGCGGCACCTCCGGGCGGGCGGAAAGTCGATTTCGTCAGGGCTGGGACCAGGGAGTCGGATCCGGTTCGCCCCGGTTCCGCGTGCAAGCGGCGGCCAGGATCCGCGGATCGGTCGCGTCGGCGATGAAGCGGACGGCGCCGTCGCCGCACAGCCCGTGGGCGCCGCCGGGATGGCGGCTGCGGATCTCATCCTCCCATGTCGGCCAGTTCACCGCGTAGGCCTGGTCGAACAGATTCCGGCCGTTGATCCATTGGCCGTCGCTCCACGAACCCGTGGCGCATTCGGCCACGAACAGCGTGTTGGAAAGACCGTCGCTGATCTCGCGTTCGCTGATCCCCCGGTCGTTGATGAACACGCCTTTGGCGGGATTGTTCGGCGACCGGATCGATTCCCCGTTGAGCCCGCCGTAATCGCTGCCCCCGAGGCCACCCACCAGCGGACTGCGGCCCGCCGAAGGGCAGGCGAAGATCGGCAGCGGAACCGCCGCGGCGGCGGCGTTCGCCGCATGATCGTAGGGCTTGGAGAAGTCGATCCGGTCGGCGAGGCTTTGCTGCTCCAGCCACGGCAGAATGAACGCGCTCCAGGCGAAACAGCGCCTCGTGCCGCCGGTGCCGGCCTTCCACTCCAGGCAACCGACGGGAAACACCCGCTTGGCGAGCAGGTGGCCATGGAGGGAGCAGCCAATTTCACGCAGGTGGCTCGCGCACTGCAGACGCCTCCCCGCCTCGCGGACGGACTGGACGGCCGGCAGCAGCAGGGCCACGAGCGCGGCCAAGACCGCCACGACGCCCAAGAGTTCGACGAGCGTCATGCCGCTCCGTCGTGTCCGCGCCTGAAACTCCATGACATGGCCGCCTGGCAAGCGCACACCCCCAACCGCAGACCGCGCGTGCGGGCGCACGAGCGGCAGGGAACGGAAGCGCGGGCTTGCAGCAGCGGATCCTGAGCGTGTTCAGCGACCGGCCGCTCGCACGACCGTGCCCACCATTCCGCCCTCGCGGTCCGGCAGACTCCCGACACTGGTAGGTCTTCTGACTTTCGGGCTTTCGGCGGCTGCGTCCTTCTCGCATCCCCTCCCGCAAGCAGCAGGAGACATGCAATGGATCGAATGCAGCCGACCTTCTCTTCTGGGCCCACGCTGAACGTGGCTTGCAGAAAATCGCCCGATCACAGCGGCGGGGCCGTCCCGGATTCACACCGGAGTTCCCTGTTTGCCGGGCAGGAGCAGCTGCTCGCACCAGGCCACCAGAGTCGAGCGGGAGTTTACCGGCTGGGCAACGACTGTCAAGAAACACGACTCGCCGGCGGAAACGTGACGCGCGAACACCGGCCGCGATCCGGAATGTCAAACTTTGCCGCCTCGACGCGCGAAGCTGTGCGGGTCGTGAGGCGTTGCGCCGCAGACCTTGCGCGATGCGGTTTCGCCGCATGTTTTCCGCAATGCGCAGGCCCGGACGGGGGCGTGAAAAATACTTCGACGATGCTCAAGCCGCTTTCCCCAAGTCGCCGATAGCCCCCTTGTCCCCCGGGGCATCACTGTGCCCGTCGGGCAACCAGGGGGCGGCAGCAACCTGCGATCAATCGAGTCACGGAATGGCTCGACAGGCCTGCCGCGGAACAGTTCGTGGATCACAACCTCGGGGTGACGAACCTCGCGAACGGGACGTCGACTCTCGCGTGATCCGCAAGCAAAGGAGATGTGGCTCGATGAAGCGTATGATGTTTCTCGGTGCACTGGTTCTCGGTGTCACCGTTTGTAGCCAGTCCTTCGGGTTCGAGCTTCTGAACAAGATGCTCGGCCACAAGGGCTGCACCTCGTGCTGTGAGCCCGATTGCGGAGCCGGCAACGGCTGTGCGGGCGCCTGTGAGCCCGGCTGTGGAGCCGGCAATGGTTGTGCAGAGCCTGCCTGCGGAGCCGGCAACGGCTGTGCGGAACCGGCCTGCGATGCTGGCAACGGCTGCTGCGAGCCGGCCTGCGGTGCGTCTTCGTGCTGCGGGGTCCGGAAGTTCAAGAAGCATGACCTTTTCGGCGGGCTGAAGGGCCTGTTCGAGAAGTGCAAGCGGAAGCACAGCTGCACCGGCTGCACCGAGCCCGCCTGCGGAGCCGGCAACGGCTGTGCGGAACCGGCT
>JBKDUV010000100.1:0-9292 GCA_046339335.1 Planctomycetia bacterium | reverse complement strand
GGCAAGACCGACGATCTCGCGCGGATCGGCCAGACCGCGACAGCCGTGGGCCGACGCCAGCCGCTCCCTCGGCTCCGCACACGGATCGACCACCGCGACCAGTGCGGCGTCGCTCCGCCCGGCGACGAGCCGGGCGTGAATCGCCCCGAGATGCCCGCAGCCGATCACCGCCACACGCTGCCGTGACGAACCCCTGTCCGTCGTGCTGCCGTTCATGCCGCCCTCCGTCGTTCCCGGGCCCGTCCATGCCGCCCCTCCTGCTGGAGGACGAGAAAATCGAGCAGTTGCATCACCTCGGGAACGAGCATCTGCTGCTGCCGCAGCACCTCCCGTGCCGCATCGAGGCCGACCCGGGCCCGGTACAGGAGCCGATGGGCCTCGCCGATCGCGTCGATCGTCTGCTGGCGAAAGCCGCCCCGCTTGATGGCGACGAGATTGACGCATCGCGGCCGGGCGGGTGAGCCCTCCACGAGCATGAACGGCGGCACGTCGTGCAACACCCGCGACAGGCCGGCGACGAACGCCCAGCCGCCGATCGTGGCCCAGTGATGGACGGCCACGGCACCGGAGAGCGAGGCCCGCGACTGCACGCGGACGTGGCCGCCGAGCAGCGTGCCGTTGGCGATGATCACGTTGTCCCCGATCCGACAATCGTGGGCCACGTGGCAATTGGCCATGAGGAAGTTGCAGGTGCCGATCGCCGTCAGCCCCTCCTCCTTTTCGGAGGCCCGGTTGATCGTCACTCCTTCGCGAATCACGTTGTCGTCGCCGATTTCGACCCGCGTGACGGTGCCGCGGTAGCTCACGTCCTGGGGCTCGCCGCCGATGACGCAGTTCGGGAAAATCCTGTTCCGCTCGCCGATCCGCACGCTCCCCAGCAGCGTGACGTTGTTGGCGAGCACGGTGCCCCGGCCGATCACGGACTGGGCCGAGACGACGGAGTGCGGCCCGACACGGACGCCGGCACCGAGCACGGCACCGGGCTCGACGATGGCGGTCGGATGAACGAGGGAGGGTTCGCGACCGATCGGCAGCGTCAGCCCCCCGTCCTCCTGGTGCCGGTCTTCCTCATGCCGGTCGGCAGGACCCATGACGATCAGGCCGAGGCCCGCCTCCCGTGAAGGGCCACGAGCCGCGCGGCGAGCGCCGCGTTGAGCCGATGCCCGCTCTTCGAGCAGCGGACGTGGGCGTGCAGCGGCCTGCCGACGAGCGCCAGGTCGCCGACCAGATCGAGCACCTTGTGCCGCACGCACTCGTCCGGCCAGCGCAGGACGTTGCCGATCGGCCCGTCGGCGCCGAACACGACGAGATCCTGCGGCGTCACCGCCAGCCCCAGGCCGCCGGCCCGCAGCCGCGCCGCGTCGGCGGTGGAGATGAACGTTCGGGCCGCCGCCAGCTCCCGCCGATAGGCGTCTGGGTCGAGCCGCAACGCCAGCGTCTGCCGGCCGATAGGCCCCGGACCGTAGTCGAGTTCGTACTCGACCGACAGCCCGGCGCAGCGGGCCGCGGAAGCCTCGATCCACGCCCCTCCCTCCTCGACCCGCACGGTGCCCGCGACGACGAGCGGCTCCACCGGGGCGGCGAGATCCTCCAGGCCGACGGCATCGACCGCCTCGACGAACGCCCGGGCCGAGCCGTCGAGCCCGGGCAACTCCTCCGCCGAGACACGGACGAGACAGGCATCAACGCCCAGCCCCGCAAGCGCGCTCATGCAGTGCTCGACCAACTGCACCTGGACGCCGGCCACGGCCAGCGTGGTCCGATTGACCGCCTCGACACGATGCTCGACGGCCGCCGGACTCCGCACGCCGACGCCGACGTCCCCGCGAACGAACACCACGCCGGCATGCGCCGGGGCGGGGAGCAGCTCGACCACGCACTCGCGGCCGCTCCAGTAGCCCGCCCCGCAGACCTTCGCGGGCCGTCTCAGGGTACGCTGGGATCGAAGACGCATGTCGCTCGACGACAAGGAAGCGAAATGGAGCCGGGCGACCCACGGCGGGCCGCCCGGCGGCGAACGGACAGGCTCAGCGCAGCGGCTGCCGCGGCGGCTGCGCGGCGACAGCCGGGCCATTGAGCAGCTTCAGGACGTCGGGCGTGATGTCGACAAGGCCGTCGTGGTAGACGATCGGCCGGCTCAGGTACGTCATGATCCTCCCGCGGTCGGTCTCGTTGGGATCGACCGGCTCGCCGTCGAACCGGAGGACGACGGCGATCCTGTTTTGCCGGGCGAACATCGACACGGCCTGCTCGACCTCGCCGTACACCCGGCGATAGATCTTGGCCTCACGATCGAGGAAGTCCTTCTTGTCGAGCTGGGCCCGCACGCTGAAGTCGCCCTGTGCCTTGGCGACGTCCCCCTCGAGCTTGCGATACTCCGGCGTCCCCGGCTGAAAGGCCTTGAGCTGCTCCACCATGCCGCGAATCCGCTCCTGCTCCTGCTTGAGCTTGTTCTCGACATTCAAGACTTCATCCTTGATCTTCGCCATTTCGGCGCTGAAGCCGGCGTGGTTCTTGAAGATGTAGCCGACGTCGAGCACGACGACCTGGGTGGGAGCGGCACCGACGGGAGCCGCCGCGGGCCGCGGTGCCGCGGCGGCGGGAAGGGGGGCCGCGGCCGGCGCACCCCCGAGCCCCGCCCGGCCACCGGGCTGTGCCTGGGCCGAGGCCATCGCGGCCATCATCACCGTAGCGATCGCGAAACCGACATGTGTCCTGCTCACGTGAAGCACTCCTGGGCTGGCGAAACGGTCGCGCATCCGGATGGTTCACGGGAACCACCGCCGGCCTCGTGCGGCCGTCCTGAACTCGAATGCGGCGGGATGATGCAGATCGCGAACCGCCGGCTCAAGGCCAGATTTTCGGCGAAAAGCGTGGACTCCGGCCGCTTTCGGGCGGCCGAGATTCACCTTGGCTGGCCGAGGACGACCTCCAGACGCACCTCCGCACCGCCGCGGACGACCACCACCGGGACGGTGTCGCCCCCCTTGTGCTTCCGCAGCGCGCTGTCGAAGTCGTCGAGCCCGGTGATCGCGCTCTCGCCGAGCCGCACGATCAGGTCGCCCCCCTTGAGGCCTCCCTTGTCCGCCGGCGAGTCCTTGGCGACGCCCGAGATGGCGTACCCCTTGCCGGACGAGCCGAACTCCGGAATGCTGCCGCAGAACGGCCGAGCGCCACCGCGGGCGAGCTGCTTCGATGCCACTTCCAGGTAGCCGGGCCGCTCCGGCACGCTGGCAAGTTCGCGGACGAGATCGGTGACGAGCGTGGCCAGCCGCTCCATGCCCTCGTAGTTGATCTTCTCCGCGGTGTCGGTGGGCCGGTGGTAGTCGGGATGCGAGCCGGTGAACAGGTGCAGCACGGGGATCTTGCGGGCGTAGAAGCTCGCGTGGTCGCTCGGCCCGAACCCTCCCGACTCCTTGGCGATGTTGAACTTGCCCGCCGCCCCGAGCCGGTCGATCAACGGGTCCAGCCCGGTGCCGGTGTCGGCCCCCTGGACGATCAGTTTGTCGCCGTTCAGCCGACCGACCATGTCGAGGTTCACCATCGCCACGGTGTCGGCGAGCGGGAGCGGCGCGTTGGCGGTGTAATGGCCGCTGCCGAGCAGGCCGCGTTCCTCTCCCGAGAAGGCGACGAAGAGCACGGTCCGCGGCAGCGGGCCGGCGGCTGCCAGCCGCCGCGCCACCTCGATGAGCAGCGCCGTGCCGCTGGCATTGTCGTCCGCACCATGATGGACGGCTTTGACCCCCGGCGCGGCGGAATCGGGACCACCGAACCCGATATGGTCGTAGTGGGCGCCGAGAACGACGGTCTCCGCGGCCCGGATCGCCGGCCGCCCCGCGACCGCCTCGGCACCGCGGCCGCGCAGGATGGCGAGCACGTTCCTGGCCTGCGTCTCCTGCCGCTCGATCGCCGTCTCGCCGCGGATCCGCCAGCCGTCGAGCGGCCCGCTCGCGGGCGTCAGCGACTCGTCGATGCCCTGCTGAATCTCCTTCAGTCCGCGGCCGAGCGACCCGCGCACGACCTCGTCGAGAAGGCTGCGGCGGAGGTGGAGGATCGGCTGCGACCGGCGTTCGGTGCCGTCGCCCGCCCGCGTGAACTCCATCAACCGGTCGCCGTCCTTGTCGGCATCGTTGCAGAACACGACCCCGCCGACCTCGTGCTCCGAGGCGTTGGCCACCTTGCGGGCGAGCGCCGCGTACTGCGATGGCTGGTTGCCGGCGAAGACGCTGTGTGGATCATCCTTCTGCGGCTCCTGCCGGAGGACGATCACCGCCAGCCCGCGTACGTCCCCGTCACGGCCGGTGAACGGCGCGTAGTCGTCGTACTTCTCGGCCGGGGCCGTGATCCCGTAGCCGGCGAAGGCGAGCGGCTGGTCGAACGGCCCCGAGCCGCCGGCCGCCATCGGCGTGAAGTCCTTGCCGAGCGCGAGCGGCACGGTCGGGCGGGTCCCGTCGGCGGCCGGCGGCCCGACCAGTTCGGCACGATTGCGGTCCTTGGGACCGAGTTTCGCCTCGAGGGTCATCGCGAACGCCTGGTAGGGCCCGTCGCTGACGACCTTCGTGTCGAGACCGGCTTCCGCCAGCCGCTCGGCCACGTAGTCGGCCGCGGCGTCGATTCCCGTCGTGCCCGGCCCGCGTCCCTCGCGGTCCGGCGCCGCGAGCCATTCGACCGCAGCCCGGAGCCGCTCGCCCGTCCGCGTCTCGTCCCCGCGCCCGCCGTCGCGCGGCACCGCCGGCAACTCGCTCGCTCCGGCGAGCGTCGCCACCAGGGTCAGGCCGAGGACCTCGAGGGCCGTCATTCGTCGCCGTCGTCGCACGTCCTGGTTCATCGTCGCTCCTCGGTTCCGCTGCCGGGCCCCGTCCGTCGACCGCCGCAGTCATCGGACTGTCCAGCCGCGTCTTGACTGAACACGAAAAGTGTATCCCGCGGAGACACCAGGGGCATACGCGCTTTCGGCCGCGGCCATCCTGTGCCACAATCACGGACGTTGCCCGCCGGTTTTTCCGTTCCGCCCGCGACTCAATTTCGTACCGTGACCGCACTCCTCGTCATCCAGGGCACCAATACCGGCGCACGGCACGAACTCGACGGGATCGCCGGCGCGGCCACGATCGGTCGCGAGGCCTGGAATCTGATCCGGCTCGATGACAGCGAGGTCTCGCGCCGGCACGCGGAGATCCGCCGCGTCGGCGACCGGTTCCGCGTCAGCGACCTGCGGAGTTCCAACGGCACGTACGTCAACGAACGGAAGATCGAGCAGGCCGACCTTCGGGCCGGCGATCGGCTCCGGATCGGACAGACGGTGCTCGCGTTCACCGATGGCGCGGCTCCGGCCGCCGCCGGCATCGACGACGTGGTCACGGCGGACGATCCCGACGGCTCGCGGATCGTGGCCGCGCACCACGACGACGACTCGATCGCACTGGCCACGCCGGAGGACTCCCGCGACCACTGGCGTTCCCGGGCCCGCGGCAGCCTGCAGGTGATGTACCGGACCGCGATGGCCGTCAGCCACACGCTCGACATCGACGAACTCCTGGCACGAATTCTCGACCTCGTGTTCGACTGGGTGTCCGCCGACCGCGGCTGCATCATGCTCGTCGATCCCGCCACCGGCGACCTCGCAACCCGGGCCCGCCGCGACCGGGAGGGGGACGGCAGCGAGAGGATGGTGGTGAGCCGCACGATCCTCGACTACGTCGTGTCCCGGCGCGAGGGCGTGATCACCAGCGATGCCCGCGACGACGACCGTTTCTCCTCCGGCAACAGCGTCGTCCGCGCCGGCATCCGCGAGGCGATCTGCGTGCCGATGCAGGGGCGGTACGGCATGGTGGGCGTGATCTACGTCGACACGACGACGCCCCTGCCCCCGGATGCCGTCGCCCCGGCGGCCTTCCGCGACGACCACCTCAAGCTCCTCATCGCCATCGGCAACCAGGCAGCCCTCGCGGTCGAGGACACCTCCTACTACTCGGCCCTCGTGCAGGCGGAGCGGTTGGCAGCGATCGGCGAGACGATCGCCACGGTGTCGCACCACGTCAAGAACGTCCTCCAGGGCATTCGTGGCGGCAGCTATCTCGTGGAGATGGGCCTGGCCGACGGCGACGACGAGATGCTGCGAAAGGGCTGGGGAATCGTCTCCCGCAACCAGGACAAGATCGCGTCGCTGGTCATGGACATGCTCTCCTTCAGCAAGGCCCGGGAGCCGGAGCCCGTCCCGTCCGACCTCGCCGCGGTCGTCACGGAAGTGGTCGAGACGGTGCGGCAGCGGACGGCCGAGGTCGCCGCGACCATTCGCTGGCAGCCGCCCGGCGACCTGCCGCCGCTCCTCTTCGACCCGGAGGGCCTCTCGCGGGCGATCCTCAACGTCGTGACGAATGCGCTGGATGCGGTCGAGGGCCGGCCGGACCCGACGATCACGATCGACGTCGCCTGCGACCACGCAGCTCGGCTCGTGCGGATCACGGTGGCCGACAACGGCACGGGCATGACGGCGGAAACTCTGGCCACCATCTTCGACCTCTTCGTCTCGACGAAGGGGACACGGGGCACCGGCCTCGGCCTGGCGGTGAGTCGGAAGATCCTGCGCGAACATGGCGGCGACATCCACTGCACGAGCACCGCGGGGAAGGGGAGCACGTTCGTGCTCGAACTGCCGCTGCGGGAAGCGGCCGACGCGGCCGTCGCTCCCGGCACGGGAGAACGGCCATGACGACCGCGAGCCGCGGCGCCGGTGCCGCGATCTCCGCGGTCATCATCACCCGCGAGGCGGGGCGGCACCTGGCGGCGGTCCTCGCCCCTCTCACGTTCTGCGCCGAGCGTCTGGTCCTCGACTCGGGCTCGACCGACGACACGGTCGCCATCGCCACGGCGGCGGGCGGCCGCGTCGAACACCAGCCCTTCCTGGGCTACGGTCCGCAGAAGGCGCGGGCGGTCGCGTTGGCCCGCCACGACTGGATCCTCTCCATCGACGCCGACGAGGTGCTCGACGAGGAGGCGGCCGCCGCGATCCGCGACCTCGACCTCTCCGATCCGACGGCCTGCTGGGAACTGCGGCGCCGGACGTTCATCGGCGGCCGCGAAATCCTCCACGGGCCTTGGCAGGATGAACGTGTCGTCCGCCTCTTCAATCGCACGCGGGCGGGCTTCCGGCCGCTCGTCGTGCATGAGCAGGTCGAGGGGGCGACGAACGCCAGGCTGCTGCCCGGCTCGATCCTCCATCGCAGCTACGACGATCTCGTCGACGTCCTCGCGCGGCCGCTGCGGTACGCGCCGCTCAAGGCCACGCTGATCCGCGACAAGGGGGAGAGCGTGCGGCTCTGGACGCTGCCGCTGCGGGCCGCATGGGCCTTCTGTCAGGCGTTCTTCGTGCGCGGCGGCTGGCGGGACGGTGCCGCCGGGTTCGTGATCGCCGTGGCCCGGGCCCTCGAGTCCACCCTCCCGCGGGCCCTGCTGCTCTTCGGCCGGCGCGGCTGACGCCGCGTCGCCGCTCCCAGGTCAGGCCGACCGCAGGGCGTCGAGCACCCGCTGCATGTCGGCGGGAAACGCCGCCTCGAAGGTGAGCCGTTCGCCCGTCCGCGGGTGATCGACCACGAGCCGGGCAGCGTGCAACGCCTGCCGTCCGAGGAGCGGTTCCGTGACAGCGGCCCCGGGAGCGGGCGGCCCGGGGAAGCCGCTGTCGATCCGGCTTCGGCCGCTGTACTGCCCGTCACTGAGCACCGGGCAGCCTATGGCCGCGAGGGGGTCGCGGAGCTGGTGGGTGCGACCCGTGCGCGGCGCCACGCGGATGAGCGCCGCCGTGCGAAACCGCTCCACGACCTCGAACCGCGTCACCGCCTCGCGGCTGGTCGAATGACCGTCGCGGATCGCCATCTTCTCGCGCTGGTAAGGATGGATGCCGATCGGGAGGTTGATCTCGTCGCGGTCGAAGCGGGGCGTGCCCTGGGTGATCGCCAGGTAGGTCTTTTCGACGGTGCGTTGCTCGAACTGGCGGGCGAGGGCGTGATGCGACTCCTCGCTGCGGGCGACGATGATCACGCCGCTGGTGTCGCGGTCGAGGCGGTGAACGATGCCCGGCCGCGTCGGGCCGCCCGCGGTCGAGAGCCCCTCCCCGGCGGCGCCGCCGAGGTGCCACTTGAGAGCACCCGCAAGCGTTCCCTTCCAGGTGCCTTTGGCCGGATGCACGACCATTCCGGGGGGCTTGTCCACAACGGCGATCGAATCGTCCACGTGGAGAAAGACGAGCGGGATCTCCTCGGCGACCGGCCCGGCCCGCGGCGGCTCGGGCACCGTGAAGCGGACGCAGGCACCGGCGCGGAGCTTGTGTGCGGCCCGCTCAACCACGCCGTCGACGCGCACGGCCGACTTCTCGATCGCCCGGGCGAGGACCGACCGGCTCCGTCCGGGAAGCGTTCGCACGAGAAACTGGTCGAGCCGCATGCCCGCAGCCGCGTCGTCGACCACGACCGCGACCTGGCTGCCGGGCTCCGGCTCTCCCGCTGGCGTGACGGCGGGCCCCTGCTCCGGCTCCGCATCATCGACGTCGGTCAGGGCGTCGGGATCGTCACTTGCCGGCGGCGGGCTCGGCTGGGGATTCGGTCGGCGCATTGGCGGGAGGAACGCCCGGTTCCTGGGGCGGCGGCTTGTCGAGGGCCGCAAAATCCTGCGCGGCAAACCAAGCATACCAGTCCGCAGCGGCCGGCCGGGCCAATGCCGCGGCCCTGGTTGCGGCCACTCCGGCACACGTGCCGCCGGGATAATCGCGGGCCACTGCCTCGTAGCCCCGGCGGGCCTCGTCCAGGTTGCCGAGCGATTCGTTCGTCTTGGCGAGGCCGAACACGGCCCGCTCCAGAACGAGCCTTGTGGACCGCCCCTGCACCAGTTGCCCGTACCGCGCCGTCGCCTCCTGCAGCCGTTTCTTCGCCTGCTCCCGGTTGGTGAAGAGCAGATCGGCCCCTTCTTCGAAGGCCAGGTCGGCCATGGTCAGCTCGGCCCAGTCGGCCGCCGGCGTGCCCGGATAGAGCCGGATGACCTCGGCCAATGCCGCGGGATTGCCGTCGCGGGCCGCCGCCAGACCGGCTCGCCAACTCGCGCCGCGGGAGGCGGTCTGCTGTCCCGTGATCGCCGTCCACAGTCCGAGCGCCGCAAACAGCAGCCCGACCACGGCGGCGATCGACCACGCATGGGCGCGGATCCGCCCCACGGTCTCCATCGTGGCCGCCGCCAGGTCGTTGTCCTCGAGTTCGATCCGTTGCGCGGGCTGCATCTGCCGGTCTCCATGCGGTGCCGAAGC
>JBKDUV010000099.1:0-18141 GCA_046339335.1 Planctomycetia bacterium | reverse complement strand
GCTGGTACCGCCGGTGCTCGGCGACGATCCGCTCGCGGGTGGCATGGTCGGCCTCCGGATACGCGTAGTTGCCGCCGATGAAGTCGGTGCTGATGGCGCACTTGTTGTTGGTGTCGGTCTTGCGGTTGGGCATCCAGATCGGGCTCCAGGGACGGCGGTCGTCGCCGGCCTCGAAGTTGCGGAGGAGCAGTTCGTAGGTCTTCTCGTCGTAGCCCTCGGGCTTGGGCCAGGGACGACGGTTCTCCGGCACGTCGGTCGTGCAGATGCGGAAGTTGTAGGCCTGCACGCGGTGATCCCCCGCTCCATCGACTCCGGGCGGATCGGGAGACACCAGCGGCAGCAGTCCGCTCGCCGGGTCGCCCGGCTTCACGTAAGGGTCGACGTCGTGGGTGAACTGGTGGCTCTCCGCCTCCGCCGTCCGCACGCCGTTGAGCGACTCGTCATAGGTGGCCTGTGCCTCGCGGCCCACGTGGTACGAGACCCCGGCCTTGGCCATGAGGTCACCCTCATAGGACGCGTCGATGAACATGCTCCCGGCGAACCGCCGGCCGCTCTCCATGCGGATCGACACGATCCGGCCGTCCGCCTTCTCGACGCCCCCGGGGCCGAGATCGAGCCGTTCGCCGTAGACGATCTCGACGGCTGCCTCGTCCAGCCATTCTCGATACACCCGCTCGGCGACGTGCGGCTCGAACGTCCACATCTCGAGTTCGGCTGCGGCTCCCGGTTTTCGCCGCTTGTCGTAGTCCGCGCGGCGCTCCTGCTTCCAGGCCGAATCCTTGGCGTAGTGCCGGCCGATCCGCTGGTAGAACTCCCGCGACAGCCCGCCGATCGCCCCCTTGTTGCCGATGTCGGTCGCTCCGAGGCCGCCGCTCGTGAGGCCGCCGGGGTGGCGGCTCGGCTCGATGACGATCACGGTCTTGCCGAGCTTCTTCGCCTGGATCGCGGCCACGATGCCGCCCGACGTGGCGCCGTAGACGACGATCTGCCGGGTCTCGACCGGCGGGACGGCAGCGGTTCCGTTGCCAGAAGGTGTCGAGACCGCATGTGTGGCGAACGCGGCGACCAACGCGGCGCCGAAAAGCGGGGAGCACCGGGGCCGGCGGAGCGAACCCGGAACGGCGGGACTGATCACGTTGGCATCTCGCGAAAGGCCGGCGGCGCGGGAAATGCATCCGTCCGGCTATTCACGTTACCCGATCGGCACAGCCGCCACCAACCTGGCCGCGGCGCCTGCGCTGGTTTCGCCGCTTGTGGGAAATCTCGTGGTGATCGCCGCCGGACTGGACGAAACGGAATGCGTGTTCCAGGCGGCGGCAAGGCACGGTCTGTCGACGAGTGCGGCCGGGCCGACGAACGGGGCCGACGCTCGCATGGTATGGTGATCGGGGCGGCGTCGCCCCCTGCCTGCCATGAAGAAGCCCGGAAAAAAACGCCGCTCGGCCCGCGTGGCAGCCTATCAGGAGGCTGCCTACGTCTGCGACTCATGCGGCGAGGAGATCGTCGTCCCCGTGGATGTCTCGGCCGGAAAGCACCAGGCCTACGTCGAGGATTGCCCGGTCTGCTGCCATCCCATGACTCTGCGTGTCGAGATCGGCGACGACGGCGAAGCCGATGTTCGCGGTGAGCATGAGTAGGGGATTTGCAGCCGGCTTCCCGTGGCCTTGGCCTGCACCGAGCCGCTGAGGTCCCAATCGGCGGCACTGAAGCGGGGGACGCCCATCGAGAGGCGGATGACCACAAACCAGTGCCCGGGCCAGAAAGTCGTCGTCCTTGCCGAAGACCGGCACGAGACGACCTGCACGAAGGTTCCAGGACCGGGCATGCAGGACCGGGCATGCAGGGCCGGTTCATGACGGCACGGCTGGCGAATCCGGGTCTCTCGCGTCACAGATTCAGAATACCGGCACCCGCACTGCGAGGCTCCTCCAAGACGCGAGGCGAGGCGCTGGGGGGCGGTTGGCGAGGGTGGGCGTGTTGGCCGGGAGTACCGTACGGCGTGTATTCTTGACCAACGGCATGAGGTTCCTTTTCAGCAGGTGGAGACGACACCGTGAAAACGGCTGTCCTTGGTCTCGGGGTCGTTCTTGTGGCGGCCGGAATAGCCGGCGTGGTTGCCTATGCCGATCGCGACGAGGACGAGAGGGTGGAAGAACTCATGGAGAAAACCCATGAGGGCAAACGGTCGCCTTACCGGCAGCTGCGGACACAGGCAGAGGCACCGGAGCCGTCGTGGCAGGCCGTCGAGAGGACGTTGCCGCGGTTCGAGGCGATGAGCAAGGCTTTGCGGGAATCCACAAACCCCGATATCAAGGGTTCGGCTGACGGCTACGTTGATGCCGTGAAAGAAATCGCTGCCGCCGCCAAGCAGCAAGATGCCAAGTTGCTGCGAGCGGGATTCCGAGCCCTCAGTGAGTCGTGCGGTGACTGCCACTTCAAGGGCGGAGTCGGTGGCGAACTGGATGACTGACGACGGCGGCTACTCAGACCGCGTCTGTCCGCTGGCAAGCATGAGCACGGTCCCTTGGCCGCCGTCGTTTTCAACCGCCGTCAACACAGCCCACCAACGAAAAAACCCCCGCGAAGCCCGGCCGAACCGGGACTTCGCGAGGGTCTTCTGTTGAGAGGCTCCGGTCGGAGTCGAACCGACGATGGCGGATTTGCAATCCGGAATCAACGGCGGTTTCGCCCGGGAATGGCAGCGATTCCGCAGAAGTGCCCACGAAAGTGCCCACCCTCGCGGCCGCAGACCGCGACCTCGCTGTGGTGGTCGAGGCTTGGTCGAGCCTGCCGCCCGCCGTC
Source organism: Planctomycetia bacterium (assembly GCA_046339335.1). Classification (GTDB taxonomy): domain Bacteria; phylum Planctomycetota; class Planctomycetia; order Pirellulales; family UBA1268; genus QWPN01. Next base: position 15,339 of record JBKDUV010000099.1, on the reverse strand, counting down.
CGGGCAGGCATCCTCGCGATGGTCAAGGCGAGCCGCTGAGCCCGGTTCCTCCCGGGGCGGCTGCCCCCTGCTCTCGGCTGAGAAAAGCCCGGTCGGGCTGACTCTTCCCTCCTGCTCGCGGTTCCTCCCGGGGCCGGTCCGCCGCCCGCCTTGGCTGTGAAAAGCCCGGTTACAGACAGACTTGCTTTCCAAAGCGGGCAGGGGCTTTGACTGCCTCTCGCTACCGCGACCGACTTAGCACTCGTCGGCATCGCAAACTCGCCCGCCTCTAGCAAGTTCAGTTGCCGATGCAATGCCCCTATTCATCGTGCCAGGAGGGGCATTTTTGAATCCGAAATCGTGCCATAGCCTGCCCGCATGCGACCTGCACACCGCGGGTCGCGAGTAAAAGCAGAAGGAGCGAGCAGATGGAATCGAAGAAAGGAATCTCGACCCGCGACCGGGCTCACATCGAGCCCGCCGCCCTGAGCGACGAGCAGCGGCAGCAGACCGGACTGCTGTTCCTGCGGCTCCGGAACGCTTTCCCGCAGACGATGCAGCAGGGTGGCGAGTCGAAGGTGTGGCGGTTCGCTGCCGAGACAGTTCTCGCGGGCGAGTTTGACGCGGCTCCGCGGGCGACCGATGGCGAACTGTTGAGCCTCGACCAAGCAGGGGCAGCCTTCATCGAGCGAGCAAACGCCCTCGCAAAAGCGGGGCTGCCTCTCGGTAGCGACCGTCCCGCGACCATGCCGGATGAGCGGGAAGCCGCCGTGGAAAGGATGGCTGCGGAACCCTGCGAGGCAGAAGGAGGAGCCCGATGAGAAGCGAGGCGAGGTTGGAGCATCTCCGCGAACTGCTGTCCGCTGCGGAGTCGGCAGAGATGGCAGGAGTCGCGAAACGGAGTTGGTGGCGGTACGTGAGCAGCGGTCGCGCCCCTGCCCCGGTCCGGCTTGGTGGTGCTGTGCGGTGGCGGAGGACCGAATTGGCGGAGTGGATTGCCGAGGGCTGCCCTCGGGTGCGAAAGGCGGTGGAGCGATGAGCAGGATTCAACTTTCAGCCGAGCAGCAGCGGGCAATCTGCGAAGACCTGCTCGCCATCGAGGAGGCGGAACTGCTGCCAAGGCTCGCCAATGTGCGGCGGCAGATGCTTCGCGAGCATCGAGGGGCATCTGCTTGGGAGCAGGTGGCAATCGACCACCTGACCAAGCAGGCATCGAGCCTCATCGGTGGCAGCCCGGGCTATTGGCGAGATGCTGCCGCGGCTGCCTTGGGGATTCCATCGGTGGCAGATGTGAGCATCGAGGCGGTTTGCCGAGTGGCGGAGGATTTGCGGCGAGATGAGCGGGAGCAAACCCGGCAGATAGAGCAGGAACCGCGGCAGGCTGCCCCGCGAGCCCGCCTGACCATCGGCAGCAGAAAGCGAGGTTGGCGATGAGCAAGCAGAAGAAGCCGCTGAGCGGCGCGACTCAGGAGCCCGAGCGACTCGACCTGCATGCCGAGCCCGGCGGCAGGGGCACCGCCGCCACAGTGACGGTCCGCCGGGGCGGTGCCGATGGCGAGGTGGTCGCCTGCGAGCGATTCGACCTCGCCAAAGGCAAGGAGCGGCAGAAGTTCATCGAAGCCCTTCGCGACCGGCTCGGGGATGATGCCTTCCACCTGCTCGATGCGGAGGCGGTCGAGCAGCAGTTGGCGGAGGCAGCCGCTGGGCTCGCTGCCCCGCCAAAAGCCGCGCCACCCGCGGAGGTGGTCGAGTTGGGGGATGGTCGAGTGGTGCGGCCCGAGCGGTTCATTCTGCCGGATGTGTCCGGGCTCGCGGTGCCGCGGCGAGTTGACCGCGGCGGCGAGGTGGTGTCGGAATGGATGCTCTACCTCCGGTGGCAGGATGGCAGGCGAGAAGCGATTCCGCTGCCCGAGGTGCTGCCGGTCGGCAGCGAGCGAATCTTCATCACACCGCGACCGCCCGAGCCGCCGCCTGCCATGCTGCCCGGATGGTCGGCTGCGAGTCGAGCGGAATGGCTCGCGGGCTCGACCTCGATGCCGCCGGATGAAGTCTGTCGGCAGCTCATCGAGGGCTTCGCAAAGTACCTCGACCTGCCGAGCGACACTGCTGCCGGAACGGTCGCGATGCTCTCTTGTTGGTCGCTGCTGACCTACCTCTCGCCCGGGCTTCCCGCTGTGCCCTACGTGTCGGTGAGCGGACCTATGGGCTCGGGGAAAAGCCGCATCCTTGAACTGCTACAGCAGGTGGTCTTCCGACCGCTGCTCACAAGCAGCACAAGCGAGGCTGCCATCTTTCGGAGCCTGCATGCCTTTGGGCATACCGCCCTGCTCGATGAGGCGGAGCGGCTCCGCGACCCGGAGATGCAGGGGCTGCTTGCCAACCTGCTCGCAGGCTACAAGCGGGGCGGCTGTGCCTCTCGATGCGAGCAGACCGGCGACGGGCAGATTGCCATGCGACACTTCTCGGTCTTCGGCTGCAAGGCTTTCGCGGCAATCAACGAAGTACCGCCGACTCTCGCGAGCCGCTGCATCGCGGTGCCGATGTTCCGCAGCCCGAAAGGCAGCATCAAGCCGCGCCTGCGGGTCGATGCTGACGCTGCCCTATGGCAGCGACTGCGAGATGCCCTGCACATCCTCGCGATGGAGCATGGCAGCGAGTGGCTCGCCCTGCCCTCCCGGCAGGATGTGGTGCCCGAGATGAGCGGCAGGAACTTCGAAATCTGGCAGCCGCTGCTCGGGCTCGCGGCATGGTTCGAAGACCGCGGTGCCCACGGGCTGCTCGACCTCCTGCGGCGGCATGCCCTGCTGCTCATCGAGCAGGGTCGAGAGGCAGCGACTCCGCCGGATGATGAGGTGCTGCTGCAAGCCCTCGCCCGGGCGGTCGGCAGCGGCATCGCCCCGACTGCGGGCGAACTGCTCGCGACGGTCGAGGATGTGGAGCCAAGCCTCTTCCGGAACTGGACCGCCCGAGCGGTCGCGGCTCACTTGAAGCGGTACGGCATTCTGTCGAAGAAGACCAACGGCAGGAAGTTCTTCGGCCCCTCGCCTGCGGACCTGCTCAGAGTGCAGCAGTCCTACGGCATCGACCTCGACCTGCCACAGCCCGACCCCGACCCCGCCCCGGACCAATGTGCCCTACGTACCCTACGTGCCCCGGAGCGGGCTCGGCAGGGGACATAGGGCACATAGGGCACATTCCCGAAAGGAGGCTCCCGATGGCTTTTGATGCCGCATCGCTGCTTCACAACCTGTTTCCCGAGCAGCCGCCCGCGAGGGCTCCTGCTGAGCCCGAGGAGGCGAGGCAGGCACCGCCCCCGGCGGCGAGCCCCCCTGCCCCGACTCGACCGGCAAACCGTCTCCCCGGAGCCCTGCCGAGCCTGCCGCTGCCCGAGTGGCTGCTGCGGTGGAAGCGGGCTCCGGAAGTGACGCTGCCGCCCAAGCCCTGCTATTGGTGCGGCAGCCCGGTCTTCTGGCTGTCGAACTTCGGAAGCGGGCAGGAGGGCTACAAGTGCGGGCGATGCCATCCGCCCTACTTCCCCGAGTTGGTGCAGATGTGGCTCCGGGTGGTGCCGACCGAAGACGGCCCGCAGATAGTTAGACTTGGCACTCCGCCAAGCAAAGGATAGGATTCTGCCATGCCGAAGAAGAAGCAGCGACTGAGCCTGAGCGACGAACTGCGGCAGGCAATCGAGCGGTCCGGGCTGAGCCGATACAGCATCTGGCAGCAGACCGGCATCGACCAAGGCAGCCTTTCGAAGTTCATGGATGGCGAGCGGGGGCTCGGGATGGAAAGCATCGACAAACTCGCGGACCTGCTTGGGCTGCACATCGCAGCCGAGTCGCGCCGCCCCAAAGGCAGGAGTTGAGAGATGGCAACGGTGTTTCAGCGGACCAAGAAGAAGCCTCTCCCCCCCGGGGCTCAGGTGGTCGAACGGAAAGGGAAGCGGCTCGCGGAGTGGCTCAACTCGCGGGGCAAGTGGCGTACCGCCCCACTGTCGAAAGATGGCTCAGGCATCCTCGCCAAAGCCTCCACGTATACGGTCCGGTTTGTCGATGAGCATGGGCACATCCGCGAGGTGGGAACCCGCTGCCGCGACTACGCTGCCGCGGAGCAGTTGGGGCGGGAGTTGGAGAAGCGGGCGATGCAGCGGCGAGAGGGGCTGCTCGACCCGGCTCAGGAGCGGTTTGCCAAGGCTGCCCGGGCTCCGATTGCCGACCATGCCGCCGCCCATGTGGAGCATCTGCGAGCCGCAGGGAACACCGCGAAGCATGTGCGGACCGTTGAGCGGCACCTGCGGGCAATCTTCTCCGCATCGGGCATCGAGCGGCTGCCCGAGTTGAAGTCTGCCGCTGTGCTGTCTGCCATCTCCGCGATGCGGAACCCGCCGCCGCCTGCCGATGGCGAGGAGAAGGAGAAGCAGCCCGCCTCGCTCGCCACATGCAACGGGCACCTGCGGAGCGTGAAGGGCTTCTCGCGGTGGCTGTGGAAGCAGCGGCTGACCCCCGAAGATGCCCTGCTCGACCTTGGGCTGTTCAATGCCGAGACAGACCGCCGCCACATCCGCCGGGAAATGGAGATGGAGGAGGTGCGGTGGCTGCTCGATGTGACCGAGCAGCGGACCATCCGCGAGCATGGTGCCCCCGGCCCGACCCGGGCGATGTGCTACCGCCTCGCGGCAGCGACCGGCTTTCGGGCGAACGAACTGCGGAGCCTGACCACAGACTCTTTCGACCTCGATGCCACCCCGCCCACCTGCACCGTCGAGGCGGGCTACAGCAAGCGGCGGAAGCGGGATGTGCAGCCGCTGCCGGATGCCTTGGTGGAGCCCCTGCGGGCTGGGCTCGCGGGCTTCGACCCGGGCGAGCGGGTCTTCGCGGGCATCGCAGGCGACACCGCCCGGATGCTCAGGAGCGACCTCGCAGCCGCCCGGAAGGCATGGCTGAAAGCAGCCGAGCAGCAGCCCGAGTCGGTGAAGGAGCAGATGCAGGCGAGCGACTTCCTGCTGTACCGCGACCGGCAGGGGCAGGTTGCCGACTTCCACTCGCTGCGGGTGCTGTTCATCTCGCGGGTGGTCGCGAGCGGGGCGAGCGTGAAGGAGGCTCAGACCCTCGCGAGGCACTCGACGCCCCTGCTGACCATGAACACCTACAGCCGAGCGACCCTGCTCGATGTGGCAGGGGCGGTCGCGGGCTTGGGCGACCTGCTGACCGGGCAGCCGACCCGCCCGGAGGCGGAGGCTCAGCGGGCGACGGGCACCTGCGGGCGGGCGGATTCCGCCCCGGCGGGCGACCGGAAAAGTGCCCACGAAAGTGCCCACTCACAGCAGGCTCAGGAGGGCTCCGGGTGGCACTCTGGGGCATCTGTGCGGGCTGCCGACCTGCCCGCATCGAGCGCGGCTGAAAAACAAAAAACCCCCGCGAAGCCCGGCCGAACCGGGACTTCGCGAGGGTCTTCTGTTGAGAGGCTCCGGTCGGAGTCGAACCGACGATGGCGGATTTGCAATCCGCTGCCTTAGCCACTTGGCTACGGAGCCACTGCCGACCAAAGTACGCTACGGCAGCCCCGACCGACTGGTCAAGTTCTGCCCTTCGCGCAAACCGTCCGGGTTCCCCCACCTGGGGCGATCGTTCCGGTTCTGCATCGTGTATCGGCCGGCACCGGCCCGCGGCTTCAGTCCGACTGCCGGCCCCCGACGCCAGCCGCGCCGATTTCTCCGCGCCGCGGCACGAAGGCCGGGCCTTGTGTCGACCCGCAAGGCTGCCGATAAAGTCACCTACTTCGACTTTGGGCCGGTTCGCGCGTGCCACGTGGGACGTGTCGACCGGTCGAGAATGCAGGAGCGGAACGGCATGGGACTCCAGCAGGGGTGCGACATCGGCCTGATCGGCCTGGCCGTCATGGGGGAGAACCTGGCCCTCAACATCGCCAGCCGGGGCTACTCGATCGCCGTCTTCAATCGCACCACGAGCGTCACCGACGCCTTCACGGCCGGCCGCGGACGGCAGCCCCACGTCAGGGGCTGTCACACGCTCCCCGACCTCGTCGCCGCCCTCGAGCGGCCGCGCAAGGTGATGATGATGGTCAAGGCCGGCCCGGCCGTGGACGACCTGATCAAGACCCTGATTCCCCTGCTCTCGCCCGGCGACGTCCTCATCGACGGCGGCAACACGCTCCCCTCCGACACCGACCGCCGCACCCGCGAGGTCGAGGCGGCGGGACTGCTCTACATCGGCACCGGCGTCTCCGGCGGCGAGGAAGGGGCGCTCAAGGGGCCGAGCCTCATGCCCGGCGGCTCGCCCGCCGCCTGGCCGCTCGTCAAGCCGATCTTCCAGGCCATCGCCGCCAAGGTCGGGCCGCAGGGCGACATTCCCTGCTGCGATTGGGTGGGCCCACGCGGCGCCGGCAACTACGTGAAGATGGTCCACAACGGCATCGAGTACGGCGACATGCAGCTGATCTGCGAGGCATACTGGCTGCTCAAGCACGGCGCCGGCCTGACGAATCCCGAACTCGCGAGTGTCTTCGCCGACTGGAACCGGGGCGACCTCGACAGCTACCTGATCGAGATCACCCGCGACATCTTCACGGTCCGCGATCCCGACGGCGGCGGCTACCTCGTCGACCTGATCCTCGACAAGGCGGGGGCCAAGGGAACAGGCAAGTGGATGAGTCAACTGGCCCTCGACTTGGGCGTGCCGAGCACGCTCGTCACCGAGGCCGTCTATGCCCGCTGTCTGTCGGCCCTCAAGGATGCCCGCGTCCGCGCCAGCACGGTGCTCAAGGGGCCGGACATGCCCAACCGGGGCGAGAAGGCCGAGTTCATCGAGCAGGTGCGGCAGGCGCTCTACGCCTCGAAGATCGCCAGTTACGCCCAGGGCTTCGTGCAGCTCGCAGCCGCCGCGAAGGAACAGGACTGGCCGCTCGACTATGCTTCGATCGCGATGATGTGGCGCGGCGGGTGCATCATCCGGGCCCGCTTCCTGGATCGCATCGCCGAGGCCTACCGGGCCCGCCCCGATCTCGAAAACCTGATGCTCGCCCCGTACTTCACGGAGGCCCTCGCCGCGGCCCAGAAGGCCTGGCGGCACGTCGTCGCCACCGCCGCCACGATCGGCGTGCCCGTGCCCGCGTTCATGTCGGCCCTAGCCTACTACGACGGCTACCGGCATGGCAGCCTGCCGGCGAATCTGCTCCAGGCGCAGCGGGACTACTTCGGCGCGCACACCTACGAGCGGACCGACAAGCCGGGCACGTTCCACTCCGAGTGGCTCGACCTTCGCACGCCCGTGACCTGACCGCTCCGTGACCTGACGAGGACCTGCGCATGGCCGACGGCTTCCTGGAAAACCTGTTCAGCCTCGAGGGCCGCACAGCCGTCGTCGTCGGCGGCACGGGCGTGCTCGGCGGGGCGTTGGCAGACGGCCTCGCCGGCGCCGGTGCCTTCGTGGTCGTGGCCGGCCGCGGGGCCGACCGCGGTGCGGCCCGGGTCGCCGCCAGTCGTGCGGCAGGCGGCGACGGCGCTTTCGTGAGCGTGGACGCCTGCGACCGAGGCAGCGTGCAGGCGCTGCTCGACGCCACCGTCACGGCCCGCGGCCGGGCCGACATCCTCGTCAACTGTGCCGGCGTCAACTCGGCGACTCCCTACTTCGACATTCCCGACGAGGATTTCGCCAGGATCATCGACACGAACCTCAAAAGCACGCACCTCGGCTGCCAGATCTTCGGCAGCCACATGGCGGCGATCGGCGGCGGCGCGATCCTCAACATCGGCAGCGTCTCGGCCGACAAACCGCTTTCGAAAGTCTTCGTCTACTCCGCCTCCAAGGCGGCGGTCGTGAACTACACGAAGAACGTTGCCCGTGAACTCGCCCCCCGCGGCGTTCGCGTCAACGTGCTCTGCCCGGGCTTCTTTCCGGCCGAGCAGAACCGCAAGATCCTCTCGCCCGAGCGGACGGCGTCGATCATGGGGAAGACGCCGATGGCCCGCTTCGGCAGCCCGGAGGAACTCGTGGGAGCCGCGATCCTGCTCTGTGCGCCGGTGGCGGGCAGTTTCATCACCGGTGCCGAACTCTACGTCGACGGCGGGTTCACGGGGATGAGCATCTGACTACACGCAAAACACCGGCATCCTGCCGGTTTTTGCTTGGGCCCTCGCGGCCGCAGCCAAGGTGCGGCCGGAGGGCTGACTGCTCGCACGTCCAGGCGAGCAGAGCCGCCCGGCCTCCTGGCCGGGCGTTGGCCCTGTGAACCAGCGCACCGCCCAATTGGCCGTCTGGATGGCCGGTGCTGCCGCGGAAGCCGGTTGGAGGCACGCGCAGGAGTCCGGGGTGCTTTGCCTGCACCGCAAGACGAACCATGTCGCACGAGGTCGCAACGGCAAAGTCCCCCGGCGACGAGCATGCCTCCAACCGGCTGACTGCCTTCGCGACCGTCGTGCCATCCTTGCCCCGACATCCCGGCTGGGCGTGTGTTCAGGCTGATCACGCGGATCGAGACACGCTACACTCGTCCTTCATGCCATATACGATCGTCATCTTCGGCGCTTCCGGTGACCTCACCAGCCGCAAACTCGTCCCCGCGCTCTTCAACCTGCGGCAGTCGGGGGCTCTGCCCGCCGACACGCGGATCGTCGGCTTCTCGCGGACGCCGCTCAGCGACGCCGAATGGCGGGCAAGCCTCCGTGAGACGACCGCGAAGCACTGCGACTGCGGCACCATCGACGATGCTGCCTGGAACGCCTTCGCCGCCACCGTCCACTACCAGCCGGGGGACATCGGGCAGGCCGATGACTTCCGCCGGCTCGCCGCCCGCCTCGACGACCTCGAGGGAGCGACCGCGACGACCCGGGTCTACTATCTGGCCACGGCTCCGCAGTTCTACCCTGTCGTCGTCGCGGCACTCGGCGCCCACGGCCTCGCCGCCGAGACGGCGGGGCCCAGGCGGATCGTGGTCGAGAAGCCGTTCGGCACCGACCTTGCCACCGCCCGTGACCTGAATGCCCGCCTCCATGCGGTGTTCGGCGAGCACCAGGTATTTCGCATCGACCACTACCTCGGCAAGGAGTCGGTGCAGAACATCCTCGCCCTGCGGTTCGCCAACACGATCTTCGAGCCGGTCTGGAACCGGCGGTACGTGGACCATGTCCAGATCACGGTGGCCGAAGAAGTGCAGGTCGGCCGGCGCGGGGCCTACTACGACACTGCCGGCGTCCTGCGCGACATGTTCCAAAACCACCTCCTCCAGCTCCTCATGGTGACGGCGATGGAGGCGCCGGTGCGGTTCGAGGCGACCGCGGTCCGCAACGAGAAGGTCAAGGTTCTCGACGCCATCCGGCCGCTGGATCCGGCGGAGATCGCGGCCGCCGGCGTCCGCGGCCAGTACCGGGGCTACCGCGGGGAGCCCGGCGTGGCGGCCGACAGCGGCACGGCGACGTTCGGTGCGGTGCGACTGGAGATCGACAACTGGCGCTGGCAGGGGGTCCCCTTCTACCTGCGGAGCGGCAAGGCGATGAGCTGTCGCACCACGCAGATCGTCATCGGCTTCCGGCAGCCACCGCTGGAACTCTTCGCCGCCGGCCGCCGAACGTTCCATCGCGAGGCCAATCGGCTCGTGATCCAGATCCAGCCCGCCGAAGGAATCCAGCTCCATTTCCATACGAAGGTGCCCGGGGAGGGGATGCGGCTCCGGCTCACCGATCTCGAATTCAGCTACTCGCGCGAGTTCGCCGGTCGGCTTCCCGAGGCCTACGAGCCGCTCCTGCTCGACGTGCTCGACGGCGACGCCAGCCTCTTCGCCCGTGCCGACGAAGTGGAGAAGTCCTGGGAGATCATCGACCCGTTCGTGCGGGCCTGGAGCGGCACCGACCTGGCGCTGATCGCCACCTACGAGCCGGGCGACTGGGGCCCGCTCGAAAGCGCCGCGTGGATGGCGGCCCAGGGGCGGACCTGGTTCGACCTCTGCCCGGTGCTCACATGACGGCCCCGGCAACGCAGGGGTCCGCGCCGAACCGCCGGCTGACGCCGTTTTCCATCGGCGGCGTCGCGCTCGAATCGCCCCTCGTGCAGGCCGCGCTCTCCGGCTACAGCGACCGGGCGATGCGCGTCCTCGCCAGGAGGCACGGCGCCGCGTATGCGCTCGGCGAGGTGCTGCTCGACCGGTTCGTGGTCGAGGCCGGCCGCAGCCGGAGGAATTCCGCCCGCCTCGCGGTGGCCGCCGAGGAGCATCCCGTCGGCGGCCAGTTGATGGGGGCGAACCCGGACGATTTTCCCCCGGCCGCGCGGCGGCTCGTGAACGAGGGCTACGACGTCATCGACATCAATTTCGGCTGCCCCGTCAAGAAGGTGCTCGGCCGCTGCCGGGGCGGCTACCTCCTTTCGCAGCCGGCCACGGCCCTGGAGATCGTCGCCCGGGTCCGTGATGCCGTGCCGGCCCGCGTCCCGGTCACGCTCAAGATGCGGCGCGGCATCGACGACTCTGCCCGCAGCCGCGACGACTTCTGGACGATCTTCGACGGCGCCTTCGCCCGCGGCGCGGCGGCGATCACCGTCCACGGTCGGACCGTGCAGCAGAAGTACGTCGGCCCCAGCGATTGGGAATTTCTGGCCGACGTGAAGCGGCACGCCGGCACCCGCATCGTGATCGGCTCGGGTGACCTGTTTTCCGCAGAGGCCTGCCTGGCGATGCTCGAGGGGACCGGCGTGGACGGGGTGAGCATCGCCCGGGGCGCGATCGGCAACCCGTGGATCTTCCGTCAGGCCCGTGCCCTGCTGGCCGGCGGCCCTGCCCTGCCCCCGCCGACGATCGGCGAGCAGCGGGCCGCGCTCGAGGAGCACTGGGCGCTGTCGATGGAGCTCCACGGTGAAGCGGTCGCGGGCCGCAGCATGCGGAAGTTCGCCATCAAGTATGCCCGCGTGCACCCCGAGCACCGCGCCGTCCGTGATGCCTTCATCGCCGTGCGCGTGAACGCCGACTGGCAGATCGTCCTCGACCGCTTCTACGCCGCCGACGGTCCCGGCCGCGACCCCGCCGCCGACGTCGACGAGGTCACCTCGTGCGAGGTCTGAACGACACCCGCTCGGACAGACCACCAACCCCATGCAGACACCGATCCGCACAGGCGGATCGGTCGGCCGCAGCGCAGCGAGCGTCCGGCGAGCGGGGCACGTGCAGAACCGAGCCATCGCCACGGCGACCGACCATGCGTTAGGATTCCGGCGAAAACGAGACTGCCTGACGAACGAGACCGCCGGACGGGCGGCGCGACACCGAAGCCCGTTGACCGAGGAACGATCCCCATGCCCAGCGCCGACCTGCACGCCGTCGTCATCTCCACCGCCCTCAAGGCGGGCAGCAAGACCCGCACCGCCGCCGACCATACGGCCGCCCGCCTCGCCCGGGAGGGGCTGTCGATCGATCTCGTCGACCTCGCCACCGAGCCGCTCCCCGCCTGCGACGGCTTCACCTGCTACCAGGACGAGCGGGTGCACGTCATGACCCGCCGCGTCCGTGCCGCCGACCTGCTGGTCGTCTGCTTCCCGGTCTACAACTACCAGCCCAATGCGGCGGCCAAGAACTTCGTCGAGCTCACCAACGACGCCTGGAAGGACAAGGTGGTGACGTTCGTGGCCAACGCCGGCGGCGATCGCTCGTTCCTCGCCCCCCTGCCCCTGGCCAATGCCCTGATGGTGGACCACCGGTGCGTGATCGTGCCGCAGTTTCTCTACCTGCCCCCCGCCGCCTTCGACGCCACGGGCCGGATCTCGCTCGACCCCCTGACCGCTGAACTCTTCGAGCAGCAGGTGGCCGCCGCGCACCGTCTGGCCCACGCCTGGGCTTCCCGCGGCCGGACGGCGGAGGAGCGGGGATGACCGTCGCGCGACTGGCATGCCTGACCTGCGGCCTGCTCGGCATGACGCCGGTTGCAGGGGCCGCCGAACCGGCCGCGAACGGGCCGCCGACGCTGCGGGTCGGTGCGGCACCGATGATCGCGGCGGTCGAGTGGACGGGCGACCGGCCCAGCGGGGTGATGATCGACACGTGGGCGAACCTCGCCGATCGGCTCGACGTCCGGACCGAGTACGTGCGCATCGCCACGCCTGGCGACCTCTGCGACGCCCTGCTCGACGGCCGCGTGGACGTGGCCCTCGGCCCCCTGGCGATCACGGAGGAACGGGAGAAGAAATTCGACCTCACACACCCGCTCTTCCACTCGGGCCTGAGGGTCGCCGTCCGGCAGCGGACGAGCACGGGGATCCTCGCCGCGCTGGGTTCGCTCCTTTCGTGGCGGCTGGTGCAGCTGCTGGCGGCGGTCGTCGGGCTCGTTCTGCTGTCAGGGCACCTGCTCTGGTGGTTCGAGCGCGACGGCAACGAGCGGTCGTTTCCGCGCGCGTATCCGCGCGGCGTCTGGGAGGCGATCTGGTGGATCGCGTCGGTGATCGTGACCGGCGGCTGCGACGACAAGCACGTCGACAGCCCGCGCGGGCGTGGCATCGCCTTCCTGTGGATGATCGGCGGCATCGGCCTGATCGCGACGTTCACGAGCCTGCTCACGGCGACGATGACCGCCGAACGTGTGGCGGGGACGATCCGCGGGCCACGCGATCTCGTCGGCCGCACCGTGGGCTGCCAGCGCCGGTCGCCGATGGCGGACACCATGCGGCAACGCGGTGCGGTCGTGGCGGAATACGACACGTTGCGAGCGGCCGCCGACGCCCTCGCGCTCGGCATGGTGGAGGCCGTGGTCGGCGAGCACCAGCAGATGATGGTGCTCGTCACCGAGGGGAAGCATCCGGGCATCGCGCTCGTCGGCCCGCTCTTCGAGTCGTTCGACTGTGGCCTCGGCCTGCCCCCGGGCAGCCCGCTTCGCGAGCGGCTCAACGCGGCTGTCCTCGGGATTCGCGAGGACGGTTCCTTCGACCGGATCCGCGACCGCTGGCTGGGACGGCACGACTGACGCTCTCGTGGATCGTGGCTGGTGGCCATCGTGGCCGAGGCCAACGCGTCCGGGCAGGGCCATACCCGGAGGCAAACGGCCCGTCATCCCGTCGCGCCGGCCAAGGCGGCCGTGAGTTCCGCGCGGACGTCCGCATCGGTTTCCGCCTCGAGCCGGGCGGCAAGCGCGGCGCGGGCCGCGCCTGCATGCACGCCCGCCCGCAGCCAGCGGCCCAGCGCCCAGGCCGCGGCACCGCGCACCACAGGCTCGTGATCGGCAAGCGCCCCGGCGAGGGCCGGCAGGGCCGCCGGATCCGGCCGGGTGCCGAGAGCCACCGCGGCCGATCGGGCGGGTCCATGGCGTTTGGCCCGCAGCAGCGCTGATCCGGCGAAGCGGAGGCGAAACGCCTGCTCGTCGAGGCCGAGCAGGTCGGCCAGCGGCAGCGTCGGCTCCGCGTTGCGCGGCTGGAAGGCGGGCTCGGACGAGCCCGGCGCGTGCCGGTTCCACGGGCACACCTCCTGGCAGATGTCGCAGCCGAAGATCCAGTCGGCCATCTCCGTGCGCCGCTCGTCCGGGATCGGCCCCCGCTCCTCGATCGTGATCGCGCTGATGCAGCGGCGGGCGTCGAGCAGCCGCGGCTCCGGCAGCGCGCCGGTCGGACAGGCGTCGAGGCAGGCCGTGCAGGTGCCGCAGTGATCGACCTCGAGCGGCACGTCGAAGGGAAGTTCCAGGTCGGTGAGGATCGCGGTCAGCAGAAAAAAACTTCCCGCGCGGGGATCGATGAGCAGCGTGTTCTTGCCGATCCAGCCGAGGCCGGCGAGGAGGCCGTAGTCACGTTCCGCGAGCGGCGCCGAATCGACCACAGCCCGCGTCCGGCAGGCGGCCCGCGTCTCGAGCCAGGCGGCGAGCGCGTTGCCCCGGGCCCGCAGCAGATCGTGGTCGTCGTCTCCCCAGGCGTAGCGGGCCACGAGCCCGCGGCCCGGCTCGGCCGATCGAACGCCGGCCGTGGCGCCGATCGCATGGTCCGTCGCCAGCACGATCACGCTCCGGGCGGCCGGCAGGATCGTCCCCGGATCGGCCCGCAGCGGCTCGTGCCGCTGGAGCCAGTCTGCCATGCCGCCGGCGAATCCCCCCGCCAGCCAGGAACGGAACCCTTCGTGGTGCGGCGGCGGCACGGCCGGCGCAATTCCGAGCCGGGAAAAGCCGAGCCGTTGTGCCTCGGCCCGAAGGTGCTGCAGGAGGAGCGGACTGTTCACGGGAAATGCGTCGGAGCCCATGCGTCTACAGGATCGCGAACGTGGGAAGTTTGGGAAACCGCGGGACGGCGGGCGGAAATCACCGTCAACTGGTCTGGACCGGCATGGGCGAATTGCTATCGTCCTGCCGCGACCGCCCCCTGGGATTGTCCCTCGGCGCGATTCGTTTCCCAAGCCACGTTTTCGTCAGCGGAGTCAGCGCCGTGCCGAATTTACCCGTTCGTCATCGCGGCATCGGCCGCTGCTCGACCATCGCGACCGTCGGCATGCTGCTGGCCGCGGTCGCGGGCTGCCAGACACCGCGTTCCCCGGCGACTTATCCCACGGCCGGTCAGCAGCCGGCCTATGGCAGCTGGGCGACGCAGCCGCAGGGCGCAGCCTACCCGCCGGGTGCGCCGCCGATGCCCGGTCCGGCCCCCCAGCCGGTGGCCCAAGCCTGGCCCCAGCCTCCGGCGCCGACGACCACCATGCTGCCGCCGGCCGCACAGCAGCCGGCGTTCGCCGGCCCCAGTTCGCAAAGCCTCGCCGGGCAGTGGGGGCAAATGCAGAACAACGCTACCAACCAGTGGCAGCAGATGAATACCCAGACGCAGCAGCAGGCCCAGCAGGCCTATGCAAACGCCCAGCAGCAGGCCAATCAGCTGACCAACCAATACAACCAGCAGGCCAACCAGTTCGTGAACCAATACGCGAACCAGGCCCAACAGGCCGCGACTCAGGCGCAGCAGCAGGTGAACCAAGCCATGACCCAGACGCAGCAGCAGGCCCAGCAGGCACTGAACCAGGTCAACCAGCAGGCCAACCAGGCGCTCCAGGCCGGCCAGCAGCAGGTGACGGCGCAGATGCCGACGTATCCGCCGCAGCAGCCCGCTAACCCGTCGTGGAACCCGTTCGCCACGCCTGCCCTCTCGCAACCCCCGGCGCGGGCAACGCCAGTGGCCGTGCCGCGATACTGAATTCCGCAGCGGGCTGCCGCCGCAGGGTTTACGACCGGGAGCAGGTTCTTGTTGACACGGTTCTTCGGGGATTTTAGTGACGCTTGAAAAAAAGATTCATGGCCGATGGGCCGGGTGGCCGATACCCCATGCATGCCATACAGCGGAAAACGAAAAGACGCGGAAACGCGCAGGCTGAAAGCCATGGAGTTACTGGACTCTGGGAAATCCCAGAGCC
>JBKDUV010000098.1:0-5033 GCA_046339335.1 Planctomycetia bacterium | reverse complement strand
TGGGAGCCCTACATCCAGTCCACTCTCGAAGCCGTTCCTCTGGCTTCCTCCAAGATCGTCTTCGACCGCTTCCATGTCATGCAGCACATGACCGAAGCTGTAGACGTCGTGCGTCGCCGTGAGAATCGGCTGCTGACAGCCGAGGACGACGACCGCCTTAAGGGCACGAAGTACCTGTGGATCTCCTCCAAGGAGAACGTCCATCCCAAACGCCGGGCCGAGTTCCGCTTCCTCCGGGGAAGCGATCTCAAGACTGCCCGAGCCTGGGCCATCAAGGAGAACCTGCGGCACCTGTGGTCGTTCCGTGTCGAGGGCTGGGCCCGTCGGTTCTTCTCTCAATGGAGCGGCTGGGCGATGCGGAGCCGACTCGAGCCGGTCAAGGCAGTGGCCCGCATGATCGACCGCCGCCTCGACAACATCATCACCCACTGCCGCCATCAACTCACCAATGCGGTCGCCGAGGGCCTCAATAGCAAGATCATGGCCATCAAGCGTCGGGCAGGGGGCTACCGGAACGTCGGCAACTTCAAGGACGTGAGCTACTTCTACTGCGGTGGTTTACGGCTCTACCCATGAAGATCCCGGATGGACCTCTATTCTTTTCAGACATCGACTGGGAAACTGAAAACGACACTTTACATGATTCAGTCGCCCAGGCCATGGAAACTGCTCAGCGAAAGTTTGGTGTGACACCGTCTCAATGGAACTTCTACATCGAAGAACTAAGACCCGATTAGCAATCCAGTATTGGGTTGTGGATACACGAAGACAATCTGCTAAACTGTGTTCCTGTCGACTTCATGCGGGCAGTCACCTTCGCTCAGAGCCCTAACAAACACCGACAGAACAAAGCCATGCACGCCGAGCACGCGATCGGGCGTTTTTGATAAAGCAACACCCCTTCTGTAAATCCGGGTTTTCAGAGGTGGGTCATCTGGCTTCCATGGTCAGGTAGGCACGTTCGGTTTCCCAATCGTCACTGATTTCCGAGAGTACGGCAGAGGCGAGCCGCAGGAGCGAAGCCTCATTCGGGAAGAGCGTTGCGACCCGTGTCCGTCGCTTGATCTCCTTGTTGAGTCGCTCGAGCCCGTTGGTCGTTCGGAGCCGCCGCCGGTGGGCGGCGGGTACTCGAAGGACGGTGAGGGCTTCTGGGACGTTCTCCTCGAGCCAGGCTGCGAGTTGCGGGGCGGTCTTCTGGTAGCGGGTCACGACATCACGGAGCCGCCGCTGGGCCTCGGAAGGCTCGTCGGCGTCGAAGACGCGGCGGAGGTCGCCTGCGACCTCCGCTCTCATGGCGACCTTGGGCACGTGAGCCATTGCGTTCTGCATGAGGTGGAACTGGCAGCGTTGCCAGGGCACTCCGGCAAGGACGGCCTGCCGGGCGGCCTTGAGTCCGGCGTGGTCGTCGCTGACGACGAGCCTGACGCCGTGCATACCGCGGGCGACGAGGCGTTCAAGGAACTTCCGCCAGTGCGTCTCGGCTTCGGAGAGCTGCACGCTGCAGCCGAGGATGCTCCGCTTGCCGTCAGGGCCGATCCCGATGGCCGTGAGGAGGGCGCAGGGGACGATCGCCCCGTCGTGGCGGACCTTTTCGTAGCGGGCATCGAGGATGAGGTAGGTGATCTCGCCGATCGGCCGGTTCCGCCAGGCCTCCAATTGCTCGTCGAGCTCGGCGGCCGCCCGGCTTACCTGCGTGGAGGTGATGTCCAGGCCACAGAGTTCTTGGACGATGGTCGTGACCTTCCGGGTGCTGACGCCTTGGACGTACATCTCGGCGACGGCGAGGGTCAGGGCTCGCTCGCTCCTGACGCCCCGCTCCAAGGCCTTTGGGTAGAACGGCCGACCATTCTCGTCCCGGTAGTTGCGGGTCTGCGGGATCCGGAGCTCGATCTGGCCGACGCGGGTCTTCAGGGACTTCGGTTTAAATCCGTTGGCGTAGCCTTGACGAGCGTCGGTTCGCTGATGAGACTCGGCCTTGAGCACATGCTCGCGTTCGATGTGCATCGCGTGATTCAGGAACGTGGCGAGGGCAGTGCTAAACGCGTCCGGGCCGTGCTCGATGAGCAGAGCCGTGAGGTCGTTGATCGCTGGGCATTCATCTTGGTGGGTCATCGCAGGTTCCTTCTTGGGGTAGTAAGTCACTTCCAAGAAAACCTCGATGGCCCACCTCTTCAACTCGGGCCGCCGGTGCGTGCCCGCCCTCGTCTCGCTACGCTCGACTCGGACGGGCACGCACCGGCGATTTACAGAAACTATGTTGCACTAACGCTGATCGCTGATAGAGCTCCGTGTCGAACATGCGCCTTGCCTCCAGGGGAAAGCCGCATTCTCCCCTATGGAGCTACCCACAAAAATCCCCGATGGACCATGGCCTGTTCCGCTACGCACTGTACTAACTGGGGCATTTCTTTAGTTCCCTAAAAGTAGTCTATACCTCTCCACTTTTTTTCACTAAACGAATTTCCGTCAAAAACTGCGGTCACTTCAAAGCCATCCTCGAGAAAACGTCGCTTTTCTTCTGCCTGAGCTGCAGTTTCTCCCTGTGTTGTTTCTGCCAAGTCGTCGTCAGACGCCCGAAACGACAAGACGACCCGCCATACTGGTACTTTGTCGCCGTCGTAGTCATAAATGGCATCAATCGACTTAACGACCTGGTTCACGAAATCGAATTCTTTTTCGGCTGCTTTTAGGATTTTGACTTCCAATTCGGCATCTTGATTCATGGCTTGATTCCCCATTTTCTCAGCAAATCTAAAATCGTTTGGGAGTAGGTTGGATTACTTAGAAGGGCAGCGTTCTCAAGAGCACTCTCAGAAAGCGTAAGTCGTGAAATGCTCCCTTGCCGAGTCAGAACAAACAAGGACGCCAAATGCTCACGCATAGCCCCGCCCAACTGCTCGTACGCTGCTTTACTTCCAACGTGCTCAAAAGTCAAAAGATGCCCGATTTCATGAAGTACTTCTCGCTTTGTGGCTCCAGTACGTATAAATATGCCAAAAGTTCCGTTTGGCTGAATTACAAACGCTGCCCCCTTGCCTTTCGCCGTGAGAAACGTATCAGCGAGTTTTCCGGTGATAAGTTGGGGATATTCACCGCCAACAGGATGTCTACGCAGATACGACTTCAGTTGGTCTATGTTTTTCCAATTTGCTCCAGCTCCTGCCTTTGCGAAATCAACGACTGCACTATTTGGGGCACTTGCCCATCTCCCCAAATCATCCCCCAGCCTCGCCACATCGTCAACAATTCCCCTGGCCCACGCCCGCGCCGTGACCGCGACACCCTGGCGGCCGATCGCCTGAAACGCTTTGACTGCCGCGCCTGCGCCAAAGGCCGTGCCGACGACTCCGACCGCCCCGAGCGTTCCGTCGAACCACTGCTCGGTGCGGCTTTGGACGTGGCCGTCGGCTGCGTCGTGCGTGTGGAAGAAGTCATCGACGCCGCGGAGCCCGGTTAGATCGCCGACGAAGAATCCCGCGGTAATGCCCAGCCGACTTGCCGTGGACATGCCGGCGGTATTCCCCCAGACCGTTGCAGTGTCCTTGAAGAACAGGTCGTAGCCGGCGCTCAACTGGGACCTGGGATCGACTGCGAGTTTCAGCGCGTTGCCAATCGTGGATGCCGCAGCCGCCCCGGACTCCCACGCCCACTCCGACCAATTCCGGTCCCGCGGCCGGGCCGAGACGCTCTGATTGCCATCGCGGCGGTAGAGGTTCGTGTCCCCTCCCGCAAACCCCAGCGGATCCTGGCTGATGAACTCGCTCGAGACCGGGTCGTAGTAACGCCCGCGGCTGAAGAGCAGGCCGGTCGAGGCGTCGTATTCCTGGCCGACGTACAAAAACCCGACCGTCCCGAAAAAGTCCGTGAACTGCCATGCCGATGTGGGCGGATTACTCTGCGTGGGAACGTTCCACTGCCGCGCGCCGAGCGGAGTGCCGAACGGCGAAAAGCGCCGTGTCAGCAGGAGCTCGCTTTTGGCGCCCGTGGTCGGCGGCTTTACCAGATAATCTTTGACCGTGCCCTGATGATCCGCCAGCGTCCACGCCGGTTCCCTGATCGTGTCTGATCCAGGTATCCGCTCTTGGATCACGAGCAACTCATTGGTGCCGGGGGCCCAGAGCATGGCCTGGGTCCGTGCCGGAGCGACCATGTCTTCGCGATCCCGCCCCTGTTCGGTCCACACGACCTGGCTGCCGTCATAGATTGCGACGCGCCGGAAATACTTTTCATTGACGCTGTCGCTGGACGTCACCGCCGCCCGGCGGCCGAGCACGTCGTGGGCGTACTCGGTCGTGTCGCGGGGCGAGAGCGTAGCTGCACCGCTCGGCGAGAACGTCGCGGATTCGTTCGTGACCTTGGTCAGTCGATTCTGATGATCCCACTCGTAGGTCGTCCGGGCGACGTCGAGGCCCGTGGGCTTGAAGAGAATCGCGTCGGCGTCGATACCGGCGAACAAGGCGGTTCCGTTCGACAGTGCGATCTTCACGGTTGACGTGCCGGACGAGTTCACCTGGCCGATGAGCCGCCAGTTCGCGCCGCCGTAGCCAATGCCCGCTGGCGCTTTGGTAAAATCCACCGGCGCCGACGTGATCGTCTGAATCGTGATCCCGCCGTCGGTCGTCGTGAGCGTGTACGGCGCGCTCGTCAGGCCGTTATCGATCGACGACCACGTCGCATAGACGTCGTACGAACCGGCCGGCAGGGTGGATGCCTGCCACGAGGCTGTGGCACGCGAATTGAGCGTCGGCGTGCCGACTTGCTGGCTGCCGCCGTAGCCGGCCCCGGTCGTCGTCCAGCTTCCGCCCGTGGTGCTCGGGGTGTTGTCGACCACCTGCACGCCGCCCTGGGTCGCGTTTCGGACCGCCAGCGCCTCGCGGCTCACCCGGTTGCCCTCGGCGTCGTACGTGTAGACGTATGCCGGATCGGTCGCCAGACGGTTGTCACGGTCGGTGGCATACCCGCCGTTGTTGCGGTTGCCGTTGGCGGCGAACGTGAACGTCTCGTTGCCGGCCTTCGTGGTTTGGTCGGTGAGG
>JBKDUV010000097.1:0-3463 GCA_046339335.1 Planctomycetia bacterium | reverse complement strand
CCACGTCGAGCATTTCGTCGATCGCAAGCCCTTACCAGTCCTCCTGCACCGCGATCACGAGGTGCGCGGCCCCGGCCGGCGCGGGCCTGTCGATGCCGAGCCGCGGGGCGGGATCGACGACGGGCACGATCCGGCCGCGGAGGTGCATGAGGCCGAGGACGCTCTCGGGCGCCTGCGGCACGCGGGTCAGCCGGCCGCCGCGCAGCACCTCGACGACACTGGCGGTCGGCAGGGCGAAGCAGGCGTTGCCGATGCGGAACGTGCAGCAGCGCAGGACGGAGTCCGCGTCCATGTCAGCCTCCCCCCGCCGCGCATGACCGGGCGGCCCGCAGGTCGAGCACCTCGGTGGCGACGCCGCCGAGCGACAGGATGCCGGCGACGCCGGCGGCACCGGCCGGCTGCAAGGCCGACTCGGCCGCGAACACGTCGACGATCGTGCCCACGGCGAGTCCCAGTCCCCCCTCGTCGCCGCCCACGACCACCAGGCTCAGGATCTCGCCGGCGCCGGCCGCCGGACCGCCGCTGCCCATGATCCGATCGACATCGGCGACGGGAGTGAATCCGGTTCCACGCCGGACGAGTGCCCGGCTGCCGGCCTGCTGCAGTTCGTCGCGCCGGTAGCGTTCGAGGCGGACGACCTCGGCCAGCGGCACCGCCACGCGCCGGCCGGCGGACGTGCCGCAGACCAGGTACCGGGCGGCGGCGGGAGCGGTCGGCTCCGCCTCGGTCTCGGCGGTCCGATCGAGCGCCGGCAGCCGGGCGAGCCGGTGCACGCCGCGCAGGTCGAGGATCAACACCACGCCGCCGTCGCCGAGGATCGAGGCGCCGGAGTAGATCCCCAGGCCGGCAAGCAGTCCGCCGATCGGCTTGACGCCGATCGTCGACAGACTGGCCGCGTCGCGCAGGTCGCGGCTCTCGGAGCCGGCCGACTGCATGCCGTCGACGACGAGGCCGAACTCGCGATCGTCGACATGGACGAGGACCACGGTCCCCTCCGTGCGGCTGTCGGCGCCGGCGGGCCGCAGGCCGAGGAACTGGTCGAGAAACACGACCGGCACGAGCCGGCCCCGGACCCGCATCACCGGCGCGTCGGCGAGGCCCTCGATCCGCGGGCCGGCCGCTCCCGGCCGGAGTCGGACGAGCTCGGTCACCGCCACCTGCGGGATCGCGAACCGCTCCCCGGCGCAGCGCACGATCAACGCCGGGACGATCGCCAGCGTGAGCGGCACGCGGACGCGGACGGTGGTCCCCCGGCCGGCGACGCTGTGGATGTCGACCGTGCCGCTGATGGCCTCGATGTTGGTCCGCACCACGTCCATGCCGACGCCGCGGCCCGACACGCTCGTGACCTGGCGGGCGGTGGAGAAGCCGGGCTCGAAGATGAACTGCAGCACCCGGTCCTCGGGCAGCGCCGCTGCCGCCTCCGCGGTCACGAGGCCGCGGGCCACGGCCTTGTCGCGGACCGCCTCCACGGCGATCCCGGCGCCGTCGTCGGAGACCTCGATCACGACCTGGCCGCTCTCCTGAAAGGCGCGGAGCCGGAGCCTGCCGGCCCGCGGTTTGCCCGCCGCCGCGCGGACGTCGGGGGGCTCGATACCGTGATCGACGGCGTTGCGAATGAGGTGTGTGAGCGGGTCGCGGATGCTCTCCACGAGCGTCCGGTCGAGCTCGGTGTCGGCGCCGTCGATCTGAAACTGCACCTCCTTGCCGCAGGCCACGGCAAGGTCGCGGACGGTCCGCGGAAACTTGTTGAACACGTGGTCGATCGGCTGCATCCGCGTCTTGACCGCCGTCTCCTGGAGCGCGGTCGTGACGGCGTTGATCCGCTGCGAGACGGCCTGGACGGCCGGGTCCGGGGTGTCGATGCTGCGCAGCTGGTTGCGGGCCAGCACGAGTTCCCCGACGAGGTCGAGGATCGAGGCGAGGAGACCGACGTCGACGCGGATCGTGCTTTCGGTGACGGCCACGGCCGGCGCGGCGGCGGCAGCCGACGGCGCCGAAGCGGCCGGCGGTGCGGGGCTGGGTGCGGGGACGGCGACGACCGGCGCGGGGGCCGAGGCGGCGGTCAGCGGCGTGGACTCGGCTGGCGCAGCGCCGGCCGTCGCCGGGGCTGCCGGGGAGCGAGCCGCGGGCGCATCCAGCGCTGCGGCCGTGTGCGCCGGGAGCGGCGCGGGCGTGGCGGGGCTGGCGGGGCTGGCGGGGCTGGCGGCAGCGTCCCGCGCATTCGCGGCCTCCTCGGCCGCCACGGCTGCGAGCGTGCGTGAGAGTTCGCGGAAGTCGTGGTCCCCCTCGCTGCCGGTCTCCTCGATCGACCTGAGGATCGACCGCACGGCATCGACCATCGAGTACAGCGAGCCGGTGACGCGGCCGTCGAGCGAGAGTTTGCCATCCCGCAGTCGGCCGAGCAGGTGCTCACCGCTGTGGGTCAGGGCGCCGAGCTTCGAGAATCCGAAGAAGCCGCTGTTCCCCTTGATCGTGTGGACGGTGCGAAAAATGCTCGCCACACGGTCGGGATCGTCGGGCCGCTCCTCCAGCGCGAGCAGGTCGCGGTCGAGCTGGTCGAGGTTCTCGACCGACTCGACGAGAAATTCGGCGATGAATTCCTGGTTGTCGTTCATGCCGGCGAACAGCGGGGCGTGGGGCGGGCAGGGCGCGACGGGGCGAACTGCGGCGACTTTTCCGGCAGTGCCCCCGTCGGTCAAGCATACACCGCTCTTCAGGCCACCTGCCGGGCGGTCGTGCCGGTTGTGCGGCCTGCATCACCGGCCGCGGCTTCGTGGCCGCCGGCCAGCCGGCGCGTCAGGAGAGGGCGGCGGCCGGCGCCTGTTCCTCGGCCCGCTGGGCGTCGAGCAGCGGCCACAGCGTGTCGATGTCGTCCTTGAACAGGTCGCCGATGAGGATGTCGGTGATCAGCGGCTTGCGGTCGGGGTGGCGGCGGACGAGTTTGCCGAAGTTGAGGCCGTCGTAGAAGGCACAGACCAGCTTTCGCATCCGCTCCATGCCGGCGATGTAGCCCGGGCCCCAGGCGCCCAGGCGTGAGGCGGAGGTGTCGCCGGCGGCGAGGGCAGCCACGATCGCGTCCGCCGCCAGCGCCCCGCTCTTGAGGGCAAGGAGAATGCCCGACGAGTAGAGTGGATCGAGAAACCCGAAGGCGTCCCCGACGAGCACCCAGCCGTCGCCGGCGACCTCGCGGGAGCGGTAGGAGTATTCCTTGGCGACACGGAACGGGCCGGTCCGCTCGGCACCGACCAGCCGCGGCTGCAGCCCGGGGCAGCGTTCCACCTCCGCGAAGAAAATCTCCTCCGCGTCCCTGCCCGGCCGCTCCTTGAAGAGGTAGTCATACGACGCGACCACGCCGACGCTGGTGACGTCGTCGTGCAGCGGGATGAACCAGAACCAGCCCTTCTTGCCCGCGGTCTGGCGCAGCCACGATCTCATCGATCCGTGGGGTTCGCTGCTGCGC
>JBKDUV010000096.1:0-6492 GCA_046339335.1 Planctomycetia bacterium | reverse complement strand
AACCGCGGCAGCGCGGCCGTTCTCCCGCGAAAGACGAAGCTCGTCCCGATCGAGAGTAACTCGATGGAGGCGAACCAGTTCCAGGAGCTGCGGGACGCGATCCTCCCCGACGTCTGCCGCTGCTGGGGCGTTCCCTCGACGCTCCTCGGGGATGCCCGGATGGCGAAATATTCGACCGTAGAGCAGGAGCACCTCTCCGCGCAGGTCTGGTGCCTGCTGCCCTGGCAGAAGCGTATGGAGGGCCCTGTCGATATGCTCCTCCAACCGGTCTACGGCGAGGACGTTTACGCGAAGCTCGACAACCGCGGGCTTCTCCGCGGCGACACCGCGGCCCGGTCGTCGCTCTACCAGACGCTCTGGAACATGGGGGCGATCACGCCGAACGAGATCCGCGACCGCGAGGATCTGCCGCTCCTCGAGGACCCGGCCGCGAACGAGACGTTCGTCCAGCTCGGGTTCTCGACGCTGGCCGCGGCCGCCGCCCAGGCCGGGGCCGCCGGGGGCGATCCGCCGGCGAGCGATCCGCCCGACGACACGCCGGCCGACGCGCCGCCGGATGACGAGACCCCGCCGGCCGACGAGCCGGCCCCCGGAGGGACGACCGATGTCGCAGCCTGAACGCCGCTACCTGCTGACCGCCGACCATCCCGACGCGATCGCCGTCGAGCGGCGCGACGATCAGCCGCCGCAGCTCGTCGGGATCTCGCCCCCGTGGGAGAGCCTGTCCGTCGACCTGGGCGGCTTCCGGGAGAAGTTCTCCGCGACCGCGTTCGACGGCCTGATCGACCGCAAGCCGACGGATCCGCGAGGCAAGATCGACGTCCCGTTCCTGTTCAATCACGACCCGAACCTGATCACCGGCCGGACGTCGAATGGCCGGCTCGACCTGACGAAGGAAGCCCGCGGCCTCGGCTACCGGCACACTCCGCTGCTCACGAGCAGCGGCAAGGACCTCGTGATGATGGTCGAGGATCGGACGATCACCGGCAGCTCGTTCGCGTTCACGGTGGCCGACGGCGGCGAGACCTGGACGGAGGATGAGCGCGGGAACGTGATCCGCACCGTGACGAAGGCGGGCGGCCTCTATGACATTTCCGCGGTGACGAGCCCGGCCTACCCGGCGTCGTCGGTCGCCCCTCGGTCCCTCGACCTCTGGCGATCCGCCCGCGCCGCCGCGGCCGCCCCCGGCTCCGCTCAGGGCCTGCTGAACGCGATCGACTGCGACCAGACGGTCACGGCCGCCCCCGGCCTCTGGCGGAGTTTCATGACCGAGGCCCTCGCCCGCGGAAACCGCGTCTGCTGCGTGACCCGTCGCGAGGACACGGAGAAGAACCGCGAGGAGCTGCGGCTCGCGTTCGGGGAGCATTTTGGCGACTTGGCCGGCGTCGTGCTCGCCGGGCCGGACCGACGAAAGCGGTCGGCCGCAGCCGACGCCGGCCTCTCGCCCGACATCTGGATCGACGACAAGCCCGAGACCGTGCCGGAGCCTGAGGAGACCCGCGGCGTCCGCGTGTCGAGCCTCGCCGGTGCCCGGGCCGCAGCGGCCGCCGCCGTCGCGAGGATGCGGATTCATGCCGGCTAAGTGCCCACGCTGCGGCGGTCGGGCCCGCGTCGATTCGTCGAAGCGGGCCGGGGACCGCCAGGTCCAGTACGTCGAGTGCCAGTCCTGCCGCGCCCGGTGCCGGCAGGTCGTCCCCGCGGATTCAATCTGGAGGCGCAGCCGATGACCGACACCAACGCCCCCGCCGCCGCGGCGGCCCCGTTCGACACCCTCGCGGCCCAGCTCGCCGCGTTCATGGCCGCGGCGAAGTCGTCGGCCGCCGGCGGCCTGACCTGGCAGGAGTTCGGCGAGCTGCTCGTCTCGCTCCTGCGGCTGTGCGTGACCACGCTCGACACGGTCGAGGGCCTGTCGGGCGAGGAGAAGCGGGCGGTCGTCCTGGCCGCGGCCGCGAACCTGTTCGACCTCGTGGCCGACAAGGCGATCCCCACGGCCGTCTGGCCGCTCTGGATCCTCGTCCGCCCGGCCGTCCGGTCGCTCGTCCTGGCGATCGCCGCCGGGGCGATGGAGCAGATCTTGAAACTCGTGAGGTCGTGATGATCACCGCGCTCCTGCTCGCCGCCGCCGCTCTGCTGTTCGCGAACCCCGAACACCTGAAGGCGATCCGCGAGGCCGTCCGGAAGAAGGCCGCCGCGGCAACGCTCCAGCCGCGGTACATGCTGGCCGTCGGCCTGGTGATCGGCGCCGCGATGGTCTGGTTCTCGGCTGGCCGCGACGAGGCGGCGCCGCCGCCCCCGGCCCCGGCCCCGGCGGGGCTGCACCTGCGCGGCCTGTTCCGCGGGCCAACGGCGTCGGAGGACGCGGCGACGATCGGGGCCCTCTGCTCCGAGCTGGCCGACGAGATCGAATGGGACGGCCGGCAGGCCGAGCCGTTCCTGAAGAGCGGCGTCGCGTTTGACGACCTGCGGCAGCGGGCCCGCGAGCTGCGATGCCGGGGCGTGTCGATCGGCGCCCGCCAGCCGGCGGCCCGGGACGCGATCCGCGTCTACCTCGAGGAGCAGGTCGGGACCGCCGGCGGCCCGGTGACACCGGAGCAGCGGGCGAAGTGGGTCGCCGCCCTCCGCGACATCGGCCGGGAGGCGACCGATGCGGCCCGATAGGCTTCGGCTCCTCGCCGTCTCCCTGCTTCTCGGTCTGGCCTTCGCGGCGGTCGTCGCGAGCCTGACGGGCGGCCCCCGGCCGGCCGGCTGGATCGACGAAGGCGACGGCCGGTTCGGCTGGCGGCCGGACCCCGCCGGCGTCCGCGAGTTCCTCGCGGAGCTGCCGGAGCCGACGTTCGCCCGGGCCGGGGCCGAGACGGTGGCGAAGGCCCAGGGGAAGGACACGTTCCTCTACCGTTCGGCCTACAAGGCCCACCAGGCCCTCTACGGCCGGCCGTGGATCGTCGAGCGGCAGGGCATCGGCGACTGTGTTTCGTGGGGCTGGGCCCACGGGATCTACGTCGCCCAGTGTGTCGACTGGGAGACCGGCCGACTCGCGAACCCGCCACCGTTCCCGTCCACCGAGGCGATCTACGGCGGCTCGCGTGTCGAGGCCCGGGGTAAGTCGGGCGATGGCGCCGCCCCCGTCGGCGGCTGGAGCGATGGCTCCTACGGCGCGGCTGCGGCCCGCTGGGTCCGCGACTGGGGCGTCGTCTACCGCGAGCCGATCGGCGACCTCGACCTCCGGGCCTACTCCGCCGACCGGGCGAAGCAGTGGGGCGCCTACGGCTGCGGCGGCAAGGGTGACGGCGGCCGGCTGGACGGCGTCGCGAAACGGCACCCGGCGACCCATATCGCCCTCGTCACGACCTGGGACGAGGCGGCCGCCGCGATCGAGGCCGGCTTTCCGGTGCCGGTCGCCTCGATGCAGGGCTTCGCGAACACCCGCAACGCCCACGGCTACGCCGCGGCCTCCGGCCAGTGGGCGCACGAGATGTGCTTCGTGGCCGTCCGCTACCAGCGGAACGGCTCGCCGTCCGACGCCCTGCTCTGCCTGAATTCCTGGGGGCCGAATTGGATCACCGGCCCGAAGTGGCCCGCCGACATGCCCGACGGCTCGTTCTGGGTCGAGCGGCGCGTCGTGGAGCGGATGCTCGCCCAGGAGGACTCGTTCGCGGTCGGGTCAATCGCCGGCTTCGGCTGGCGCGATCTGCACCACGGGAACTGGATGACCCCCGCGCCGGAGGCTGGCCGATGACCGTCACGTTCACGAAGCGGCACGCGATCTACGCGGCGGCCGCGGTTCTGTTTCTGTTCTGGTGGAGCGGCTCGTCTCGACCGCCGCTGCCAAGCCCGTTCGCGCCCGAGCCCGACCGGCCGGTCCTCCGGGCGCTCGCGCGGCTCGCGAAAAATTTCCTCTGGGTGGCCCTGCTCGCCGAAGGCCCGCCGGCCTCCGCGGCCGAGTACCAGACCGTCCGGGCCCGCGTCGGGGACGACGGGCACCAGGTCCTCGAGCATGGCAGGGGGTGGTAGATGCTTTCTGGAATCTGGAAAGCGTTCCTCGCGTGGCTCGTCTGGCTCTCGGCCGACCCGGCCGCGATCGACGCGGAGGCCCCGAAGGCGGCCGCCGCGGTGGCCGCGGCCCGGGCGAGCCTCGCGGTGGACGCCGCGCCGCCGGCGCCCCCGGCTCCGCCGCCGGCCCCCGGCCCGACGCCGACCGGGTGCCGGTGCGGCTGCGTGAACGGCAAGATCAAGCCCGACGGCCGGATCGAGATCCCCTGCGAATGCTCGACGAGCTGCACCTGCAAGGCGTCGCGATGCGGCGGCGCCAACTGCCCCCGCTGAATTCGTCCTACCGTAGGACGGCCGAAACTTTTCCGGGGGTGGTGCGGGCTGGCATTCTCGCGAGCGTCGGCCCGAACACCACGCACGCAAGGACGCGAACCATGCCCAGCCCCAAGCTCGCTCGACTCCAGGACGAAACCGTCGCCATCGAGAACGAGATCAACGATCTCCGTTCCGTGACCCCGGCCGACGATGCCGACAAGAAGCGGATCGAGGAGCGGCTCGCCGCCCTGTCGAACCGGGCCGGCGAGATCGCAGCCGAGGCGAAGGGCGAGCGGGCCCTCGACGACAAGCTCGCCGCGCTGCGGGCCGTCAGGACCAGCGACTCCGAGCCGAAGAAGCCGGAGATCACGGACCAGGAGACGGACAGGGTCGACATCCGCGCCGGCGTCCGGGCCTTCCGGTCCGTGAAGATCGCCGCGGCGGTCGGCTCCTACCTCTGCGGCCTGTCCGGGTTCTCGAAGCGGGCGATGGGCGAAACCGTCGACGGCTACGGCGACGATTTCGTCGTGACCGAGCTGTACAACGCGATCGTCAACCGGCTCCAGTACCAGTCCGTCGGCCTCCAGCTCGCGAGCATCTTCCGGCCGCAGGGCCAGAAGCTGTCGATCCCGAAGTCGGGCGACGTCACGTTCGGCTTTGCTGCCGAGAACGTGGCGTTCACCGATCAGGATGTCGCGTCGAGCGGCGCCGAGCTGACGCTCTACGAAGGCGGGGCGTCGGTGCCCGTCTCGCGGGCCCTGCTCGAAGACTCCCCGGTCGACGTCGCCGGCCTGCTCGTGGATCGGTTCTCGCACGGCCTCGCCCGCTGGATCGACTCGGTCTGGCTGGGCGGGAACACCGCGAACCCCGCGATCACCGGCCTCGCGGCCTCGGTCGTGGCTGGGAACACGATCACGGTGGGCGCCTCGGCCTCCACCACGGCCGCCAATCTGGCCGACGTCGTCGGCAAGGTCGACGAGTCGATCATGGGAAATGGTGCCTGGGTGGTCTCGAAGGCCGGCTGGGTGGACCTCATGAAGCTCTGGGCGTCGCAGCAGACGACGATGGTCGTCGGCGGCGGCCGGATCGTTCCCACCATCATGGGTGCCCCGGTGTACCTCGTGAAGGGTCTCCCGGCGTCGACGCTCGCCCTGTTCGGCGATTTCTCGATGGCGACTGCGGTCGGCATCAAGGACACCGGGCTGGAGATCAACGTCGCCCGCGAGCTGCTCGTCCGCAGCCGGCAAGTTCTCTACGTCGCCTCGACTCGGGTCGGTGTGAGCAACCACGGCCCCGAGTTCGTCGGCCGGCTGGCGAAGGCTTGAACCTGACCGCGTGAGTGCAAACCAGGCCCGGGGGCCGGCAGGGATGCCAGCCCCCGGGCCGCCCCGTATCCGGAGGCCCCATGCAGACCGAGCCCCTCCGCCTGACCAGGAACTACCGCGGCTACCGCCGCGGCGAGGTAATCCAGGCGACGGCCGGGCTGGCGAAGACGCTCGTCGAGGCCGGCGTCGCGGAGCCGGTGAAGGCCGCCCCGCGGATCCCGGGCCTCGATGTCGAGCGGGCGGTCGAGTCGGTCGTGATCGAAACGAGGTGACCCGTGCCGATCCCGGCCCAGCCGAACACCGCCGCGAAGAACCTGATCGTCACGCCGCTCCGCGGCATGGGGTCGGCGAAGGTGGACCTCGTCCGCAACGGCGCGAGCGTTGTCGTGACCGTGACGTTCGTCGCCAGCCTGAGCTACTCCACTTGGACTCCCTACGCCGAGGCGACGGCGGCCGACGCCGGGAAGACGATCGCTATTACCCCGGTAATAACATTCGACGCCGCCGGTCGGTGGGTGGCGACGATGACGTTCGTCCCGGCCACGTTCTACGGGATCTCCGGGCTCGACTTCGACTCCCGCTATGTCTCCTACCCGCGATCGTTCCGGCTCCAATGCTGGCACGAGAAACAGATCGCGGGAAAGGTCTACGCCGACATCTTTCTCGGGGGCACCGTGACGCTCACGACGCCCCAACCGAACTACATACATTCGGTGGCACAGGCATGAAACCAGACACTCTCCGTGTGATCCAGTGGCCCGTGATCGAGCCCGTGAGCCTCGTCGAGGCGAAGGCCCAGGTCGGCCTGATGCCCGACCAGGCCGACCACGATACGCTCCTCCTTGGGAAGATCGCCGCCGGT
>JBKDUV010000095.1:0-12415 GCA_046339335.1 Planctomycetia bacterium | reverse complement strand
GTTCCCGTCCGCTGCTCGAGCAGGCCTCGCTGCAGGTCGGTGAGCGCGAACGCGTCTGCCTCGTGGGCCGCAACGGCGAGGGCAAGGCCGCGCTGCTGCGTCTGGTGTCGGGAGGCGCCGTGCCCGATGACGGCGCCGGGTGGCTCCGGCCCCAGGAGCCGCTCCACGACCGGCTCCTCGATGATCTCGGCGGAGTCGATCTCGACGAGACCCCAGCGCCACATCGTCTCCGGCCAGGCCACGAGGTCGGGCCGCTCCCCCGGGGGCCAGAGCTTCAGGCCCGTCAGCGTGATCTCGTCGTAGTGCCGGACGACCTCCGCCGCCGCATCCGGATCGTGCTTGAGTTCGGTGTCGATCGAGCCCTGCACGAGGAGCGCGTCGAAGGCCTGTCCGTCGCGGGGCGGTGCCGTCGCCAGCCGCCACTGCCCGTAGGCGACGGCCCCGAGCAGCACCGTGCCGGCGATCGCGGCGCCGTGGAACGGATGCCGTTGTGCCGCGCCGCATCGTCCGGGCAGCAGTCCGGCGAGCCCTGCCGCGCCGGCCATCACCAGGCCGCTCACGCCGACCGCGCCGACGGCGTCGGCGGCCTGGAGGAGCGTCGTCCAACGCCACTGCGTGTGGCCGAGGCCGGCGAAGGTGAATCCGCCGAGCACCCAGCCCCGCGCCTGCTCGCAGGCCATCCAGGCGACGGCCGCGGCGGGCACGAGCGACCAGCGGAACCGAGCCCCGAGCCGACGGGCCAGCCAGACGAAAAGCGGCAGGTAACAGGCGAGGTATGCGGAGAGCAGCACCCAGCCGATGGCCGTGGCCGGATGGGGCAGCCGCAGCCAATGGATGGCGAGCAGCCAGTGGACGAAACCGGCCAACCAGAGCGCGAGCCACGGCCGCCTCCCCGGCAACGGGCCGCCGCGGACGATCGCGAGCCAGTGCACCGGTGCCAGCCAGGCTCCCCACCACAGGTCGGCCGGCGGCTGCGCGAGGAACATCGCCAACGCCCCGCCGAAGGCCAACGCGTGAAACCGCGACCGGGGGCTCACGACACCCCCTCGAACTCGGCCAGCACCTCGCCCGGCGCCACGGGATCGTCCTCGTCTCGCAGGATGGCGACGAGCCGGCCGTCGAGCGGCGCCTCGAGGTCGATGGTCGCGGCGCCGGCGACGATCTCCACGACCCGGTCGCCGGCGGCGACCCGGTCCCCTTCCGCGACCAGCCAGAGCGAGATCGCCAGCGGCGCGGTGCCGAGACCGAGGTCGGGCACGACGAGCCGCCCGCGCCGGACCGGTGCCGCGGGGCGTTCCTCCCGAGTCTGCGCGTCGTGCGGCTTGTTCATCCGGCGATCTCGTCCCCACCCGCTACCGCTGCTCGCGCAGCCACTGGAGCACGACCCGTCCCACCGCCTCCAGCGACTCGGCCGAGCAGTTGGCGGGCACGTCGTCGGTCGTGTGCCAGGCGGGATAGTCGAAGTCGATGATGTCGCAGGTCGGTATCCGACCGATGTGTCGCAGCGGCATGTGGTCGTCCTTGACATCGTGCTTCGGCTGCGGCACGAACTGCTTGACCCCCAGCCGCCGGGCCACGTCCCAGATCGAATCGACCACGGGCCGGGTGTCGGGCCAGGCGACGCTGTTTTGTTCCTGCCAGATCTGCAGGTCACGGTCGGCGACCATGTCGACGATTGCACCGCAGCGATAGCGATGGCCGAGCCGTCCGGCTTCCCTGTCGGCGACGTACAGGCGGTCGAAGTCGGTCGAGCCGAGAAAGTAAGGGTCCGTCTGCTGGAAGACGTATTCCTCGGCGTCGAAGAGGACGAAGTCGACGCCGACGGGCCCGGGCAACGCGGGCATCGCCGCGGCGAGTTCCATGAGCAGGGCGACACCGCTGGCACCGTCGTTGGCACCGACGAACGCACCGCGCGGATTCACCGGATCGAGGTCGGGAAACGGCCGGGTGTCGAAGTGGGCGCCGACCAGGATCCGCTCCTTGCGGTCGGGGTGCCATGCGACGATCAGGTTCTCCATGTGCACCGGCCCGCCGGTCCGTGGATCGCGGATCTTGAACGCCTGCCCCGTCACCTGTGCGCCCAGTTCGCGAAAGTGTGCCACGAGCAAGGCCCGTTGCTTGGTCATGGCGGCGGAGCCGGTGGGCCGCGGACCCAGGTCGCAGATCGTCTTCAGGTGCGCGAAGGCCCGCCGGCCTGAGAAATCCGTCGGCTCCGCCGCGGACACGATCAGGACCGCGATCACGGTCGCAATCACCGCGCCGAGACACGCTGCCCGCATCGATCTCCTCCGCGGCTGCATCGACGACTCCGACCGCGGGGGCCGGTCTCCTTCGGGAACGACATCTTCCCGCAGTGTACTGCGGCGACTGCGGCGGCCGACAGATGAAGAAGGAGCCGTTTCCCGCCGGCGACACGGGCTTCGATGGAGGAAGCGGCTCTGCACCGCTAAACTCTCGTGTCAAGGTGGAAGGGAGGATGCAAGCGATGATGTTCACGAGGCACGACAGCGGCGCCAGACGGACCGTCTGGACCGGGCTGGCACTCGTCGCTGTCCTGGCCGCCTCCGCCCCGGCCCGGGGCGGAGGCGGCCCGGAGAACGTGCTGCTCGTGGTCAACCCGACGAGCGTCGACAGCCTCGCCATCGCCAATGCCTACGTCGAGCTTCGCGGCATCCAGCCGCTCAACGTCGTGCTGCTCCCCTGGAAGGGCGACGACGAGGGCACGACGATCGACAGGTTCCGGGTTGAGATTCTCCTCCCCGTCCTGCGGACGATCGAGGCCCGCGGGCTGACGCCGCAGATCGACTACGTCGTCTACTCGAGCGGTTTTCCCTGGCGGATCGACTTCGCGGCCGAGCTGCCCGCCGAGCTGGCCAAGCTGCCGGCGTTGCAGTTTCCCTCCGGCTCCCTCACCGGCATGACCATGCTCTTCAACGCCGTGCAGAGCGGCCAGCCGGCGTGGCTCGACGTGGAAAGCAACGACTACTTCCGGCCCTTGGGGGCGGACGGCGCCCCGCCGACGACGGTCGGTTTCCGCAGCTGGTACGGCTGGAGCGACCGCGGCGACCTGCTCGAGGCGGGGGGCAGCCGGTATCTCCTGTCGACGATGCTCGGCGTGACCGCCGGCCGCGGCAACACCGTTCCCGAGATCGTCGCCGCCCTGCGCTCGGCCGCCGCCGCCGACGGCTCGCGGCCGCCGGGCACGCTCTACTTCATGACCAACACCGACCTGCGCACGAAGGCCCGCTTCAATCCGGTCAAGGGCACGATGAAGGCGCTGCGGACGGCGGGCGTGAAGGCCGAGATCGTGCCCGGCGTACTCCCGGTCGGCCGCCGGGACGTCGCCGGCCTGATGACCGGAGCGCCCGATTTCGACTGGCCGGGGAGCGGCTGCCGGCTCCTCCCCGGAGCGATCTGCGACAACCTGACGAGCTTCGGCGGCGTGTTCACGCCGGGCGCGGCGCAGACGCCCCTGTCGCACTTCATCCGGGCCGGCGCCGCCGGCGCCTGCGGCACGGTCGCCGAACCGTTCGTGATGATCCCCAACGGCGATGCCGGGACGCTCCCCCAGGCCCATCAGGCGAAGTTTCCCCACCCCGCCCTGCTCCTGCACTACGCCCGCGGAGCCAGTCTCGCCGAGGCGTTCTACCAGTCGGTCCATTCCCCGTATCAGCTGCTCGTGGTCGGCGATCCGCTCTGTCAGCCCTGGGCGCTCGCGCCGGAGGTCGACATTCTCGATGCGGCGACCGGCACGCCGCTCGCTGCGGGTGCACCGCTCTCCGGCAGCCTCGAACTCGAGCCCCGCGTCACCGTCGCCAAGGACGGCAAGGCGGACCGCTTCGAACTGTTCATCGACGGGGCCCGGGTGGCACAGTGTGGCCTCGGGCAACGGCTGCCGCTCGACACCGCGGCCTTCGCCGATGGCCACCACGACCTGCGACTGGTGGCGATCGAAGCCGGGCCGGTCGAGACGCAGGGCCGGCGGGTCGTTCCCGTGCGGTTCGCGAACCATGCCCGCACGCTGACGCTCACGGTGGAACCGCGCCGCGCGCGGCCGCAGGGAACGCTGCGTGTGGGCGTCGCGGGCACGGGCATCACCGGTGCCCTGATCCACGCTGCGGGCCGGGTGCTGGGGCGGACCTCCACGGCCGAGTCGACGATCGAGGTGCCGGCGGAACTGCTCGGCCGGGGCACCGTCACGATCCGCGCGACGGGCCGGTCGGGGCCGAGTCCGGCCGAAGCGGTCAACGCCGAGCCGGTCACGGTGCAGATCGGCGATTGACCGGCATGAGCCGGCCGACGTCTGCTCGACCGCCGGCGTTTTCTTATACCTTTTGACGCCGCTCGGGACCGTCGACCCGGGGCCACGCGGCGGGCGTGTTCACTCCGCGTCCCGGGCCGGGCCATTGTCCGCGGGCGATGCGGGGGACATGTCGTCCGTCATCCCGCCGAGGTGGCCGGTGTCGTTGAACGCCACCAGTTCGGGACCCGGCCAGCGCAACGTCGAGACCGAGCAGTTTTCCAGCGCCGGCAGACGCGTGAACGGCCGCTCGGCCGCGGCCGCGAGGAGCGGGTGCGTACGGCCGAGGAGACTTCCCAGCGCGGCGGTGAGGATGCCACCGTGCGCCACGACGACGATCGCCGGCGCCGCCCGCGCCGTGAGCGTTTCCAGGGCCGCACGGCCGCGGGCCGCGAGCTGGGACCGTGATTCACCGCCGGGGATCGCGAAATCGGCGTCGCCCGAACGCCACCGGGCGACGGCCTCGGGAAAGCGTGCCTCGAGGTCCGACCACAGATGCCCCTGAAAGATGCCGGCATCGAGTTCGGCGAGGTCGGCAGCGACCCGCACCTCCAGGCCGAGGGCGGCGGCGATCGGTGCGGCTGTGTCGCGGGCGCGGACGAGCGGACTCGACCAGACCTCGTCCACATGCGGCAGGGAGAGAGCCCAGCCGGCCATGATCTCCGCCTGCCGCTGTCCAAGCGGGCTCAGCGGCACGTCCGCGCGGCCCTGCACGCGGCCTTCCTGATTCGAGACGCTGCGACCGTGGCGGACGAGGTACTGGATCATCGTCCCGGAAAATCTACCGCACCGGGTTGGCCGGCGGGAGGAGGCCGATGCTGGGCCTGCCCGCATCGGTCGTCGACCGGACCGACGCCTCGGCCATCGGCCGCACCGGCGCCTGATGTGCCTCCGACAGCCGCTCGACGAAGCCGGGCCCCGTGTCCTTGAGCACGTAGACCTCGCTGTCGGCCCGGCTGCCATCGAGCGGACGAATGATGCAGATCACCTCGGCCCGGCCCTGGTGCCGGCGGACCTGATCGACGAGTGCCCGCTCGCCGGAGGAGAGCGGCGCGGCGGCCGCTGTCTCCGCCCGCGGCTTCGGGCCGGTCGATGCCGTGGGCACGGCCTCGTCCCGGGGCCGACGGTCGAGTGACGCCGTCGGCATCTCCACGGGCATCGTCGGCGCGACGTCCCCTGGGGCGTGGCCGCCGGGGTAGACGTGCCGATACACGAACGCCAGGCCGGCGGCATCGAGCTGCTCGTGCACGGCGGACAGGGCGGTAAAGATGCCCTCGTCGTACTCCTTGTCGGCCGCGCTGCAGACGCCGACCAGCGTCCCATCGGAGGTGAACAGGCCGCCGCCGCTGCGGCCCTGCACGGGCTGGCCCGCCACCTCGATGTTCGCCGCGCCGAGATAGCGATCGAGCGCGGTCACGCGGCTGTGCTGGACGGTCGGTTCCGCGCCGCCGTCGCAGCCGACGGAGATCACGGCATCGCCGGCCGCCTGCCGTTGATCGTCGCCGCCGACGCGGACGGGCTCGATCGTCGCATCCGTGAACACGCTGACGAGCGCCAGATCCCGTTGCAGGTCCCAGGAAACGACCTGTCCCGCCACGCCCCGCGGCCCGCCGGGCGCGAACAGGTCGACCTCGACACGCCCCTTGCCCTGGGAATCGCGGAAGATGTGGCCGCAGGTCAGGATCAGGGCTTCCCCCTGACGACAGTCGATCACCGTGCCGGTGCCGCGCGAGATCCCCTTGCCGTCGTCGACCCGCAGCCGGGCGGATGCCGCGAGCAGCCGGCGCTCGAGCGTTGCCCGCTCGTTGGCGGGAACCGGCAGGGCGTCGGCCTGGGCCCTCGCGACGGCCGGGGCCGGCCGCGGACCGACCGGTGCCGACACCGTCCGCATCGGGCTTGGCTCCACCGGCGCGGGAGCGGCGGCCAGTGCCACGGCCGGTGTGTTCGTCCGGGCCGGCGGCTCGATCGAAAGCGGCGCCGCGGCAGCGGCCGTGGGGACGGGAATGCCGGGCATCCGTCCGGGAGTCCGCGGGGGCGGGGCGACGGCGACGCCGCCGAGCGGGACCGCCGCGCGGGCGAGCAGTTTCTCGAGTTCACCCCGCGTCGTGGCCCCGTTGATCCGCCCCACCTCGTGTCCCTTGACGACGAGCACGTAGCAGGGGACGGCCGACACGCCGAAGCGGCGGACGAGGTCGAGTTCACGATCGCAATCGACCTGCCGCACCGGCCAGCCGGCCGCCGCCACATCACGGA
This sequence comes from Planctomycetia bacterium, assembly GCA_046339335.1. Lineage (GTDB taxonomy): Bacteria > Planctomycetota > Planctomycetia > Pirellulales > UBA1268 > QWPN01. Next base: position 5,862 of record JBKDUV010000095.1, on the reverse strand, counting down.
GCAGCGGCTCCATCTGCCGGCAGTGAACGCACCAGTCAGCCGTGAAGTCGAGGAGCAGGGCCTCGCCGGCCGCGGCCTGGGCGGCCGGATTCGCGGCGGCAGGAGCGGTCGAGGCGGCGAGCAGCAGGATCGCGAGGCCGGTGCAGAGGCAGATTCTGACTGGGGGCATCTTCCGTGGCTCCGAACTTCTGGGACGCATGCGGGGCGGGATACTGCCCGGCGTCCGGCGGCGCCACAAGGCCAGTTGGGGCAGCCGCCACTTGCCCAAACCACCAGCCGGATGCTGTTTCACCCCTCCCGATCCGGTCCTACAATCCCGGCTTTCCCTGCCCGCCCGAACGCCGTCACGACGCCGCATGCCCGCCGCATCCCCCCGCCGCATCCTCGTCACCTCGGCGCTCCCCTACGCCAACGGCCACATCCACCTCGGGCACCTCGTCGAGTACATCCAGACCGATGTCTTCGTGCGATTCCAAAAGCTTCGCGGCCAGCGGGCGATCTATCTGTGTGCCGACGACACGCACGGCACGGCGATCATGATCCGGGCCCGGTCCGAGGGCCGCAGCGAACAGGACCTGATCGCCGCCATGCGGACGGCCCACCTCGCCGACTTCGCCGGCTTCCAGATCGACTTCGACCACTACGGATCGACCTACAGCGACGCCAACCGCCGGATGTGCGCCGAGATCTGGCAGCGGCTCCGCGACCGTGGGCTCGTGGTCTCGCGATCCGTCAGCCAGCTCTACGACGCCGCGGCCGGAGTGTTTCTCGCCGACCGGTTCGTGAAGGGAACCTGCCCGAAGTGCGGCGCCGCCGACCAGTACGGCGACGCCTGCGAGCAGTGCAACGCCACCTACACGCCGGCCGACCTCGTCGAGCCGCGGAGCGCGCTCTCGGGGACGCGGCCCGAGGTCCGCTCGGCCGAGCACCTGTTCGTGACGCTCGAGCAGATGCACGGCTTCCTCGACCACTGGACGCGGCACTCGGCCGCGCTCGACCCGCCCGTCGCCAACTATCTGGCCGGCCACTTCCTCGGCGAGCCGCTCCGTGACTGGGACGTGTCCCGCCCCGCCCCGTACTTCGGCTTCGAGATCACCGACGCGCCGGGCCACTTCTGGTACGTCTGGTTCGACGCGCCGATCGGCTACCTCGCGGCCACCGCCGAATGGTGCGCGGCACGGGGGGAATCGTTCGACGCCTGGTGGGGCCGCGGCGCGGCGAACGAGCCCCCCGCCGAAATCCACCACTTCATCGGCAAAGACATCGTCTACTTCCACACGCTCTTCTGGCCGGCGGTCCTCGAGGCCGCGGGCCTGGCGCTGCCGACGCGGGTCCGCGTGCACGGCTTTCTCACCGTCAACGGCGCCAAGATGTCGAAGAGCCGGGGCACGTTCCTCCTCGCCCGCACCTACCTCGACCACCTCGACCCGGGGATGCTTCGCTACTACTACGCGGCCAAGCTCTCCGGCGGCATCGACGACATCGACCTCGACCTCGACGACTTCGCGGCCAAGGTCAACGGCGACCTCGTCGGCAAGGTGGTGAACCTCGCCAGCCGCACGGCCCGCTGGCTGGAGGGAACAGGCCTGGCCGAACGCTACCCCGACGACGGCGGCCTGTTCGCCCGCGCCGCGGCCGACGGCGCGGAGATCGCCGCGGCCTACGAGGCCTGCGACACCGCCCGGGCGATGCGGCTCGTCATGGCGGCCGCCGACCGGGCCAACGCCTACGTCGATGCGGAGCAGCCCTGGAAGCTCGCCAAGGGGGGGCCCGAGGCCGCCGACCGGCTTCGCGACGTGGCCAGCGTGGCCCTCAACCTGTTCCGCCAGATCGCCGTCTACCTGGCGCCGGTGCTGCCGGCCTTCGCCGAGCAGGTCGGAGCCCTCGTCGGCGGCCCGATCCGCTCCTGGGACGAGCCGCAGACGCCGCTCACCGGCGTTCCGGTGGCCCCCTTCCAGCCACTCATGCGGCGGGTCGAGCCCGCCCAGATCACCGCCCTGCTCGCCGCGGAACGGCCGCAGGCAGATGGACGAACCCCGCAGCAAGGAGCACAGCCGATGGATCAGCCCACGCCCGCCACCGTGACCGGCGACACGACCGACGGCGACGCGGCCCTCGTCGCAGAGCCGCTCGCGGCCCAGTGCACGATCGACGATTTCGCGCGGATCGATCTGCGCGTGGCGCGGATCGTCGCCGCCGAGGAGGTTCCGGAGGCCAAGAAACTCCTCAAACTCACCGTGAGCCTCGGTGGGGAGAACCGGCGGACGCTGTTCGCCGGGATCAAGGGATTCCACGAACCGGCTGCCCTCGTCGGCCGGCTCGTGGTGATCGTCGCCAATCTCGCCCCCCGGCAGATGAAGTTCGGCCTCAGCGAGGGGATGGTCGTGGCCGCCAGCGGGGCGGGTGGCCCAGGTGTCTACCTGCTCTCCCCCGACTCCGGCGCCGTGCCCGGGATGCGGCTCCACTGATCCGCTCCGCGACGGCCTGTAGAATCGGGCAGTCCATCCGGCACCGAGGAGAACAGATCATGCCCGAGAAAACGATCGTCTTCCCGACCGATTTTTCCACCGCGAGCGATGCCGCGCTGACGCATGCCGCGGCCCTGGCCCGGCAGTCGGGGGCCCGGCTGCTGATCGTGCATGTCGAGGAGCCGCCGCTTGCCTACGGTGGCGGCGAGCTTTACTACGGACTTCCGGAACCGAGTTCCGAGCGGATTCTGAAGATGCTCGAGGACGTCAAGCCCGCCGACCCGGCCGTGCCCTTCGCCCATCGGCTGACCATGGGCGATCCGGCGGCCGAGGTCATCCGCATCGCCGCCGACGAAGGGGCGGAGATGATCGTGCTCGGCACGCATGGCCGCACCGGGTTCGGGCGGCTGCTGATGGGCAGCGTCGCGGAAGCGATCGTCCGTCGCGCCCCCTGCCCGGTCCTCGTCTACCGGGAGACGGCGGAGCGGCTCGCGGCACGGAAGCCGGAACCCGCCGGGGCATGAATGCACGGCCGATCCTCGAACTACGGGCGCTGATCCGTTCCCGCCTGCGCCGCCTGTTCGACGACCTCGGATTCCTCGAGGTCGACACCCCCGTGCTCTCGACGGAGGTGCTGCCGGAGCCGCACATCGACCCGATCGCCGTGCCCATCGCCGGCGGCGCCGACCGCTGGCTGCAGGCCAGCCCCGAGGCGCTGATGAAGCGGCTGCTGGCGGCCGGCTCGGGGCCGATCTACCAGTTCGCCCGCTCGTTCCGGGCCGGGGAGCGCGGCCGGCAGCACGACCTCGAGTTCGTGCTCCTCGAATGGTACGCGCCGCAGGCGACGCTCGCCGACACCGCGACACTCCTCGAGCAACTCTGCCACGTCGCGCTCGGCACCGCGGGGATCGAGCGGACGACCTGCTCCGCCGCCTTCGGTGCGGCGGCGGGCGTCGATCCACTCCGCGCTTCGCTCGCGGAAATGGAGACCGCGGTGGAGCGGGCGGGGATCAGGGGGCCGGCTCCGGACCCACGGGCCGGCGCCGCCGACCGCTGGGACCGGGCCTTCGAGATGCTGCTCAGCGACGTCGTGCAGCCGCGGCTCGGGCACGGCCGGCCGACGATGCTCGAGGCCTGGCCGGCGTCGCAGGCCGCCTTCGCCCGCGTCGATTCCGATCCCCCCGCAGCCCGCCGCTTCGAGCTGTTCGTGAGCGGCGTCGAGCTCGCCAACGGCTGGGAGGAGGAGACGGGCCGCGACCAGCTCGGCGCCCGGATCGCGGCCGCCAACCGGGTGCGGGTCGCCACCGGCAGGCCGGCGCTGCCGGAGCCCGCCCGGCTCGTCGCCGCGCACGGTCCGGGTATGCCCGAGGGCGTGGGTGCGGCGCTCGGCTTCGACCGGCTCGTGATGCTGGCGGCGGCGGCCGATTCGATCGACGCGGTCCGCTGCTTCCGCTCCGGCGACGCCTGATACGGCTGCCGCGTGATCCTCGCGCACGACTCGCCAGCGCCGAACCATCGGATCGGGAGGGTACCCCTTGCCCCAGGAACCGGCGTGATCTGCCAAGCGTAGCCGGGATGGCGCTCGCAGGCAGGTCCGCGAGAGCGAAGGGCTGGATGCCCGAAGCGAACGTCCGGCGATGGATCACGGGCGCCCCGACGTGCGTACCGCACGAGCTTCCAGCGTGGTCCGCATGGGCGACCCGAGCGGCCTCAGCGCGCGACCGCCACGTCGGTGACGAGCCAGCGTTCGCCACCGCTTCCGGGCAGCGTCGACGCTCCGAGCCGCATCTCGACGCCGAGTTCCGGCGCGTCCCCGCAGGGACGGACCCGCAGACTGACAAGCCACTCCCCGCTCCCGCCGCCATCCGGCGTCACCCGCATCGCGGCCGGCATGCCGGCCGCGCCGCAGGCCGCGATCGCCCGTGCAGTGCCCTCTGCCGCATCTCCGGCCGCGGCGGCGTTGCCGCCGGTCATGGCGGCGGCATCGGCACGCCGTCCTTCGCGCACCGCGTCGAGCCACATCCGTGCCGCAGCCAGGGCGCGCCGCTCGACGAGCAGCCGCTGGACGGCCGCATGGCTCACGGCCTGGGCGCCGAACCCGGCGGCCAGCGCCAGGCCGGCGAGTGCGGCCAGGCCGCCGGCACGTCCGCTGCGGCGCATCTCGGCGAGCGCCGCGGCCGCCAGGGCGGCGGCCACCAACGGCAGCGCCCAGCAGAGCGGGTGCAGAACCGCGGCGGCGGAGCAGATGCCGAGCCCGAGCGCCGTCACCGCCAACCGGCTCACCGGCCGGTAGTCGTCGGCATCGGTGCCCGGCCGGTCGGCTGCGGCGTTCATTTCGCCCCCGGGCTCACTTTTCGTCCACCCGCAGGGCGGGGGCGGCAGCGAGCCGCTTGCGCCGCTCGTGGTAGCGGATGATGAAGTCACCCCCCGCCCCCTCCGCGACCGCCCCGTCGTCGAAGGCACGTTCCGGCCGGCCGAAGGGGCCGAAGCGGGAGGAGTTGCGAACCCACTGCAGCCACTTCCGGTCGGGGGCGAGTCCGAAGAACGTCCGCGACTCGGGCGTCGGCTGCACCGTTCCCACCGGCAGCGGGGCGAGGTGCAAGGTCATCGCGGTGAACGCGACCATGATCCAGGCCGCGAGAGCCGCCAGCAGCGGCGTGCCGAAGAGTTCCACGGGTTTGCGCAGTTTGACCCGCTCCCGCGACACCTTCTCCGAGAGTTCGCGGAGCAGGAGCAGCACGAGGCTGAACAGCCCCCAGACGCAGATGAAGTCGAGCAGGTAGGTGTAGGAGGGCAGCAGCGGCTCGAGCGTTCCCACCAGCCACTCGAACCAGGCCGTCGCCAGCGTCGCCGCGGCGAGGATGTTGAGCAGCATGAGCATGGCCGACCATGCCCCCTGCCGCCAGAGCGCGAAGGCGACGGTCACGAACACCCCGAGGAGGACCAGGTTCACGATCATGGTCGCTTCACTCCCGGAGGCTGCGAACGGGTCGCGGTGGCGAACACGCGCTGCATCTCCTCCATTGACGTCACCCCCTCGACGACGAGCGTCATGCCAGACTCCCGCATCCGCTGCATGCCGTCCTTGGCGGCTGCCTGCCGCATGATCTGCTGGTCGGCACGGGCCGCGATCGCCTGCCGCAGGTGCGTGCCCGACGCGAGCTCGAAGAGCGCGGTGCGGCCCAGGTAGCCGGTCCCCTTGCAGGCCCGGCAGCCGTCCGCCGACGGCCGGTAGAGGTGCGGCACCTGCTCCGGCGTTTTCTTCATTCTGGCCAGGACCTCCCCGGGCGTCGGATACTCCTGGCGACAGCGCGGGCAGAGGCGGCGGACGAGCTGCTGCGACAGCGAACCGACGAGCGTCCGGGCCAGCACCTCCCGCGGCACGCCGAGGGCC
>JBKDUV010000094.1:0-13147 GCA_046339335.1 Planctomycetia bacterium | reverse complement strand
GGGCAAGCCGAACGGCGAGCGGCTCCGGGAACATCGCGACTCCAACCGCGAGTCGCTCGAACTGCGGATGCTCTCCGCCGAGCCGCTGTATGACGAATTTGAGATCGTGAAACTGTCCGACTCGCTCACGGCCCTGGTCGTCGCGCTGGGGGCCGACGACGAACTCGTGCGGGCCGTGCTCGCAGGCATGGCGCCGCGCGCCCGGGCGGCGCAACTCGTCCGCGGCACCACGCTCGGCACCCGGCCGGCCGGTGCCGGTCGGCCCGACACCCGCCGCGACCTGCTCACGGGAGGCGCGGCGGCGGTGGCGGCATCGGCCGACCCGATGCTGGTGCTGGCGCGAACCGTCGACGCCGAGTCGCGTCGGCTGCGGAAGATCGTCGAGGCCGCTCAGGAGGTGAAGCAGCAGGCCCACGCGGAGATCACCCGCGACCGATTCGCGTGGGAGGGGGCCACCATGTATCCAGACGCCACGTTCACGCTCCGGCTCGCCTACGGTACCGTGAAGGGTTACGAGGAGGACGGTCGCGCGGTGGCACCGATCACGACCTACGGTGGCCTTTTCGCCCGGGCCCGGGCGAAGCGTGACACGCCTCCCTTCGATCTGCCGCCGCGCTGGACACGGCTGCGGCCGCGGCTCGAGTCCGATCCGGAATTTCTCGCCACGCCCTTCAACTTCGTCTGCACGGCCGACATCATCGGCGGCAATTCAGGAAGCCCCGTGGTGAACCGGGCCGGTGAACTGGTGGGACTGATCTTCGACGGCAACATCCACTCGTTGGTGACTGGCATCGCCTACGATGACGTGCGGTCGCGGGCGGTGTCGGTCGATGCGACCGGCATCCGGGTGGCCCTGCAAAACGTGTACGCAGCCCGGGATCTGCTCGCGGAAATCGATGCCGGGGGGCCGGCCATCGGGCCTCATGCCGGCCCCGCTGCCGACGGCGCGTGGCGGCCGCTGTTCGATGGCAGGGCACTCGGCGCCTGGAAACCGAGCGACTTCGGCGGTGGAGGCGAGGTGCGGGTCGGCGACGGCGTGATCCGGATCGAGGCTGGGGCGGACCTGAGCGGCGTCACGTGGTCGGGTGCATTTCCCCGTGACGACTACGAGGTCGAACTGGAGGCACGGCGCGTGGAAGGGGGGGACTTCTTCTGCGGCCTCACCTTTCCGGTCGGCAAGGACCCGTGCAGTTTCATCGTCGGCGGCTGGGGAGGGGGCGTGGTCGGTCTGTCGAGCATCGATGGCGAGGATGCGGCGAACAATGGCACGACGACGGTCCAGGAATTCAAAACGGGCCGTTGGTACGGGGTGCGTGTCCGCGTCACCCCGGAGCGGATCGTCTGCTTCCTTGACGGCCGCAAGGTCGTGGACCAGACACGCGACGGCCACATGATATCGATTCGCGACTCGGTGGCGCCGTCGAAACCGCTGGGGATCGCCACCTATGCCACGGTCGGCGAACTGCGGAACATCCGCTGGCGACCGGTCACCGGAGCCGCCGCCGGAAAGCCGTGATGAGTCACGATCCTGCCGACAAACTGCGGCGCCGGATCCAGGCGGCGGCGGCCCGGGGCGTGGCCGGCGGCAGCGATGCGACGCGGGCGACGTTTCGGGCCGCGCGACGGCTGGCCCGCGGATGGGTGCCCGCCGAGCAGTTGCCAACGCCAATCGAGGTGCATGGCGCTGCCGCGAAACGACTGGCCCCGCAGGCCTCGACGGGGGATAGGCTGGAGCGGATCGCCGCCGTCGTCGGCCTGCTCGAGCGGGTGCGGACCGATCCCGCCGGCCCGGGGAAGGCTAACCTGCTCGAGCATGTCCTGCGCGTCTTCGGGATCGTCCACGCCGAGCGGCCGTTCGATGAGGAACTGCTCACGGCCGCGCTCGTGCAGGACGTCGGCATGGCGATCGACCGGACCGATCCGATCGCCCGCGGCATCGAGGCGCTCGGAGACCTGATCACGCCGCGCACCCGCTGGCTGGTGGAGTCGTCGTCCGCGGCGCGGGCCTATGACGGGCGGACGCTGGGGCAGCGGGCCCGACAGCGGCTCGAGTCGCACCCCGACTTTCTTGATGCGCTCCTGCTTGCGGAGGCGGAGCGGCGGGCGCGGGCAGGGGGCGACGACGGTCCGACGCTCGACGAGGCGATCGCGATCCTGCGCGAACTGGACGCGAACGACTCATCCGCGGGGCCGCTGCCGGGCGATGACTGAGGCCGCGCAGCATGGATCGCTCACGCGGGGCATCAGCGGGGCGGCGGGGCGGCACTCTTCAACAGCCTGAACAGGTCGCTGTCCGTCGTGAGGATCAGCGTGCTGTCGCGGCCGAGCGTCTCACGGTACATGTCGAGCGTCTTCAGGAACGTGTAGAACTCGCCGGCGGCCGGTCCGGCGGTGTAGGCCCGTGCGTAGATCTCCGATGCCCGCGCGTCGGCCTTGCCCCGGATTTCCTGAACCCGGCGGTAGGAGGCCGACTGGATCTCCTGCAGGTCGCGGTCCCGGCGGCCGGCGATCTTCGCCGCCTCGCCCGCCCCCTCCGACCGGAATCGCTCGGCGATCTGCAGCCGCTCCGAGATCATCCGGTCGTAGATCTTCTCGATCACTCCGGGTTTGTAGTTGATCCGCTTCACGCGCACGTCGAGCAGTTCGATTCCCCAGATGCCGACCTTCTCGCGGGCGGCAGCGAGGATCTCGCGCTCGAGTTCGTGCCGTCCGAAGCGGATCGGCGGCAGCCCCGCGGCGGCCGCGGCGGGGTCGCCTGGCGCCCCCTTTTCGTTCCGGGTTTTGTCCGAGCGGACCAGCTCGATGAGGTCGTGCCGGGCGACGACGTTGCGGGTCTCGCTGCCGATGATGTCGTCCAGCCGCGAGATCGCGCTGCGTTCGTCCCGCAGGCTCTGCAGATAGATGAGCGGGTTCTTGATCCGCCAGCGGGCGAAGGTGTCGACCACGACATACAGCTTGTCGAGCGTCGTCATCTCGGCGGCGGGGCCGTCCCACTCGAGGATTCGCTTCTCGAAGCGGTTGGCTGCCTGCACGAAGGGACTCTTGAAGTGCAGGCCCGGACCGGAGGCGGAGCCGTCGGCGTTGATCGGCCCGCCGACGGGGCGGCCGAACTGGGTGATCACCACCTGCTCCGCCTGATCGACCGTGTAGGCGCAGCCGAGGATGGCGATGGCGGCCAGCAGGCCGAGCGTGGCCCCGGCGGGCGACGCGATGACGTCCCCGAGGCGGCGGAGGGCCTGGACCAGCGGATGGTTGATCGGCAACGGGCTCATCGGCGGGCTCCCGGCTGTTCCGCGGCGGCGGGCTGGAGGTTCATGAGAGGTAGAAACTGCTTCGCGTCGGCATCGAGGATCACCTTGCCGCCGAGCTTCGGGAGCACGTCGCCGATGGTCTCCAGGTACAGCCGCTGCCGCATCACCGCGGGGGCCTTGTCATATTGCTCGAGCAGCGCCGTGAAGCGGGCGACGTCTCCCTCGGCCTCGTTGACCCGCTTCAGTGCGTAGCCTTCGGCATCGCGACTCGCGCGCTCGGCCTCGCCCCGGGCACGGGGCACGACCTTGTTGTATTCGCCGTTGGCCTGATTGATCATCTGCTCCCGCTCCTGCTGGGCGCGGTTGACCTCGTCGAACGACCGCTGCACCGCCGCCGGCGGATGGACGTTCTTGAGCTGCACCTGCTGCACCCGCAGGCCCATGTTGAGGTCGCGAACCAGGTCCGTGAGCCCGGTGATCGCGTCGTTCTCGATCTCCTGGCGACCAACCGTCAGCACCTCGTCGACCGTCCGATCCCCCACGACCTCGCGCATCACGCTCTCGGCGAGGTCACGAAGGGTGGGACCCGGCTCGCGGTGGTTGAACAGGTACCGTTCGGGATCGTCGATCTCGTACTGCACCACCCATTCGACGTGGGCGGCGTTGAGGTCGCCGGTCACCATGTCGCTCTCCTGGTCCGACTCGCGCGACGTCTGGTCCGGATTGAGTGCGCCCGGCGTGCCGAACCCGAACTCCATCTTCAGCTGCCGCTTGACGGGAATGACCTGCACCGTGTCGATGCCGAAGGGGAGCTTGAACTGCAGTCCCGGACCGACCGTGCCGATGTACCTGCCGAAACGCTGCACCACGCCGACACTCACCGGGCCGACGGTGTAGATGCCGCGGGCGAGCCCGGCGATCACCGTGGCGGCGACCGCGGCAGCGACGAAGAGACGCAGCGAAGCGGCCGTCGGGACACCGTTGGAGGGGGGACGGCGGGGAGGGCGTCCCGAGGAGCCCGGAGTGGGGAACATGGTCTGGCTGCCGGAGGAATCTTGTGGAAATGCTGTGATACCCAGAAATCGGACCGCCGTCGAATCGTAGAAAAACGGCCTCCCTGACCGCGGGGCAGCGGGCGTCGGCGGGTTCAGGGTGGGGGGCCGTCGACTGCCGCCCTGACGGCTGCGCGGGCGGTTTGCCAGCGGGCCTTCACGGTCCGCTCCGAGCAGTCGAGCAGCCGTGCCGCAGTCCGCTGGTCGCAGCCCATGTACCAGACGCAGTCAAAGACGTCACGGTCCGGCGCCGGCAGGGCCGAGACGGCGGCGTGGAATGCCTCCCAGCGGTCGAGTCCCTCGTCCGGAGCGGCGGCGAGTTCGACGATGTGCCGCGGGTCTGACGTGCCCGTCGCCGGCGCGACGTTCGTGCCGTGGTTGCCGCCGTAGGCCCGCGGCCCGCCATGCCGGCGGGCGAGATCGATCAGTTCGCGGTGGATCTGCCGGGCCGCGAGCCCCAGCAAGTCCCGGGGGGAAGCGGGATGGATCGTGGCCAGCGCGCGGTGCAGCCTCAGCGACACGTTCTGGAGGACGTCGTCGGTCTCTTCCCAGCGTCGCACCCGGGGAAACCGGCGCAGGAGCCGATGGGCGAGGACGCGAAGCCGGGCTTGCGAGACTTCCACGATCCGGTCGCGGGCCGCCGGATCGCCGGCGGCGAGGCGAGCCAGGCTGTCGGCCAGGTCGTGTGCCAGGGGCTCGGAGGAATCCATGTGGCGGCCAGGTGCGGCGTCGAGCGGAGGGGCCGTCCCCCAGACCACCATGTATAACTTCTGGCATGGCGGGTGCTACGGCAGGGACCGAACAGCCGGATGACGGATGCGGACACGGGCCGCCGCTGGTCCGTCCGTCCATGCCGTCCGGCGACGGTTCGGCGGATCGTTCGCACCGCCCTCTCTCCGGCGCCGCGGATGATTTCGGTCTCGGGACCGCCGGCGGCCCCGAGGCGGCATCCGCCCCCGATTGGCTCGCTGCCGGCACCGACCTGGGCGGAGTGACGCTCCTGCGGCTCATCGGCGCAGGGGGCATGGGGCGGGTGTACGAGGGCCGGCAGCGGTCTCCTGACCGGCCGGTGGCGGTGAAGGTGATGCGCGAGGTGTTCGCGAGCTCCGCGTCCCTGCGCCGCTTCGAGCACGAAGCCGCGGTGCTGGCCCGGCTGCGGCATCCTCACATCGCGCAGATCCACACCTTCGGCACCTGGAACGCGGCCCACGGTCCGGTTCCGTTCTTCGTGATGGAACTCGTCGACGCCGCGCGGCCGATCAGCCGCTTCATCACCGACACGCGGATGCCGATCCGGGCCCGCGTGCAGCTGCTCAGGACCGTTTCCGCGGCCGTCGCCCACGGGCACAGTCGGGGCGTGATTCACCGCGACCTGAAGCCGGGCAACATCCTCGTGGACGCGGCGGGCGAGCCGAAGGTCATCGACTTTGGTGTCGCCCGTTCGAGCGATCGAGAACCGGGCCCGGCCACCATCGCGGGGGAGCTCGTGGGCACGCTCGGCTACATGGCCCCGGAGCAGTTGTCGGGGGCGCACGACGCGATCGATGCGCGGACCGACGTCCATGCCCTGGGGCTCGTGCTGCACGAGGTGATCACCGGCCTTCTGCCCCACGACATCTCCGGCCTGACTCCCCTGGCCGCCGCGCGAGTTCTGGAAAACCGGGTCGGGCCCCCGACCGCGGGCATCGAGCGGGCCGTGAAGGCCGAACGGACGATGCCGGTCGGCGACGGCCGTTCGTTGGCGGCGATTGTGGCGCGGTGCCTGGAACTGCGGCCGGCCGACCGGTATGGGACGGCTGCAGAACTTGTGCTCGACCTTGACCGCTGGCTCGCCGGAGAGCCGGTGGCCGCGCGGCAGCAGGGGGTCGGCGAGACCCTGATCCGGTTCGCCCGGCGGCATCGTGCGGCGGCCGTGGCGGCGGGCGTCGGGGTCGTGGCGATCGCCCTCGCGTTGGCGGGCATCGCCGTCGGCTGGAGGCGGGCCGAGCACGAGCGGCGGATCGCCGAGCGGGCGAGCGCGGCCGCGGCGGCCCGCGGTCGTGAGGCCGAACGACAGGCCGCGGCGGCCCGCGCGGAACTTGCATTTTCCAACGTCCTGCTCGCGGCCGACGCCCGTGACCGGGGTAACGTGGTGGAAGCCAAGAGGCTGCTCGATATCTCCCGCGGCCTCGCCGCGAGAGGCCACGAGCCGATCGAGGTAGCGGCGATTGCGGCATCCCTCGACGACGCGGCGCTGACGATTCCGGGCCATGCGGGTTCGGTGACGGCCGTCGCCTGGTCGCCCGACGGCACCCGCCTGGCCACCGGAGACGGTGCCGGCGTCGTCCGCGTGCGGCGGATCGACCGCAAGCCGCACGAGGCCCTTGTCTGCGATCATGGTGGTCGTGTCTGGACGGTGGCTTTCGCGCCGGATGGGTCCCGGCTGGCCAGCGGCTCGTCCGACGGCACGGTCCGCATCTGGGACGCGAGGACCGGCGGCGGGATCGCCCTGCTCGAAGGGCATCGGGGAGCAGTCTACGCCGTCGATTTTTCCGCCGATGGTGGGCTGCTCGCCAGTGCCGGCCGGGACGGTACGGTGCGGGTCTGGCGGACGGACTCGTGGACCGAGACGGCCAGCCTGCGGGGCGCATGGGGGACGGCCTACGCCGTTCGCTTCGGGCCGCACGGCACGGCCGTGGCGAGCGGCTGGCAGGATGGCGGCCTGCGAATCTGGGACCCGGCCAACCCGACGCCGCGGCACACTCTCACCGGACATCAAGACCGGGTCTTCGACGTCGCCTTCTCCCCCGACGGTGCGCTGGTGGCTTCGGCGGCCGAGGATGGCACGGCACGGATCTGGCCCGTCGACGGCAGCGGGGACGCGGTGATCCTCCGTCATCCGCTGCGGGTCAATCGGATCGCGTTCGTGGCGCACGGCAGTCGCCTGGTCACCGCCTCCGGCGATGCGTTCGCGCGGGTCTGGGACGTGTCGAGCGGCAACGAGGTGGCGCGACTGCGCGGGCATTGCGCGTCCCTCTGGTCGGTCGCCTGCGGACCGACCGGAGAGCGAATCGCGACCGGTGCCGCCGACGGAACGGCGCGGATCTGGGATCTCGCCGCCTGTGACTTCGACGTCGCCGGTGGCCCGCGGTTCAGGGTCGGCGCCCGCGTGCACGGCGTCGCCTGGTCGGCCGACGGACGGTCGCTCGCCAGCGGGTTGGCGGACGGCGGGCTGGAAATTCGCGACGTGCGGACGATGCGGGTGCGCGCACGGGCGGCGGCCGGTGCTGGACGCGTCAATGCCGTCGTGTTCGCCCCCGACGATCGATCGGTCGCCGCGGCCTGCGACGACGGCAGCGTCCGCCTGCATTCCCTGGGCGGCACCGCGGCACCGCGCACGGTCGCGGCCCACGAGAAGCGGGTGTTTTGCGTGGCATTTTCACCGCAGGGCGACCGGCTCGCCACGGCGTCCGAGGATCGTTCCGTGCGGCTCTGGGACGTCTCGTCCGGCACAGCCCTCGGGCCGTCGCTCGAGCACCCGCGGCGCGTGTACGCAGTCGCTTTTGCGGCGGACGGACGCAGCATCGCGACCGCCTGTGAGGATCGGATCGTGCGGCTTTGGAGCCTGGCCACGGCCACTGAGATTGGACGTTTCACCGGACACGAGGGACCGGTGAACTGGGTGACGTTCTCCCCCGACTCGAGTCGGATCGCCTCGGCCTCGTCCGACGGAACTGTGCGGCTCTGGAGCCCGGGCGGTGCGGACGACGCAGTTGTGCTGGCGGGCCCGTCGCGGCAGATCTGGCGGGTCGTTTTCTCTCCCGATGGAACGCGGCTCGCGGCGGCATCGGCCGACGGCACGGTGCAGATCTGGGACGCGTTGACCGGCCGGGCCTGTCCCGTGCTCCGCGGGCATTCGGACCAGGTCTGGGGCGTGGCCTTCGCCCCGGATGGCCGCGGGTTGGCGAGTGGTTCGTGGGACGGCACGCTCCGGCTCTGGGGCGTGCCGGCCGCGGAGATCGTGGCCGCCCTGCAGCCGACTGAGACACCTGGCGCCGACGACGCGCCGTCCGATCACCGGGCCGCCGACTGGAACCAGTTCCGCGGCCCACTGGGTGACGGTCAGGCACCCGACGCCCGGCCCCCGACCGAATGGAGCGAGGAGCGGAACGTCCGCTGGAAGACGCCGATACCTGGCAAAGCCTGGGCCTCGCCGGTCGTCGCCGGCGACCGGATCTGGCTCGCCAACGCGACGCCCGATGGTGAACGCCTAGCGGCGATCGCCATCGAGCCCCGGACCGGTCGGATTGAACGGGACGTGACCGTCTTCGAGATCGAGGAGCCGCAGTTCTGCCACGGCTTCAACAGTTACGCGAGCCCGACGCCGGTCGCGGTCGACGGCCGCGTCTTCCTGCATTACGGCAGTGCCGGCACCGCCTGTCTCGATGCCGCGACCGGCGACGTCGTCTGGCGACGGCAGGACCAGCCCTGCGACCATCAGCGCGGCCCGGGCTCGTCGCCGATCCCATTCGGCGACCTCTTGATCCTCACGTTCGACGGCTTCGATCACCAGTATCTGGCGGCGGTCGACCGGGCCACGGGCCGCACGGTGTGGAAGACCGACCGTGCCATCGACTACGGCACGACCGACGGTGACGCGAAGAAGGGCTACGGAACGCCGCTCGTCATCGAGCATGCGGGTCGCACGGAGCTGGTGAGTCCGACGGCCGTCGCCACGGTGGCATACGATCCGCGGACGGGTGCGGAACTGTGGCGGGTCAGGCATGGCGGATTCAATGTCGCCGCCCGGCCATTGTTCACGCACGGCCTCGTGATCGTGAACACCCAGGGCGGTGACCGGCTGCTGGCGATCCGCCCGGGAGGTGCCGGCGACGTCACGAGCACCCACGTCGCCTGGCGGTTCGGCAAGTCAACGCCCACGCGTCCATCGCAGCTCGTCGTCGGCGATCACCTCTACATGGTCAGCGACAATGGCGTCTTCACCTGCCTCGACGTAAAGACCGGCGCGGTGCGCTGGCAGAAACGCCGTGCGGGGCGGCATACGGCCGCGCTGGTGCGGGCCGGTGGCCACATCTACGCCTGCGACGAGGACGGCACGACCGTCGTGGTGGACCCGAATTCGGAGCGGTTGAGCGTGGTGGCGGAAAACCGGCTCCAGACGGGCTGCATGGCGGCACCGGCCGTGATCGGCGACGATCTCCTGATTCGGACGCGGACGCACCTCTACAGGATCGGCGTCGGCGACCGTTGAGCGTCAGCGGCGATCGGCGGCGAGTTCGCGGATGAACACGTTGCGCACGTGGATCGGAGCGCCGTGGGTCTGGATCTGGATCGGGCCCTTCGCCGGCAGCGGTTCGCCGCGGCGAAAGAAATTCGCCAGCGGCCGATCATCGACCACCGTCTTGCCGTTGAGCATGATGGTGACCTTTTCGCCCCGCATCGTGATCCGCATCGTGTTCCATTCGCCCACGGCCTTGTCCGCTTTGACGAGCGGAAACCGGGCGGCCGCGTGCTCGGGCGACGCGGCCGGATTGTTCCACAGCCCCCCCGAGCCCTGCTCGCAACCGTGCTTCTTGTCACGTTCACAGTCCGGATCCCAGATCTGCACCTGGGGATTGCCGCGCAGATAGAGGCCGCTGTCGACGCAGGGTTCGGGGAGTTGCCAGTCGAGGAGCAACTCGAAGTCGCCGTAGTCGCGGCCGGTGGTCAGGTAGACCCCCTGTCCATCGTTGACGATGACGCCGTCCTTGACGCTCCAGTGGGCGGCCAGATCGCGGTCCCACTCCTCCTGCAGGCGGCTGCGCTCGTCGGCCGGGGTGGCGGCCTCCTTGTGCGGATCGAGATGGGGACGGCCGCGCCAGCCGGAAAAGTCGCGGCCGTTGAAGAGTGCCGTGAAGCCCGGCGGCGGCTCGGCGGCGGCCGCCTTGCCGGCAAGGATCGCCACCGCGGCGAGGACGAGACTGGCAACGAGGCGAGCCGGCATGGTCATGTTTCAATCCGCTGGGAAAAGGAGAGACATCCGATGGCATCCGCGCGGTGACACCACGAGCGCTTGGTGCCCGGCCGCTCACGCACCGCTCATTTCAGCGGCTTTTTGCCACGCTGTCCAGCCCGGGCGCGGACCGCTTGCCGCGGCGGCTCGCTCACGACCGACGCCGGTAATCGCCGCGACTGAAATACTTCTCCAGCCAGACGTAGGCGACGATGAAGAAGTAGCGGCTCCCCATCTCACGGATTTTCAGCTTCGCGACGCCGGAGCGACGATTGCGCCAGGTGATCGGAATCACGCTCCAGGTGTATCCGCGCACGATCGCTTTCAAGGGCAGTTCGACCGTGATGTTGAAGTGGGGCGAGAGGATCGGCTTGCAACCCTCGATCACCTCGCGTCGATAGGCCTTGAATGCGTTGGTGGTGTCGTTCAGTCCGTGGCCGAAAAGCAAGCGCACGAACAGGTTCGCGAGCCTGTTGACCACGTACTTGACCCGCGGATAGTCGATCACGCCGCCACCGGGTATGAACCGGCTGCCGAACACGCAGTCGACCCCGGTGTGGAGTTCCTCCCAATACCGGGTGACGTCGCGGCAGTCGTCGGACTCGTCCGCCATCATGATCACGACCGCATCTCCGCTGAAGGCATCGAGTCCCTTCTGAATCGCGCGGCCGAAGCCATGGGGACCGGTGTTACGAATCGGCTTCAGCACCGTGACTTCGCGGGCGACCTCGGCCAGAATCTCGCCGGTGCGATCCGTGGAACCGTCGTCAACGACGATGATTTCGTGGTTGATGCCCCGGAGCGAAAGTTCAAGGTGCAGATCCCGCACCGTCGATGCAATGCAGCCCTCCTCGTCACGCGCGGGGATGACGACGCTCAGCTTTTCAAGCCCGGGGCGATTCATGGCGTTGGCGCGATGATGGGCCGCGGCCGTTCGGCCGCCGGCCAGCGGGGGATCGGCTCGAATGCACGACAGAGAGCCGACCGCTGGCTGACGGGACGGGCAGCCTGTTCATGAGTCGGCGATCTCCGTGAAAATCTCGGCCAGGGTCGTCGTCGGCAGCCAGTCCCACCTTGCTCGGGCACGCGTTGCATCGAGAACGACCCAGGGCAGGTCGTACGGCCTGGGCTCGGCTCGCGATGCTACCGTACGAGCACCGAACCGGTCACGGCACCAGGCCGAGAGTTCGGCGAGGGAACAGGAGTTGCCGATGCCACCGGCGAAATTATGGATCCGTGAGTCGCCATCCGCAGCCCCCGCGACCGTTCCCGGCGACGACGTGGCCGAAACCTGCCTCGCCAGGACGGGGACGAGATCCCGGGGATGGAGGCAGTCGCGCACCTGGTGTCCCGATCCGTCGAACCCGATGTACGCCAGGGGACGCCCCTCGCGCCAGGCCCGAATCCAGTAACTGAAGATCCCCTGATCTGCCTTGCCGAACTGGCCGGCGCCTGCCAGCACGCCGCAGCGATTGATCCAGAGCGGAAACCCGAAGGCATCGGCGTATTCCTGGGCGACGAGTTCCGCGCAGCGTTTGGACACGCCATACAGCGAGAGGGGGGGATCGGTGGAGAAGTCCTCGGCGATGCCGTGCGGGCCGAGCCCGCGGATGCCTTCCAGCCCGTGCGGCATGGGGCGAAAGCGGCCGGCGTGAATCTCGAGCGGAAGCTGGGCGAGGACCGTGATCGAGTACACCCGGCTCGTGCTCAGGAGAACCAGGCCGGCCTGATGGCGTCTGCAGAATTCGAGTGTCCTGATCGTCCCCACGAGGTTGTGGTCCATGACGCCGAACGAGGACGTGGGGCCCGTGACCCCGGCGAGCACGCTCGGCTCCGCCGCGCAGTCGATGACCCAGTCCGCGGGGCCGGCGGACTCGAGGTCGGCTTCGTTGCGGACGTCGCCCTCGACGATCCGCACGCCGAGCCGCTGCAGCGGTGCGACGTTTCCGCGGCTCCCTTCGCGGATGAAGCTGTCGAGCCCGGTCACCTCCAGCCCGGGCAGGACTTCGACGAGCCCGCGCACGAGGCACGAGCCGACGAACCCGCATGCCCCGGTGACGAGCAGCCTCATCGACTTTTCCACCCCTGAACGATCTCGGTGAAAATGTCATCGAGACTCTTCGTCAATTGCCAGCGCGGGTAGTGCTGCCGGATCTTCGTCAAATCGGAGATGTAGCAGATGTGATCCCCCTCGCGATTGGCGTCGACGTACGACCAGTCCATCTTCCGGCCGGACAGTTGCTCAACCCGGTCGAACGCCTCGAGGATCGAGCAGCTGTTGGACCGCCCCCCGCCGAGGTTGTAGACCTCGCCCGACCGCGGCGCGGCGATGAATGCCTCGATGAACCGCGCCACGTCGTGGGCATGAATGTTGTCACGAACCTGCTTGCCCTTGTAGCCGAAAACCTTGTAGGGCCGGCCCTCGAGGTTGCACTTCACGAGGTAGCTGAGGAACCCGTGCAGTTCCACGCCCGAGTGGGCCGGGCCGGTGAGGCAGCCGCCGCGCAGGCAGCATGTCGCCATGCCGACGTAGCGGCCGTACTCCTGGACCATGACGTCGGCCGCCACCTTGGAGGCGCCGAAGAGTGAATGCTTGCTCTGGTCGATGCGAAACGTCTCTGGGATCCCGTCGTGGTGCCGCGGATCGGCGTAGTCCCAGCGGGTGGGAAGTTCGACGAGCGGCAGCTCGTTGGGAGCATCACCGTAGACCTTGTTCGTGCTCATGTGGACGAACGGCGCCGCGGGGCAGTGGCGGCGGGTGGCCTCCAGCAGGTTGAGCGTTCCGACGGCGTTGGTGTCGAAGTCGTCGAACGGGATGGCCGCAGCGCGGTCGTGCGACGGCTGGGCCGCCG
>JBKDUV010000093.1:0-33075 GCA_046339335.1 Planctomycetia bacterium | reverse complement strand
CTGCTCGTGCCCGACAGGTCGGTCATCTCCGGCCCCACGGCCCGGTTCGCGGCGCCCGCGGCGACCGTCTGGGCGAGCGTCGCCGAACTGCTCGCGGCAGGCGTGGGCAGCCTCCACCCCTCCTGCCGGACAGGGATCGTCTGCGGCGGCCTGCTCGGCATCCTGCTGACGGTGGCGGAGCGATTCCTGCCGCGCCGCCTGGCTGCGTGGGTGCCGAGCGCCACCGGCCTCGGCCTGGCGTTCGTGATCGAGTTCCACGACAGCATCGCGTTCCTCGTCGGCGCGGCCCTGGCTGTGGCCTGTGGTCGCTGGCGGCCGGCCGCGGCGGACCGCTACGTCGTGCCGGTGAGCAGCGGCATCATCGCCGGCGAGAGCCTCGTCGGCGTGCTCATCGCCCTGCTCCAGGCCGGCGGCCTGCTCCCGCAGTGACCGGCGGTCAGTCGGGCCAGCGATCGCTCGTCTTGTCCGCCGTGCCCGCGAGGCTGCGGTGCACCTCGAGCGCGATGTCGTAGGACTGCGTCCGCACGCTGCCGTCGGCGAAGGCGGCGTTCCAGCCGCCGCGGTGCCCGCTGCCGAAGACGTTGGGCCGCGAGACACCCGCCTCGTCACGGGCCGGCGGATCGTAGGCCCACCGGACGTTGGTGCTCGAATAGCCGACCAGCCAGGGGCGATTATCCCCCGGATCCTTGCCGGTCGCGTAATGGTCGGCGTTCACGTACTTCTCGCCGACCAGGTACGTCGACGCCAGGCCGTCGCGAAAGGTCTCCGACCGAAGTTTGCTCATGCGCCGCACGACGCCGTCCTGCATGTCGGGGATACCGCCATCGGCGAGGACGATCCGGCCGAGCGGATTGATCAGCCGCCACTGATTGCCCTGGGAAAAGGTGGTCGGCTCCACGGCGATGCCGTCCATGTCCTGGCCGCAGGTGTCGCAGGGGCCGAGATGATCCTCTTCATGCTGGCCGTGCCCCTTGAGCGTCGATTGAACGGCCAGGCTCTGGGTCTGGGGGTTCTGACTGCCGGGTGGTACGTGGCAGAACGTCACCTTCGTCGTCTTCGCGTCGACATAGCGTGCCGCCGCCTCGAGGACCATCATCGGCGGACAGGTGGCGGTCGAGCCACCGTTGGCGGCGTAGTCACTGGCCGACCCGAGCGGGATCGTGACGGTGGAGTCGAACACGGTCCGGTAGGTGACGGTCGGGACGAGCGAAATCGCCGCAACCCCGCGCCGCGTCGGGCAGTTCAGATCCGCGATCGCGGTGTCGGCGAGTCGGCGGAAGTTGGATTGCGCGGTGCTCGCGGAGACGTTCGTCGCCGGGTCCTTGAGGTCGGCCATGAGGTAGGGAAGCGTGCTGAAGAGCCAGCCTCCGGGCTGCGCGGAGTCGCTCGGCAGGGTGCCGCTCCCGAGCCAGGTATCGCCCCAGCCCCCCGATGGCAGGTAGCCGAGGTTCGTCTCATGCTCCGCGATGGCATCCGCCAGCCGCCGGATGTGGTTGCGGCAGACGTTCATGCGGTTCATTTCCTGGGCCGCCCTGACGGCGGGCAGCATCAGGGCCACGATGGCGGCGACGATCCCGCAGGCCACGAGCAGTTCAACCGCGGTGAATCCGCCGAAACCGACCGGGCGACCAGTTGCGGACGCGGTCGGCACGGACTCCCGGGCCGCCGTGGCGAAAGGCTGACGGTCCATGCGTGATGCTCCCCGTAACACAGCCAACCCGCCTACGGTCGGACTGACAGATGGAAAAGCCCCCGCCGGCAGTATACGACGGATCGGGAGCAAATGTTCGCCCCGTGGTCCGGGTCCGCATGCCGCGGACCAGGCCGCGACGCCCTCAGCCTGCCATGGCCCGGCGCAGGTTGGCGGCGATCGCACCCAGGAACTCCTCGGTCGTGAGGTGGGGCTGGGCGGGCCCGACGAGCAGCGCCAGATCCTTCGTCATCTTTCCCGCCTCGACCGTCTCGATGCAGACCCGTTCCAGCGTCTCGGCGAAGCGGATGACGTCTGGCGTGCCGTCGAGCTTGCCCCGGTGGGCGAGGCCCCGCGTCCAGGCGAAGATCGAGGCGATCGGGTTGGTGGAGGTCGGCTTGCCCTGCTGGTGCTGGCGGAAGTGCCGGGTGACGGTGCCATGGGCGGCCTCGGCCTCGACGGTCTTGCCGTCGGGCGTGAGCAGGACGCTCGTCATCAAGCCGAGCGAGCCGAAGCCCTGGGCGACGACGTCGCTCTGCACGTCGCCGTCGTAATTCTTGCAGGCCCAGACGTAGCCCCCCTCCCACTTGAGTGCGGAGGCCACCATGTCGTCGATCAGCCGATGCTCGTAGCTGATTCCCTGCTGCGTGAACTCCGCCTTGAATTCAGAGTCGTAAACCTCCTGGAAGATGTCCTTGAAGCGGCCGTCGTAGGCCTTGAGGATCGTGTTCTTCGTCGACAGGTAGACCGGGTAGCGGCGGTCCAGGCCGTAGCGGAAACTCGCCCGGGCGAAGTCGCGGATCGATTCGTCGAGGTTGTACATCGCCAGGGCGACGCCCGGCGATGGAAAGTCGTAGACGCGAAGTTCCAGCGGCTGGCCGCCGTCGGCGGGCGTGAAGGTGAGCGTCAGGCTGCCCGCGCCCGGGATTTTCACGTCGGTGGCCCGATACTGGTCGCCGAAGGCATGCCGGCCGACCACGATCGGCTTCGTCCAGCCGGGCACGAGCCGGGGAATGTTCCGGATGATGATCGGCTCGCGGAAGATCACCCCGCCGAGGATGTTGCGGATCGTGCCGTTGGGGCTCTTCCACATCTGCTTGAGGCCGAACTCCCTCACCCGGGCCTCGTCGGGGGTGATCGTGGCGCACTTCACCCCGACGCCGCACTCGCGGATGGCGTTGGCCGCCTCGACGGTCACCCGGTCGGCCGTTGCGTCGCGATTCTGGAGCGAGAGGTCGTAGTACCGCAGGTCGACGTCGAGATAGGGAAGGATCAACTTGTCCTTGATGAACTGCCAGATGATCCGCGTCATCTCGTCGCCGTCGAGATCGACAACCGGGCCCGCGACCTTGATTTTGCCTGCCATGGTGTCCGTTCCTCGTCGGGAATCCGGGGCCTGCCGCGGCGTGCGGCGGGCTTCGAGCGGCGATGTTGTACCAGCCTCCGTCCGCTCCTCACATCCGCGGCGCCGGGGCCGCGGCCAACGCGCACAGGCTGTCAGCGGCGGCATCGACCTGGTCGAGTGCGATCCACTCGTCGGCCGTATGGGCCTGATCGATCGAACCGGGTCCGAAGACGACGCTCGGCACGCCGGCGGCGGCGAAGATGCTGGCGTTCGTGCCATAGCGGGCTGCCACCCGGCGGCCGGCGCCGGCGCGGCCGCGGGCCCCGGCCGCCAGCGCCTCGATCCACGGGGAGACGGTGACGCACGCCGCCTCCGGCAGCCCCGCGCTTTCCAGGAACGGGTCGTGATGCACCACCTGCGCGGCGCCGCAGGCCGCTGCGATGCGGCCGATCACCTCTTCCCGAGCACGCACCGGGCACTCGCCGGGGAGGATGCGCCGTTCCACCTCGAGGACGACCAGGTCGGGCACCAGGTTGACGCCGCTGCCGCCGCGAACGGTGCCGACGTTGAGCGTCGGCGGGCCGCAGGGATTGTCGGGATCGCGGGCCAGCAGTTCCCGCGACAACGCCTCGAGCGCGAGGACCGCGCGCCCGGCGGGATAGATGGCATTCGCGCCCTGCTCCGGAAACGCACTATGGCACGCCCGGCCGTGAACGGCGATCCGCCACCGCACGGCCCCTTTGTGACGGGTGACGAGGTCGAGCCCGGTCGGCTCGGCCACCACCGCCAGCAGCGGTCGCCCGCCCATCAGCATGCGGGCCGCGGAGTCGGTGGCGGGAAATTCGGCCGCCGTCTGCGTCCAGAGGCGGGCCAACGCCTTGGCTCCGGAAAACCCGAATTCCTCGTTGACAGTCGCCGCGAACACGATCGTCGCCTGCCTGCGGCCCCCGGCGGCTCGGAGCCGGTCAAGGGCAACGAGCATCGCCGCCATGCCCCCCTTCACGTCGCAGGCACCGCGACCGTAAAGACGCCCATCCTTGACCAGCGGCACGAACGGGTCGACCGTCATCCCCTCGGCAGGGACTGTGTCCTGATGCGCATCCCAGAGGATCAGCGGCCCGCCCGGTTCGGTGGCTTCGAGCCGGGCGACGAGATTGTCGCGGCCCGGGGCGACCGGTTGCCGGGCCCAGGGAAGACCGGCGGCGGCGAACCGCTGGGCGAGGTAGTCCGTGACGCGGCCCTCGAGGTATTCCGGACCCGAGACGTCGCGGCCCATCGGATTCACGCTCGGGCGCCGGACCAGGTCGGCGAGCGTCGCGGCAACTTCTGTCATGCCGCCCCACCCTACCAGACGCGATGGTTGCTTTCCCGGCCCCCCTTCGACCTGCTAGAATTCGGAGCCTTTTCCCGTTTCCCCCGCTGGTGGACGATCATGCCTTCTTTCCGCCTCCCGACTCGTCCTGCCTCGCGCTCCGTTGGCCTCGGACGGCGGTTTGCCGCGGCCGCGTGCCTGCTCGCCATGACTCCCTGCCTCGTCGCCCCGACGGCGGGGGAGGAGCCGACAGCGGGGCGTGAACGCGACAAGATCGCGATCCGCGCCGCTGCACAGGCCTATCAGGACGCCCTGTCCCGCGGTGATGGAACGGCGCTCGCCGGCTTTTGGACGGCCGACGGCGACGTGGTGGACGAACAGGGCAACACGTTCGCGGGGCGGAAGTCCGCCGCCGCCGTGACGAAGCCGGCAGCCGGAGCGGGCCGCCCCGACCTGCGCATTCGGGAGACGAGTCTTCGCTTCCTCTCCGACGACGTCGCCCTGGAAGACGGCATGGTCGAGGTCGGCCTTCCTGGCGGCGCACAGCCTGTCCGCGGTCGCTTTTCCGCGACCTGGGTCCGGCAGGCCGGTGCCTGGAAACTGGCGGCCCTGCGCGAAGACCGTCTCGACGCGCCGGCAGGGGCCGAGACGCTCCAGGACCTCGACTGGATGGTCGGCGAATGGACGGTCAACGAGGACCGCGTCGGCCGCCCGACCGCGGCGGCCGGCAACAGGGCGGCGATGGAGGTCACGGTCCGCTGGAACGCCAACCGCACCTTCCTGCTGCGCGACCTGAAGATCCCCGTCGAGGCGGCCGACGAGTCCGGCCAGCCGAGCGTGCTGAGCGTTACCCAGCGGATCGGCTGGGATCCGCTGTCGCGAAGGATTCGCTCCTGGGTCTTCAGCTCCGATGGCGGCCACGGCGAGGCGATCTGGAGCCGGGATGGTGATTCGTGGGTGGCCCGCACGGCGGCTGTGCTTCCCGACGGAACGCAGACATCGTCCCTCAATATTTATTCGTTCGACGGCAAGGACCGCTGCGTCTGGCGCTCGCTGCCGACCCACGTCGGCGGCGAGCATGCACCCGCGTTCACGATGGTCATGACCCGCAAGCCCAAGGGAAAGACGCCATGATCGGCCGCCCGAACACCTTCCACTGCATCCGCGCGTTCGCCCTGGCATGCCTCGTCTGGTGCCTTGCGGGGCCGGCACGGGCCGCCGATGGCGAGCAGCCCGCGACCGCGACGGCGGCCGGGGCCGCAGAGGACGACGTCGTTCGCAAGGCGCAGATCATGAACGGCCAGCACTGGCGCCGGGCGATCTTCGAACTGGGGGAGTGGCTCTCGGCGCAGCAGATCTACACGGCCGACGAGGTCCGGCGGATCAAGGCCAACTTCAACCGCCGCGTCGCCGGGATGTCGTCCTACGATCTCGACTACCTGCTCGACGACCTCGACGCCAAGTTCAAGATCCTCGACACGCCGGAGGCCAAGGACGTGCGGTCGTGGGTCGGCCAATACCTGTCGGCGAGGTCGGACCGGAAGCGGGCCGAGGTGCTGAAGGACGTGCCCGACGTCGTGACGATGTCGGCGAGCCAGTTGCAGCGCGAGATCGAGAAGATCGAGCAGACGCGGACGGCGATCCAGCAGCGGTCAGCCGCGTTCGACCAGAGCCGGCAGCAACTCGTCGAGCGGGCCGCGGCAGCGCGGCAGCAGACCGCGGCGGCTGCCGCCGCGGCCACCGCCGCGGCCCAGTCGGGGGCCTCGTATTCGCCCTATCGATCGGGAGGACAGGGCGGGGGCAAGCCTCCGTTCTCCGACGTGCACGGCTCCGGCATGTCCGTCAGCGTCGGGCCGTTCGGTGCGTACGTGAACTTCAACGTCGGGAACTTCTGACGGTCGCCCCCGGCGCGGTTCTTGGCGAACCGGGCGAGCGGCCGGTGCTGTTCGACACCGGAGATGTCGGGTGGATCTCGTTCGTTCGCTCATCGGCAGGCTGGCTCTGGTCCTGACGGCCGCTGGTGCCGTCGCCCGCGCCGGCATCGCCCCCGAAAACGTCGCCGTCGTCGTCAATGCAGACAGCGCCGCGTCGCGCACGATCGCCGCGGAATACGTGAAGTTGCGCGGAATCCCGGACTGCAATCTCATCCATCTCTCCGGCCTCACGGACCGCGAGCCGATGGGCGTGGACGACTTTCGCCGCCAGATCCTCGCCCCCGTTCTGCGGACGATCACCGACCGCGGCCTGGCGGCCCAGATCGACGTCATCGCCTACTCCAGCGAGATTCCCACGGCGATCGACGTGCGGGCCGACATCGGCGACCGACGATTGCCGGAAATCCTCACACCGGTCGCCGCGATCAACGGGCTCACCTTCCTGCACGAACTGGTGATGGCGAAGGACATCCGCTATCTCGATCTCGGCGCCAACGCCTACGCGCGGCGGTTGGAGCGGGAAGACGCCGATCCTCCCTGGACCGCCGAAGAACAGCGGCGCTACGCCGAACTGATGCGCGCAATCGACGAGCATCTGCGGGAGGCGAAATCGGCGCCGGCCGGCAGCGCTGAGGCCGCAACGGTCGCCCTGCGACGCAAGGTAGTGGAGGGGTTCGCCACGCTGCGCGAGAGCCACCCGCGTTCGGCACATCTCCATTACAACCGGGCCTGCTGTCTGGCCCGCCTCGGCAGCGCCGCCGACGCGATCGCGGCCCTGGACGAAGCCGTTGCCTGCGGCTGGTTCCATCACCGCTACGCGGCTGGCGATCCGGACCTGCAAAGCCTCGTCCAGCGAGACGACTTCAAGGCGCTGCTCGACAAGATGCGGTCCCTGCCCGTCGTCGTGAGACCCGCGCACGGCTTTCGCGCCGCGGCAGGCTGGCGGCCCGACGGGTCGGTGGCCGACGCCACCGACGCGCCGCGGTACCTGCTCTCGATCGTCCTCGCCTGCACGACCGGCCGCGGCACATCGGTCGAGGAGGCCGTCGCCGGCCTGCGCCGCGCAGCCGCCGCGGACGGCACCAGGCCCGGGGGCACGATCTACTTCGAGCGGAATCGCGACGTGCGCTCCACGACCCGCGAATGGGCGTTCGATGCTGCCGTCCACGAGCTTGAAAAACTCGGCGTCAAGGGAGTGGTCGAGGACGGCATCCTCCCGCGAGGTCGGAAGGACGTCGCGGGTGCCGTGATCGGGATCGCAAGCTTCGACTGGCACAAGAGCGACAGCACCATCCTGCCCGGTGCCATCGTCGAGCACCTCACGAGCCTGGGCGGCGTGTTGAGCACGACGAGAAAGAACGCCGGCCAGACGCCCCTCACCGCATTTCTCCGTGCCGGGGCCGCGGGGGCGTCGGGCACCGTGACGGAGCCGTACGCCCTGCAGGCCAAGTTTCCGTCGCCGTTCATCCACGTGCACTATGCCTCCGGATGCACGCTCGTCGAGTCGTTCTACCTGTCGCTCGCCGGTCCCTATCAGTTGCTCATCATTGGCGACCCGCTGGCCCGGCCCTGGCGCAGGGACTTCACGGTCGCCGTCGCGAATCTCACGTCCGGCGCGGTCGTGACCGGCGACGTCGAACTGGACGTGCGCACGGCGTCCAGCGATGGCATCACCGCGGCGCGGCACGAACTGTACGTCGATGGCCGGCTCGTCGCATCCTGCCCTTCCGCGGCCCCCCTACGCTGGAGCAGCCGGGGGCACGCCGATGGCGAGCACGACCTGACGGTGATCGCCCGCGGCGCCGACGCGATCCAGTCGGTCGCCAGATTGCCGCTGCGGGTCACCGTGCGCGGCGGCCGCTGAGCGTTGCGGCCGAGCCGGCGGCAGTCAACCGCAGGCCGCCCGGCTTGCCCACACGTCCTTCACCCCCTCCCACGAGTGGCGGACACGGGTGGCGAAACTGCAAAAGCAGGGGGGAGAACGGTGGCGAATTCCCCCTACCCCCGCCGCGGACGAATCGCTACCTTCCCCCCGCCCCCCGTGTTCCAGAGCATGGCGATGCACCTTCGGCTTTTCTCATCCGACAGCGGCTCTCCCCCTCCCATCGACCCACTGCCGGTCGATGCCGTCAGGCCGTTGTTCTCCGTCATGCTGCCCACCCGCGAGCCGGACGAGCGACTCTGCCACGCGCTCCGCTCCGTGCTCGCGCAGGCGATCCCTCCGGAAGCGATGCAGATCACGGTCGTCGATGACGCCTCACGGCCGGGACTCACCCGCCGGCTCGTCGCGGCGGTCGACACCGAGGGACGGGTCGATCTTGTTGAGTGCGAGGAGCGGCTGGGGCTGGCGGGCAACTGGAACCGGGCGATCCGCCTCGCCCGCGGCCGGTTGGTGCACCTCCTGCACCAGGACGACTACGTGCTGCCCGGCTTCTACGACCGCATGCAGCACGGTTTCGCCTCCGCGGCCAACGTCGGCATGGCTTTCAGCCGGACGCGGATCATCGACGAAGGGCTGCGGACCAAAAAACTGTCCTCCCGGCCACGCTGGCTGCCCGGCGTGATCACGGACTGGCTGCAGCGAATCGCCGAGCGGCAACGCATCCAGACGCCCGCCGCGGTGGTGGCCCGCGGCACCTACGAGTCGGTCGGCGGGTATCGACCCGAACTTCGCCAGGCGCTCGACTGGGAAATGTGGGTCCGGATCGCCGCCCGCTTTCCGGTCTGGTATGAACCCCGCGTGCTCGCGGTCTACCGCCGGCACCCCGGCAACGAGTCGGCGCGACTTTCTCGCTCGGGCCAACTGTGGCCCGACATCGCGCGGGCCATCGGAATCATCGCCGATACCCTGCCCGCACACCTGCGCGAGCGGGTCACCGTGTCCAGCGTCCGCTGGCACACGGCCTCCGCCTTGCGGACCGTCGAACGGCTGCTGGCCGTGGGGGCGAGCGACCAGGCGGCGGAAACATTGGCGCAGATTCCGGAACTGCTGCGGCTGCTCGGCGAACGGCCGCTGCATGGCGGCCACACCGTGCACCGCCGGCTGGCGGAACTGCGAGCACGGGTCTTGGGCAGCGGCCGCCGTGCCGCCTGAGTCAAGGCTGTCGGAGCGTGGAGAGCAGGATGCTTCCCGTCGTTTCCCCGCCGCCACCCAGCGTGCCGAAGCGGGCGATCATCTACGCACACTTCGACCCGCACGGACAGTTCGATCCCCACGTCCAGAACGCACTCGCAAGCTGGCGAGCGGTCGCCGATCGGTTGGTGGTGGTGTCGGCCGCCGGGACGGAGCCTCCGGCAGCCGTCCGCAGGCTCGTCGATCATTGCATCCTGCGCGCCAACGACGGCTACGACTTCTGCAGTTGGAAGGCGGGCCTGGCGAGCCTCGAGCCAGGCCTGCACGACGAGGTCGTGTGCGTCAACGACAGCGTCTACGGACCGCTCTCCGATCCGGCGGTGCTGTTTTCCGACCTGCGGATCGCGGCCGCCGACCTCTGGGGCATGGTGCTCTCCGAACAGGCGCCGCTGCGACGCGGAATCCGTCGGCCGCACATCCAGTCGTGGTTCTTCGCCATGCGGAGGCCTTTCCTCGCGTCGCCGACCTGCGCGGAGTTCTGGCACCAGGTCGAGCCGCTGCCGAAGAAGGCGGAGATCGTCGATCGCTACGAGATCGGGCTTACCGAACGGGCCATGGCGGCCGGTTTTCACGTTGCCGCCCTCTACGACGCCCGCGATGCCGGCCGCATCGCCGTCGGCGAACTCCTACCGCACCTTTCCCTGGCCGCGCCCGGCCGGGCATGGCGGCTGCTGCGGAAGGCTCGACGCAGCACGCACAATCCGAGCGAGTTGGCCTGGTGGCGACTGCTGGCGACCGGTGTCCCGTTCGTCAAGGTCGGCCTGTTTCGTGTCAATCACTACGGCTTGGCACTCGGCCGACTGGAGGCGGAACTCAGTCACCGGCACCCCCGGCATCTCGCCCTGATACGTGGCCATCTGGCCCGCTGCGGCTGACCCCGGGGCCACGGACGCGACGCGTTTCCGGCTCTGGGCCGGAAAAAAGCCCCCTGACTCGTCGCCGCCGACCGGCCGCTGTAGAACAATGGGGTTTGTGGCGCTTGGCCGGGGGCTCCGGAGGGGTGCCGGCTTTTTTCGGGGTCGACTTCGTGACGAATTTCACGAAGTCGGTTCCTACGGCCGATTTTTGCGGTTCGGACCCGAGCGTGGGCACCCCGCCTGGCGGGGCTGCACGACATGGATGCCATCCTGCCAGTTCTGCTGTTCGTCGCGATCGCGGCCGCGGTCTCGGTCGGCCTGCTCGTTTTCGCCCAGCTGATCGGCCCGCGCCGGTCCGGAGCCGTCAAGGAGATGCCCTACGAAAGCGGCATGGACCCGATCCACGACACCCGACGCCGCTTCGACGTCCGCGTCCACCTCGTGGCCATCACGTTTCTGGTCTTCGACGTCGAACTCCTGTTTCTCTACCCATGGGCCGTGGCCAGCCGGTCGGCGGCGGGCATCGACGCCGCCGTCGCCGACGGACTCGTCTCGTCGCGGGGGCTCGTCTTCGGCGGCGCCATGCTGTTCGTGGCCTTGGTCGTGGTCGGCTTCGCCTATGACTGGCGCAAGGGGGTGTTCCGATGGCGCTAGAACTTCCAGAAAACGTGGTCGTCAGCCGGCTGGACGCGCTCGCCAACTGGTGCCGGAAGAACAGCCTCTGGCCGATGCCGTTCGCGACGGCCTGCTGCGGCATCGAACTGATGGCCACGGGCGCGAGCAAGCACGACCTCGCCCGCTTCGGGGCCGAGGTTTTTCGCTTCAGCCCGCGGCAGTGCGACCTGATGATCGTGGCCGGCCGGGTGGTGATGAAGATGCTTCCGGTGCTGCAGCGGATCTGGCAGCAAATGCACGAGCCCAAGTGGTGCATCTCGATGGGCGCCTGTGCCAGCACGGGGGGCGTGTTCGACACCTACGCCGTGGTGCAGGGGATCGACCGCTTCATTCCTGTCGACATGTACGGTCCCGGCTGCCCGCCGCGGCCGGAGCAGTTGATCCAGGCGATCATCGATCTTCAGGACAAGATCCAGGCGGAGGGCACGATCACCGGCCGCGAGTTCGACACGGCCGGCCGACAGCTTCGCAAACGGGCGCTCGTCGAGGCCGCGGGCCCTGTCGCGGTCGACGCGGCCCGCAACCCCGTGTTCCAACGTCACCTTTCCGCATCGGCGGGAGGCTGACAGCATCCCCCGCGAACCGTTTCCCCACGCCTCATGACCAGCCAGACGCCACCGGTTGACGACCCTATCGCCGCGCTGACCGCCCGCTTCGGTCCGCTGGAGAACGACACGTTCCGCGGCCAGGCGCGGGTCGTCGTTCCGGCTCCGGAGGCCCTCGACGCGCTGCGGCTCCTCCGTCAGATCGGCTTCGATCTGCTGGTCGACGTCACCTGCGTCGACTACCTTGAGTACCGCAACGCCCGCCATCGCTACGGACTCGTCTATCTGCTCGCCTCCACGGCGACGAACCGGCGCTTGACGGTCCGCGCGTATCTCGACGACCCCGATCCGGCGATTGCCAGCGTGGTGCCGATCTGGGAGGCGGCCAACTGGCTGGAACGCGAGGTCTGGGACATGTTCGGGATTCGCTTCGTCGGCCATCCCGACCTCCGCAGACTGGTGATGCCGGAGGAGTTCGCGGCCCATCCGCTCCGCAAGGACTATCCCCTCCAGGGCCGCGGCGAGCGGCACAACTTCCCCGTCATCACGCGGGACCACAGCTGACCCGCGACGCCCACCTGCACTCGATCCTGCACGCCCGCGAACCACCGACCATGTCCATCGCTCCTGCCGCCGACGCCGTCCTCGAGCCCGTGCCCCGGGCGGCGCGGTCAGAGGACTACACCTGGACGCTCAACTTCGGCCCCCAACACCCGGCGACCCACACCACGCTGCGGCTCGTGCTCAAGCTGGAAGGGGAGCGGGTGGTGGACGCCCTGCCAGAGATGGGCTACCTGCACTCCGGCTTCGAGAAGATCGGCGAGCACCTGACATTCAACCAGTACGTCACGGTCACCGACCGGATGAACTACATCTCGCCGATGGCCAACAACGTCGCATGGCACCACGCGGTCGAGACGCTGCTCGGCATCCAACTCACGCCGCGCTGCCGCGTGATCCGCACGATCGTCGCCGAACTGGCACGAATCAGCGACCATCTGCTCTGCAACGGCGCGGTCGGCCTCGACACCGGTGCCTTCACCTTCTTCCTCTACGCCTTCTACCAGCGCGAGGTGATCTACGACATCTTCGAGACGCTGTGCGGCGCCCGGTTCACCAACAGCTACACCCGCGTCGGCGGCGTGTCGCAGGACTTCACGCCGCTGGTGGTGGAGAAGATTCGAACCTTCGTGCGGACCTTCCCCAAGACGCTCGACGACATGGAGCGGCTCCTGACCCGGAACCGGATCTTCGTCGACCGGACGCGGGGCGTGGGCGTGCTGACGCGGGAGGAGGCGATCGCCCGCGGCGCCACCGGTCCGGTGGCCCGGGCGAGCGGCGTGACCCGCGACCTGCGGAAGGACGAGCCCTACCTGGCCTACGCCGACTACGACTTCAAGGTCTGCTGTGCCGCGGCCGGCGACTGCTACGCCCGGTATCTGGTGCGGATGCAGGAGATGCGCGAGAGCCTGAAGATCGTGGCCCAGGCACTGGAGAATCTGCCGGCGGGCCCGGTCGACGTCGGCATCGACGAGCGGATGGCCCTGCCGAGCAAACGGCAGGTCTACTCGACGATCGAGGGGACGATCTCCCACTTCGAACTCTCGATGAGCAACCGCGGCTTCGAGGTCCCGTCGGCCGAGTCGTACGCGGCGATTGAGGCCCCCAACGGCGAACTCGGCTTCTACCTCGTGGGGGATGGCGGGGAATGCGCCTACCGGGCCCGCTGCCGGCCGCCTTCGGTGCTCCACTTCGCCCTCTTCCCGCACCTGATCCGTGGCCACACGCTCTCCGACGTCGTGGCCGTCCTCGGCAGCCTGAACATCATCGCCGCGGAGCTCGACCGATGACCCACCCTCCGGCTCACTCCCCTCGCCCATGATCGCCCCCGGCCGCAGTTACTTGAGCGACGAGATGGTGGCCCAGATCGAGGCCCTGGCAGCCCGCTATCCCAATCGGCGGGCCCTGACGCTGCCCGCGCTGCACATCGTCAACGCCGCGCTTCGCCACGTGCCGCTCGGCGCCGTCGCCGAGATCGCCGCCCTCCTCGGGCTGGCGCCGGCGGAGGTTCAGGACACGCTCACCTTCTACCAGTTCTTCCACCAGGAAAAGCCGCACGGAAAGGTGCGGGCCTTCGTCTGCCGGTCGCTGTCGTGTGCCCTGCGCGGCGGCGACCAGCTCCTCGACGCGCTCTGCGCGAAGCACGGCATCGAGCCCTACGGGACGACGGCCGACGGCAGTCTGACGATCGAGCCCGCGGAGTGCCTCGGGGCCTGCGACTTCGCCCCCTGCATCCTCGCCAACGACGACCTGCTCCGAAACATGACTCCCGAGACCGCCGCGGCGGAGCTCGGCAAGCCGCGGGAGAGGGCCACCTGACCATGCAGCCGTTTCAGCCCGTCCTGCTCGAGGCCGTCGGCGTGCCCGACGGCCACACCATCGCCGCCTACAAGGTCCGCGGCGGCTACGCGCCGCTCGAGGCCACACTCGCCGGGAAGCAGCCGGCCGACGTCATCGAGATGGTGAAGGGCTCGGGGCTCCGCGGCCGCGGCGGCGCCGGCTTCCCGACCGGGCTGAAGTGGACGTTCCTCCCCAAGGACCACCCCGGGCCGATCTACCTGTGCGTCAACGCCGACGAGAGCGAGCCGGGGACGTTCAACAACCGGATTCTCATGGAGGACGACCCGCACCAGGTGATCGAGGGGATCATCCTCTCGTCGTTCGCCACGCGGGCCACCACTGCCTACATATACCTTCGGTACGAGTATACTCGGAGCTGGCACCGGCTCCAGGGGTCGTTCGACGAGGCCTACGCCGCCGGCTACCTGGGAAAGAACATCCGCGGCAGCGGCTTCTCCCTCGACATCTATCTGCACCGCGGCGCCGCCGCCTACATCTGCGGCGAGGAGACCGGGCTGATCGAAAGCCTGGAGGGGAAGCGGGCCTGGCCGCGGATCAAGCCGCCGTTCCCGGCGATCGAGGGTCTGTTTCGCAAGCCGACGGTCGTCAATAACATCGAGACGATGGCCTGCGTGGCCCAGATCGCCCGGCGCGGCGTCGACTGGTTCAAGTCGATCGGCGTCCCCCCCGATCCCAATAACCCGCGCGACCCCGGCTCCTTCGGCCCCAAGCTCTACTGCCTGTCGGGGCACGTCGAGCGGCCCGGCTGCTACGAGGCGCCGCTTGGGATCAAGGCCCGGGAACTGATCGACCGTCACGGTGGCGGCGTCTGGAAGGGGCGGAAGGCGAAGGCGGTGATCCCGGGCGGGATCTCGATGGGCCTGATGACGGAGAGCGAGCTCGACACGCCGCTTGACTTCGCCGGTCCCGGCCGGGTCGGCTGCCTCGGCCTGGGCACGGCGGCCGTCGTCGTCATCGACGACCAGACGAGCATCGTCGACGTCCTGCACAACTCGGCCCGGTTCTTCGCCCACGAGTCGTGCGGCCAGTGCACGCCGTGCCGGGAGGGAACGAGCTGGTCGCTGCGGATCCTGGAGCGGATCCGGGCCGGCAAGGGGCGGCTCCGCGACCTCGACCTTCTTCTCGAACTCGGGAACACGATGGGCATGATGCCGGGGAGCACGATCTGCGGCCTCGCCGACGGCGCCGCCTGGCCGATGAAGAACGCCGTCAAGAAGTTCCGCGGCGAGTTCGAGGAGTACATCAAGCGGACCAACCCCGCGGGCTGGATGGTCACCGATCCCGTTCCCGCACTCGCCATCGTGGGAGCGCATTGATGACAAGCAAAAAGGTGCCAGCCACCATTTTCGCGAATCTGTCCGCCACGCCGTACCGCCCCATGAAAATGGTGGCTGGCACCTTTTTTGCCGGAGCGTACTGATGCCGGTCGTCATCGTCGACGGACAGGAGATCGAGATCGGGGCCGACGAGCGGCTCAACTGCATCGAGGCCGCCCGCCGGGCCGGCAAGGAGATCCCGCACTACTGCTGGCACCCGGGGCTGTCGGTCGTGGCCAGCTGCCGCATGTGCCTCATCGAGACCGGCCAGCGGGATGCCGCCACCGGCAAGGTGACGATGGTGCCGAAGCTCGTGCCGGGCTGCCAGACGCCGGTCAAGGACGGCACGGTGATCGTCACCGAGAGCGAGACGGTAAAGGCCAGCCGGGCCCGGGTCGAGGAGGCGCTGCTCATCGACCATCCCATCGACTGCCCGATCTGCGACAAGGCGGGGGAGTGCCTGCTCCAGGACTACCACTTCCAGCACGGCCAACCGGAGCGTCGGGCCGACATCCAGCCGTTCCACAGCCGGAAGCGCGACGTGGGGCCGACCGTCACCCTGTTCGTCGACCGCTGCATCATGTGCACCCGCTGCGTGCGGTTCACCCGCGAGATCTCCGGCACGGCCGAGCTGATGGTCACCTCCCGCGGCGCCAAGGAGGAGATCGACGACTTCCCCGGCCAGCCGCTCGCCAACAAGCTCGCCGGCAACGTCGTCGATCTTTGTCCGGTGGGGGCGCTCGGCGACAAGGACTTCCTCTACCAGCAGCGGGTCTGGTTCCTCAAGCGCGAGGCAAACGTCTGCGGCGGCTGCTCCGCCGGCTGCTCGATCCACACCGAACACAACCAGGACACCGTCTACCGGCTCAAGCCTCGGGAGAATCCGCACGTCAACGGCTGGTGGATGTGCGACGACGGCCGCTACGGCTGGCACCACCTCCACGACGCCTCCCGGCTGCTGGCCGCCGGTCGGCGCGATGCGGCGCGGGGGGACACGGAGTTCGTCCCGGTGGAGTGGGCCGACGTTGTCAGCGGCCTGCGGGACGACCTGAAGAAGTCCGGCCGGCTGGCCGTCGCCGTGTCGCCGATGCTCACGGTCGAGGAGGCGTGGATGCTGTGCGCCGTCGCCCGCTCGATCGACCCCGAGGCGTTCCTCGCCGTCGGCCACGTCCCGCTGACCGGCAGCGACGAGACGTTCCCTGGCGGGTTCACGATCCGGGCCGAGAAGTGCCCGAATCGGCACGGTGTCGAGGCGGTGCTCGGCGCCTACGGCGCGGGGGGTCAAACCTGGGACGACCTCGTGCGGCACGTCTCCACGGGCAACGCCGACGCGGCTTGGATCTCGGCCGGCTATCCGGGGCCGTGGATCGACGATGCCGCCGCGGCCCCGTTCGCCGACGTGCGCTGCCTCGTCGTCCAGGACCTGTTCGATTCGCCCCTGGCCCAACTCGCCACCTGGCGGCTGCCCGCCGCCGGTTTCGCCGAGCGGGCCGGCACGTGGGTCAACGTCGCCCACCGCGCGCAGTCGTTCCGGCAGGCGATCCGCGCCCCTGCCGGCGTCTGGCCGGAAGGTCGGCTGTACTGGAACATGCTCGGCCGGCAGGGGCTCTACGACCCCGACGCCGTCCGCCGGCAGCTCGCCGCCTCGTCGGCAACGCTCGCGGCCCTCGCCGGCGACGTCCCGGACTCGGGCATCGACCTTCGCATCCTCCAACTCGCCTGAGCCGTCATGGGCCTCCTCCCCGCCCCCGAAACGCTTGCCGCGCTCGTCAAGATCGGCCTCCTCGTCGGCGGCCTGATGACGGCGGCCGCCTATCTCGTGCTCGTCGAACGCTGGATGGCGGCCTGGGTGCAGGACCGGAAGGGGCCGAACCGCGTCGGCATCCCGCTGACGAAGATCCGCCTGTTCGGCCTCGGCCAGCCGCTCGCCGACGGCCTGAAGATCATCCTCAAGGAGGACTTCACGCCCCGGCACGTTGACCGCGTCCTGTACACGGCGGCGCCGCTGGTGATCCTCGCCGCCTCGCTGGCGATCTTCGCGGCCATTCCCTTCGGCAGCGTCCTGCCGCCGCTCGGCATCGCCGGCCTCCCAGATCCGGTGCCGTTCCTCGTCGCTCCGGGCCTCGACGTCGGCGTGCTCTGGGTGTTCGCGCTGTCGAGCATCGCCGTCTACGGAGTGCTTCTCGGCGGCTGGGCGAGCAACAACAAGTACGGCTTCCTCGGGGGCCTGCGGTCGAGCGCCCAGCTCGTGGCCTACGAGATCCCGCTCGGCCTCGGCCTGCTCGGCGTCGTCCTCGCCGCCGGGTCGCTCAAGCTCGACGTGATCATGAACGCCCAGGCGGAGAGCGGCATCTGGTACGCCCTCGCCCAGCCGCTGGGGTTCATCGTGTTCCTCGTGGCCAGCTTCGCCGAGGCGGCCCGGCTCCCCTTCGACCTGCCCGAGGCCGAGCAGGAGCTGGTGGGCGGGTATCACACCGAGTATTCCGGCATCAAGCTGCTGCTGTTCCTCGTGGCCGAGTTCCTCCACATGGTCACGGCCGCGTTCCTGATCGTGATCATGTTTCTCGGCGGCTGGCATTTGTGGGGCGTGACCGGCGCGGCCCAGGACATCTCCTGGCTGCAGTGCCTGATCCGCTTCGGCGTCCTGTCCGCCAAGATCCTTGGTGTGATCCTGTTCTTCATGCTCGTCCGCTGGAGCTGGCCGCGGTTCCGCTTCGACCAGCTGATGAACCTCGCCTGGAAGGTCATGCTCCCGCTGGGACTGGCGAACCTCGTGACGGTGGCCACGATCGAGGAGTTTCGGCCGCAGCTCGTGGCCGCTCTCGGCCCCGGGCTCGCCCAGGGCGTGGCCCTGGCGGCGCCGTGGGGCGTGTTCTTCCTCGGCTGGATCGCCGCCGGCCTGCTCACGCCGTCGGGGACCGACAACCGGCCGATCCGGGCCACCGGTCCGCTCGACATCGAGCACGAACTCGTGGAGACCTGACATGCAGCCCACCGACCCCGCCATCACCTGGCTGGAGGAGAAGCCGCTCGGCCTGGCCGAGCGGCTCTACCTGCCGCTGTTCATCCAGGGGCTGACGACGACGGCCCGGCATCTCGTCAGCCCGAAGGTCACGGTCAGCTTCCCGGAGCAGCGGCCCACGGTGGGCAACCCGCTCATCTACCGAGGCGTTCACCGGCTCAACCGCGACGCCGAGGGACGGGTGAAGTGCGTCGCCTGCTTTTTGTGCGCCACCGCCTGCCCGGCCCACTGCATCGACATCGTAGCCACGGAGAGCCCCTGGCCGGACCGGGAGAAGTATCCGGAGAGCTTCCAGATCGACGAACTGAGGTGCATCTTCTGCGGGATGTGCGAGGAGGCCTGCCCGGTGGACGCGATCGAACTCACCAGCCTCCTCGACCTCACCGGCCGGAGCCGCGAGGAGATGATCTTCGACAAGGAGAAGCTGCTCGGCGTCTACGACATGACCAAGGATGCAGAGCCGATGAAGTCGGCGGAACTTGGGGGCGCGCTGTAATGCCATCGCTTCCGCCCCTCGACGACGGCCTGCTGCTGGCCGCCACCGTCGCCGCCACCGCGGTCAGCCTGTGGATGCTCCTCCCGCGCGGCGTCGAGCGGGCCGCGGCCCGCTGGGTCGGGGTGCTCCTCGGCGTCGCCGCCCTGGCCGGCGTCCACCGCGCCGGCCGGCGGCTCGGCAGCGTCGGGGAGGAGGCGGTGTTCCTCGTCGTCGCGCTCGTCGCCGTCGTCTCCGCGGCGGCGCCGATCGTCTCCCGGTCGCCGGTGTACGCGGCGATCTGGTTCGCCCTGTCGCTCTGCGGAGTGGCCGGCGTGCTGCTCGTGCTCGGAGCGCAGTTCCTCGGCGTGGCCACGATCGTCGTCTACGCCGGGGCGATCCTCGTGATGTTCCTGTTCGTTCTCATGCTCGCCCAGCCCGCCGGGCTCGCCCCGTACGACCGGGTGTCGAACGAGCCGCTGTTGTCCGCCGTGGCGGGCGCCGTGCTCCTCGGCCTGCTCTCGCTGTCGATCGGCCGGATGTCCACCGAGCCGGCCGCCTGCTGCAAGGTGCCCTCGCGGGCCGCGGCCTTGCTCACCGACACGCCCGCCGGCGGTGCGGACGGCGCATCGGCCACGACGCCCGCCGCCGACGCACCCGCGGTTGAATCCGCCACCGACCCGCTCGCCCGTGACCAGGTCGCGAGGCTCGGCGCCGAACTCTTCGGCCGTCACCTGCTCGCCGTCGAGGCGGCGGGCGTTCTGCTGCTCGTCGCCCTCATCGGCGCGATCGCCATGGTCGCTCGTGGAGCCGAGACCGCGGCCGCACCGGCCGCCGATCGGGGAGGCTTCGCATGACCGGAGCTGCACTCGTGGAAAATGCCCTCGTGGTCGGTGCGATCCTCTTTGCCCTCGGGCTCGTGGGGATCCTCGCGCGCCGCAACCTGATCGTGATGTTCCTCTCGGCAGAACTGATGCTGCAGGGCATCTCGGTCAGCCTCGTGGCCTGGAGCCGCCGGCACGGCGACTTCGGCGGCCAGGTGCTCGTGATCCTCGTTCTCACGGTCGCCGCCTGCGAGGCGGCCGTGGCGCTGGTATTCGTCCTCCAGGCGTTCGCCCGCACCGGGCGGCTCGACGCCGCCGGCTGGCAGTCGCTTCGCGAGCGCGACCGGCAACGCTTCGTCGATCGCGAGCTGCCGGCGGTCGATGCCCAGCCGCCGACGTTCCCCCGGCTGACCCCGGCCGGCATCCAGCCCCCGGCCGACGAGGACGAGGCCCTGGAACGCGAGCACGTCTGACCCGGCCCTTCCCGGTCCCGGAACCCTGTCACCCAATCATGCCCGACTCCATCCCAACCTCCACACTTCTCGTGCTCGTGCCGCTGCTGCCGCTCGTCGGCGCCCTGCTCACGGTGGCGCTCGGCCGACTGCTCCGTGGCCAGGCGCACCTGCCGGCGGTGGCCGGCATCGCCGCGTCGGCGGTCGCCGCGGCGCTGCTGCTGGTCACCGAGGTCGGCCTCGTCCGCAATCAGGACGGCGTCCACGGCCGCCCCGTGGAGATGGTCGCCACTCTCTGGCAGTGGGCGACGATCGACGGCGGGTCCACGGCGGCCGCCGATCCGGTCGCCCCGATCGCCACTGACGCGGCGGCGCGAGCCGCCGCAGGCCGGTTCTCGATCCCGGTCGCCCTGCGGCTCGACCCGCTCACGGCCACGCTGCTGGTGATCATCACCGGGGTCGGCCTGCTGGTGGCGATCTACTCGATCGGCTACATGCACGACGACCCGGGCTATCCCCGGTTCTTCGCCCTCGTGGCGATGTTCGTATTCTCGATGACGATGCTCGTGGCGGCGAGCAACTTCCTCCTCGTCTACGTCTTCTGGGAGGCCGTGGGCGCCTGCAGTTACCTGCTGATCGGCTTCTGGTTCACGAAGCCCGAGGCGGCGAAGGCCGCGAAGAAGGCGTTCCTCGTCAATCGCGTCGGCGACTTCGGCCTCGCCGTCGCCACGTTCCTGCTATGGATGACCTACGGCACGCTCAACTTCCACGACACCGTCGACGCCGCCGGCACGATCCTCCCCGGGATCCTCGGGCAGGCACGGCTCGCCGACGCTGCCGGCTACGTCGGTGGTGCGGTGGGGACGGCGATCTGCCTGCTCCTGCTCCTCGCCGCCTGCGGCAAGAGCGCCCAGCTGCCGCTCCACGTCTGGCTTCCCGACGCGATGGAGGGCCCCACACCCGCCAGCGCCCTGATCCACGCGGCCACGATGGTGACGGCCGGCGTGTACCTGGTGGCGCGGTGCGCACCCTTGTTCGTCGGCTGGCCGGACGCGCTCTGCGCCGTGTCGGTGGTCGGGGCCACGACGGCACTGTTAGCGGCCCTGATCGGCACGGTGCAGAACGACCTCAAGCGGGTTCTCGCCTACTCCACGATCAGCCAGCTCGGCTACATGTTCGTCGCCCTCGGCACCGGCACGTTGCTCGGGTTCACGGCCGCCATCTTCCACCTCGTGACCCATGCGTTCTTCAAGGCGCTTTTGTTCC
This sequence comes from Planctomycetia bacterium, assembly GCA_046339335.1. Classification (GTDB taxonomy): domain Bacteria; phylum Planctomycetota; class Planctomycetia; order Pirellulales; family UBA1268; genus QWPN01. The sequence continues at coordinate 11,811 of JBKDUV010000093.1, read as the reverse complement.
TCGGCGCCGGCTCGGTGATGCACGCCATGGGGGGCGTGATCGACATGCGGCGGTTCGGCGGCCTGCGCCGGATCATGCCGGTGACGGCGGCGACGTTCCTCGTCGGCGCGCTGGCGCTCGGCGGCGTGCCGCCGTTCGCCGGCTTCTTCAGCAAGGACGAAATCCTCGCCGCGGTCCACGCCCGAGGCTGGGCGGATCACCACGCCGGCCACCACGAGGCGACACTCGGGGAAGGCGACCACGCCGGTCGGCGAATCCCGGTGCACGAGGCAGTGCTTCGCGAGCCGCCGCATTCGGCCGGCGTCGGACTCGACCGGCCGCAGACCTGGCGGATCCTCTTCTGGATGTCGCTCGTGACGGCCGGGCTGACCGCCTTCTACACCTTCCGCGCCCTGTTCATGACCTTCACCGGCCCGACGCGGGTTCCGGAGGAGGCTGGTCATCACGCCCATGAGTCACCGTTGGTGATGACTGTTCCGCTCGTGCTTCTGGCCATTCCCTCGGCCGTGATCGGCTGGTGGCTGTTCACGACGCACTGCCTCGCCGACTTCCTCGCCTCGACTCCGTCGTTCACCATGCCGGCGATCGTGGCGACCGCGGTCCCGCACGCCTTCCACCTCGATCTCGCCCTCCAGGGCACCCTGGCGGCGGCGCTTGGCATCGCGCTGGCGGCGGTCGGGCATCTCGGCCGGCGCAGCGACGGCCCGCAGATGGAACGGGTCCTCGGTCCGCTCGGCACGCTGTTTGGCAACCGCTTCTACATCGACGAGGTGTACGGAGCGTTCGTTGTCACGCCGCTCCGGCTGCTGGCCGGAGTGGCCGCCGCCTGCGACCGCGGCCTGGTCGACGGGCTCGTCGACGGCATCGGCCGCATCCCGGTCGCCGTCGGCAGCGCCGTGCGGTACCTGCAGTCCGGCCTTCTCCAGCGGTACGCCCTGGCCGGCGTGCTGGGGACGCTGCTCGTCGTCCTCGGACTCTGGTGGGGCATCCGCTGAACCGTGACGCTCTCCGCATCGACAAGAAAGTGACCCGCCGCCGATGAACGACTTCTCCCCCGGCTTGCACCTGCTGCTGGTCATCGCCGCGCCGCTGGTGGGCGGCCTGGCTGCCTGGCTGCTCGGTGGCAGAGGCCGCACGGCGGTGCGGCAGAGCGCCGCCGTGACGACCGTGGTGACGCTCGTGCTGGCCGGCTGGCTGATTCTCCGCGCCCTCGCCGACCCGGGCTTCGTCGCCGGGGAGCCGTTCGCCGTCGTCTCATTGCCCTGGCTCGTCGAGTCGTCGTTCGACGTCCGCTTCGCGCTCGGCCTCGACGGGTTGTCGCTCTGGATGTTCGGCCTGGCGGCGCTCCTTTCCGTGACGGCGGTGTTCGTCAGCTGGGACGCCATCGCCGACCGGCCGGTGGGTTTCTACGTCCTGCTGCTCGTCCTCGAGGCGGCGATGCTCGGCGTGTTCGCCGCCCGGGACGTCATCCTGTTCTACGTATTCTTCGAGTTCACCCTCGTGCCGCTGTTCTTCCTGATCGGCATCTGGGGGCACGAGGAGCGCCGCCGGGCGGCGGTGAAGTTTTTCGTGTACACGCTGGCCGGCAGCCTGCTCACGTTCCTCGGCCTGCTGGCGATCGTCCTCTGGTCGGCATCCCACACCGGCACGATCTCCTTCGACATCGCCACCCTCACCGGTGATCTCCGGCGCCATCCCCTGCCGATGACCGCCGCCACGGGCTGGCTGCAGATGGTCGTGTTCCTGGCGCTTCTCGCCGGGTTCGCGGTCAAGGTGCCGATCGTGCCGCTGCACACCTGGCTGCCGCTGGCACACGTCGAGGCGCCGACCGGGGGCAGCGTCTATCTCGCCGGCGTGCTCCTCAAGATCGGCATCTACGGCTTCCTGCGGTTCTCGTTGCCGATGCTTCCCGAGGCGACGGCGGTGGCGGCGCCCTGGCTGTTCGGCCTCGGCGTGGCGGGAATTCTCTACGGGGCGCTGGTGGCGCTCGTGCAGACCGACCTCAAGCGGCTCATCGCCTACTCGTCGGTGAGCCACATGGGCTACATCGTCATGGGACTGTTCGCGCTCACGCCCGTGGCCGTCGAGGGAGCCAACCTCCAGCTCGTGAACCACGGCCTCTCCTCGGCCGGCCTGTTCGCGATCGTGGGAATGATCTACGAACGGTTCCACACCCGATCGATCGCCAACCTCGGCGGCATCGCCTCGCGGGCGCCGTGGCTTGCGGCGCTGTTCGTGCTCTTCACCTTCTCGAGCATCGGTCTGCCCGGACTCAACGGCTTCGTCGGCGAGTTTCTCATCCTCGCCGGCTCCTTTCAGCGGGCCTGGGCGGGCGTGGCTCCGGCGTACGCCACCGCCTACCTCGCCATGGCTCTCGCGGCGGTGCTGGGCGTGGTGCTCGGTGCCTGGTACATGCTCTGGGCGCTGGAGCGGGTCTGTTTCGGTCCGTCCCGCGAGCCCCCGCGGGCCGTCGGTCATGGGCACGACACCGGTCATGCGGCCGCCGCCGTCGACCACGGCGGACATGGGCATGGTGACCATGGTCACGGGTTCGGCCACGGTGCTGCCGCGGCAGCCGATCGCTGCGACCTGCGCTGGCATGAGCTCGCCGCACTGCTGCCGCTGGCCGTGTTCGTGGTCTGGATCGGCCTCACCCCGGCCACGTTCCTGGCACCCGCGGCACCGACCCTGCGGGCGACCACGCGGTCGGCGGCCGAGGCGTTCGCGGCCCGCATGCAGGTCCTCACCCTATCCGACCAGGTCGCCCACGCCCCGTGAAGGCTCGCGCATGAATCCGACGTCGTCGTTCTCGTTTCAGGTTCTCGCTCCGGAGATTGCCCTGGTGGCGGCGGCGCTGGTGGCCTGGCTTGGCGCCGCCTTCCTCGGCCTGAGGGCCGGCTGGCTGGTGGCCCTGGCAGGCATCGGCGGAGCCGCCGTTCTGGCGGGGGGCGAGCCTGCGGCGGGAGCGGTGATCGCGTCCGGAGGCGTCGTGATCGACTCCTTCTCCTTATTCAACCGCTGGACGGTGCTCGTCCTCGGCGGCCTCCTGGCGCTCGTGCAGGCAGGCGACCTGTTTCCCGCGGCGCTGAGCCGCGGCCCGGGACTGCGGCGCGGCGGCACCTGCGAGGAGGCGGGCACGTTTCTCGTCATGCTCGCCGGGCTGTCGCTCGTCGGCGTGGCCGGCGATCTCGTGCTCCTGTTCGCCGGTCTCGAACTGGTCTCGATTCCGACCTACATCCTCCTCGGCCTGAAGCGGACCGATGCCCACGGGCAGGAGGCGGGCCTGAAGTACTTCTTTCTGTCCCTCGTCGCCTCGGCATTCTTCCTCTACGCCCTCGTCTGCCTGTATGGCATCGGCGGTTCGACCAACCTGGCGGAGATCGCGGCACGAATCCGAGCCGCCGACGTCGGCATCGCGGGAGGAGTGAAGCCGCTTCTTCCGGCGGCGCTCGGCATGGCGCTGGTCGGTGCCGCCTTCCGGCTGGCAGCTGTGCCGATGCACTTCTACGCGCCGGATGTCTACGAAGGGACGAGCCCCGGCAACGCCGCCCTCCTCTCCACGCTGCCCAAGGTGGCGGGGATCGTCGTCCTGGCACGCGTGCTGGCGCTCGGCATCGCCCCCGAGCAGGCCGGGCAGGCGACGGGCGGGATGGCCGTCGCCTGGCTGGACATCCTCTGGCAGCTGGCGGCCGTGCTCGCCGCGGTCACGATGACCGTCGGCAACGTCATGGCACTCGGCCAGCGCAGCCTGCGCCGGCTCCTGGCATGCTCGTCGATCGCCCACGCCGGTTACCTGCTCGTCGGCATCGCCGCGGCAGCCGCGGCAGCCGCCGCCCGGGCCGGCCAGCCGCTGGGCGACGTCGGCGGCCTGGATACCGGCTGGGTGCTGCGTCTTGGGGGCATGGCCGCCACGCTGTTCTATCTCGCCACCTACGCGCTGGCCACGATCGGCATCTTCGGCGCGATCACCTACCTCGGCCACCGCTGGCCCGAGTGGACGGCCGACAGCGGCCCGCGGCCGCCGCGCGAGGAGATCGCGACCGTCGATGACCTCGACGGCCTGGCGTCGACCAATCCGGTTGCCGCCTACGCGATCACGGCGTTCCTTCTCTCGCTGGCCGGCATCCCGCCGCTCCCCGGTTTCTGGGGCAAGTTATCGCTGGCGACGGCGAGTCTGGCCGTCGACTGGAACGCGCCGCTCGTCACCGGCAGCCGCCGGGCCTGGTTCGTCGGCCTGGCGGTGGTGCTCGTGATCAACGCGGCGATAGCCGCCGCGTACTACCTGCGGATCATCGCGGCGATGTACTTCAAGTCGTCGAAGCGGGGCGTGCAGGCGGACGGCGGCCTCGCCGCCGGCGTGGCCATGCTCTTCTGCCTCGTCGCTCTCGTCGGTGTCTCGCTGGCGCCGGGCGGCCTCGTCGCCCGGACGCGGACGGCGGGAAGCGTGGTCTCCGGCGGCGATCGGCCGGCAACCGAGGTCCGCGCCACGCCGCGGGGACAGGCCGGCGGCCCGGTGGCGGGCATCCGATGAGCAATGCGGTGAACGAAACTTCCGTCCGCGACCTGCTCGGCGAGATCGCCGATCCCGAGTCGGGCCGCCCGCTTCCCGAGATGGGGCAGGTCGTGTCGGTCGCGGCCGACCCGGCGGCGATCGCCGTCACGATCGGGCTCACGACCCATTCCGCGATCCTCTGGCCGGCGACCCGGGGCCGGATCGAGGAACTGCTTCGCGGCCGGTTTCCCGCGGTGCCGCAGGTGACGGTGACGATCGTCCCGCACGACCGGCCGGCGCCGAAACTCGGCCAGATCGGCCTCGAGGCCAAGAGCGTGATCGCCGTCGGCTCGGGCAAGGGGGGCGTCGGCAAGAGCACGATCGCGGCCTCGATCGCCATCGGCCTCGCGCGGGCGGGAAGCCGCACCGGGCTCCTCGATGCCGACGTCTACGGGCCGAGCGTGCCCCACCTGCTCGGCCTCGAGGGCCGGCCGCAGATCGAGGAGGGGAAGATCCTGCCCCAGTGGCTCGACGTGGGCCGCAATCGGATGCCGACGATGTCGATGGGGTATCTCGTGCCGGCGGGCGAAGCGGTGGTGTGGCGTGGGCCGATGCTCCACGGGGCGATCACCCAAATGCTCCGCGACACCCGCTGGGGGCCGCTCGACTATCTCGTCATCGACATGCCCCCGGGCACGGGGGACATCGCGCTGACGCTCTCCCAGGTGCTGCCGTTGACCGGGGCGGTGGTCGTCTGCACGCCGCAGGACGTGGCCCTGCTCGACGCCACGAAGGCGATCGCGATGTTCCGCAAGGTCAACATCCCGCTCCTCGGCATGGTGGAGAACATGAGCTTCTTCGTCTGCCCCGACACGGGCAAGCGGTACGACATCTTCGGCACCGGCGGCGCCCGGCGGACCGCGCAAGAGATGGACATTCCCTTCCTCGGCGAGGTGCCGATCCAGATCCCGATCCGCGAGCATGGCGACGCCGGGCGGACGGCGGCCAACTTCGACGATCCGGCGGCGGCCCCGTATTTCGAGGCGATCTGCACGCGACTCGTCGGGAATCTCGCCGCCGCCACGGCCGCCCATCCCCCGCTCCCGTCGCTGCCGGTGCTCTGACTCCTCGCGCCGTCGCAGCCGACAAAGCGTCTGCTCCGGCTTACGGTCGCCGGGCACAGCCCGGCTCCCCAGACGCAACAGCGTGTCGCGCTGTCGCAAGCGAAGAAAGGTGCCAGCCACCAAAACTGGGCAATCTGCCAGCTTCTCCAAATTTGGTGGCTGGCACATTTTCTTCAGTACATCCACCCCCGCAGCCCGCGCCGGTCGAGCACCGGCTGCGGCGTGAGGAGCGTCCGCCGGGCGATCGACCGGACCTCTGCGGCCCGCGTGCCGACCGCCGTCCAGTCGGCAAACGTCGCCTGCGAACGGCCGGCGGCCGGCGGCAACGCCCAGGCGTCTCCGACCCGCTGCCAGAGCTCGTCGAGCCGCGGCCGCACGACGTGCAGGGCGTCGAAGCCGTACCAGGCGCCTGGCTGCTCGATGAACGTGGCCCCGGCCTCGGCGGCGATCGCGTGGAGTTCCTCGTCGAGCCACGTCGCCCCCTCCTGGATCGCACCGAGCGTGAGCGGGCAGCCGGGGACGTACACCGTGCGCATCAGCCGGTAGCGGAACGGCCCGACCCGGGCGATGCTCGCCAGCGGCAGGCCGAGGATCGCGATCCGTGCGCCGCGGTCGCGGAGCCGACCCACGGCCGTGCGCACCGCCGCCGCCACCGCCGTCACGCCGAGGCCGGAGAGCAGTTCGTTGCCCACGTCCATCACGACCGCGCTCGGTGTCGCGACCTGCTCGCGATCGAGCGCCCGCCACAGGCCGCTGCCCAGGATCGAGGGGAGCCGCCGCAGGCCGACCCGCGACGTGACGACGTAGCCGCGGCCATGCCCCGCGGCCACGAACAGGTCGGCGGGACCGGCGGACCGGGATCGGACGATGGCCGCGAGGCGGGCGAGGCCGCGCGACACGTTGCTCGCCCCGAGCACCACGAACCGGTCGGTCATCGGGCGGCCCCGCGGCGCAGTGTCAGTTCCAGCGCCGCCACGGCGGCGGCCCGGCCGACAGCGCCTGGAAGCAGGAGGCCGCCAGCAGCGCGAACATGATCCCCAGGTAGGGCTCGTTCCGCGTGTAGCCCCACCAGGCCAGCATTGCCCCGACCACCACGCCGATGATCGAGGCGATCCGCTGGCCATCGGTCACGTCGAGGGCGAGCAGCCCCTCGCGCACGATCTGGCCGCCGTCGAGCGGCGGCACCGGCACGAGGTTCAGGAGCGGCCAGAGGACGTTGACGTAGAGGAGGAAGTCGCAGAGGGCGTAGCCGTAGGGGGAGGCAAACGGCCGGCCGTCGTAGAACCCGAGCCGCACCCCGATCGCCTCGATCGGGAACGGCACGAACAGGCCGGCGGCACGGAGCCCGGCCACGATCAGCGTCGCCAGCAGCAACTGGGCCACCGGCCCGGCCGCCGATACGAGCAGCCGCTGCCCCGGCCGCAGGTGCCGGTGCCGGCCCCAGGCACTGGGAATCGCCAGACCGCCGAAGTGGTAGAGCACGACCCGCGCATCCTGGCCGAAGAACCGGTAGGCGATCGCATGGCCGAACTCGTGGACGAGAATCGACACGAAGACGACCGCCACCCAGAGGACGAGCAACTGAAGCAGCATCCGCTGGTCTCCCTGCGACAGCGCCTGGCAGACATTCCAGCCCAGCAGGCCCGCGGCGAGCCAGAACCATGCCGAAACGCGGACACGGATGCCGAGGAGGGAGAAGTTCCAGTCGGCCCCGGTCTCCTGCGGTTCGGAAAGCATCATCGGTCTGCTCCTGCGGACTCCTCTCCCCTCCACCGGCATCTTCGCGCCGCGGAACCATGCGACGCAAGCCCGTGCGACGCGTCAGGCCGCCCGACGTTGCGAGTGGACTCCCCGTGGCACCTCCGGCCGCGCGATCTCCAGCACCGCCGCCGCTGCCCGCTCGGCCGATCCACCCTGTGCCACCGTCGCCGCGATGGCATCGAGCCTGGCGACGACCCGGGCCCGCGCCGCCGGATCGACGAGCCATTCCGTGACGTGGACTGCCACCTGCGGCGCCGGATCACGCGCCGCGAGATACTCGGGGTACACGGCCTCGGGATCCGCGGGGGCCACGGTCGGCGGCGGCCGCAGCATGGGCCGCACCGGGCCGACCGGCTCGCGGCAGGCGAGCAGGTTCACGAGCGTGATGAACCGGGCCCGACGAAACCAGCTCTGCACCACGTAGGCGAGGCCACTGATGCGGTACACGATCACGGTCGGCACGCGGGCCGCCAGCAGTTCCAGTGAAACCGACCCCGAGCAGGCGATGGCCGCGGTGGCCTCGGCGATCAGGTCCGCCGTGCGGCCGACATGTACCTCGATGCCGAGGCCCCGGGCCAGGGAATGGGCGCCGATCAGCGCCTCGATCCGCCGTGCATGCCGCGCGTGCAGCGCCCCGACGGCCAGCCGGCAGTCGGGCACCGCGCCACGGACGACCGTCGCCGCGCGCACCAGCGTCCCGAGCACCGCCTCGATCTCCTGGCCGCGCGAGCCCGGCAGGAGGAGTACCAGCGGCCGGTCATCTCGTACGGGCTCCGCCCGCGCCATGACGAGCGGTTCATCGAAGAATGGATGGCCGACGAGCGTGCTCTGCAGACCCTGGGCGACGAACCAGTCATGCTCGAAGGGGAGCGCCGCGAGGACGCGATCGACGAGCCGGCGCATCTTGCGGACCCGCCACTGTGCCCAGGCCCAGACCTGCGGCGGGCAGTAGAAGACGACGGGGATGCCGTGCCGCTTCGCCCGCCAGGCGAGCCACCAGTGGAAGCCCGGAAAATCGACGAGCACGCAGACGTCGGGCCGGGCGTCGAGGAAACTCCGCTCGGCGCGGCGGGCGAGATCGACGAAGCGGTGGATGTTGACGAGCACCCGCAGGAACCACATCACGGCGAGCCGGGTCATGTCGGCGACGAGCCGGCAGCCCGCCGCCTCCATCTGCGGTCCACCGAGGCCGACGCACTCGACGTCGGGACGACGGGCCCGCACCGCGCGCACCAGGAGCGCGGCATGATGATCGCCCGAGGGCTCGCCCGCCGAGACGAAGATGCGCATGAAAAACTCCGCTCGGAGCCGCTGCCGGCCCCGGCGGAGTATTTCAGATCATGTCCCGCCGCCCTAGATCACTTCCTGCCGACCCCGCCTGGCGTGGAACGGCCGGGGGCCGCACGCCGTCGGATCGGAGAACATCTGAAAGGGGCACCCGGCCGGGGTTCACTTGGCCGGGGCGAAGCCCTTCTCGATCTTGCCGAACACCATCTTCACCTGCTCCTCGGGCTCGGCCTTCTCGACCTTGGCCTTGCAGTTGGGGCAGCAGAAGCCGACGTCGGCGTCGCCGATCGCGATCGTCGTGCCGTCCTTCACTTTCCCACCGCTGAACGGGCAGCCCTTCTGCACGAGCTGGCCGGTGGACACCATCTGCTGATGGGCCTTGGCGGCGAGCGGAGCCGAGTCCTTCTTGAACGCCGCCGCGCAGTTGCCGCAGCAGAAGAAAACCTTGCCACCGGCGAATGCAACGGACTCATCGGGGTTGCAGGCTTTTCCCGAGACCGGGCACTTCGCATCCTTCGGCTCCTTGACGGCCGCCGACGCGGCGACGGCTGACAGGACAACCACCACGGACAAGCACACCATCGCGAACAGACGCTTCATGGGATCACACTCCTCGAGGAGCCCCGCAGGGCCTTGTGTTTCGTTCTTGGTTTCGCTGTCGCCGAACTCCGGCGAGAAGAAGCACTCCCGCGGATTCTAGTCCTCGTGCCGGCTCCGCCACAACGGCTGAAATCAGCGGCACCGCGGCTCCGGCAGCCCCCAGGCGACCGCCGCGCCGGCAGCGATCACGCACGCCCCGCCGAGAAATACCGGGCGAAAGCCGACCGCATCGACGCCCCAGCCCACCAGCGGCGAGACCGCGAACGGCGCGGCCAGGGCCGCACCGACCAGGCTCACGTAACGGGCCTGTTCCTCGGGCCGAGGGGCGATCTCCAGGGCGTAGTTCGTGAACAGCCTGAGGGCGATCGGGTTGAGCCCCAGCGGCGCGTAGACGAGCCAGAACCAGCCCGCCGCGATGCCCGATGGCAGGATGGAGAGCAGGGTCACGAGCACTGGCGTCAGCGCCGACGCCGCCAGCGTCACGGCGAGCACGATCCGGGTGCCGCGCCGGTCCGAGAACGGACCGGCCACGAGACTGGCGCACCCGGTGGCGGCGTTCTGCACCACGACCCAGGTCAGGAGGCTGCCGCGTGGGCAGGCGAGTCTGTCGCGAGCGAAGGCCTGATAATGGGGAAAGAGCATGAGCACGACGGAGAACATTGCGGCCACCAACGCCAGCCGCACGACCGCCGGATCGGAGGCGACCGCCTGCCGCCATCCGGCCAGCCCCTGCCGCCGCGACCCGACGTCGGCCGGTCGCAGCACGTCTGCCGGCTCGTCGAGAAACACCGGGACCACCGCGGCCAGCGCGAAGAACGCGGCCGTGGCGGCAAAGATACGCGGAAAGCCGTCCGTCGCGGCGAGCCACGGTCCGAGCAACGCCAGGGCCGCAGCGATCGCCAGCACGCTCCCGATCGCCACGCTGACCACCATGGCCCGTCCCCGCTGCCCCGCGGGAATGAGTTTTCCCTGCAGCGTTGCCGCCACGAGCTGGTTGAGCCCGTTGGCGACCGAGAAGGCCGCGTACACGACGAGGAACAGCACGGCGAGCAGGTCCGGTCGCGACCGTTGCAGCGGCTGCCAGGCGACCGCCAGCACGGCGAAGCAGGCCGCCATCGCCAGGCTGGTCCGAACGAGCGTCCACTTCTTCACGGGCCGGCGACCGAGCACCGCGGCGAACGCGAGTGGCGGCAGGCTCTGCCCCGCCCTGTTGAGCACCGGCAGGCAGCCGCGGAGCAGTCCGGAATCGACGACCGCATCAAGAACGGCCGGCATGATGATCGTTTCGGTCTTGAAGATCCAGCCGACGCGGACGACGACCTGATAGGCCTCGATGCAGAACATGTTGCGGGCTTTTCGGCCGCTGCCGTCGCCCGCCGCCGGGTCGCTCGCGTTGCATCCGGGGCCGGCAGGGGTAGGATTGGCAGCGTGCCACGGCGGGTTCATCGCCCCCAACATGAGGAGTTTCCCCGGTGCCGTCCATCCGCGTTCTCGCTGCCCTGGCGGTGTTCGCGCTGGTCGGGCTTCCCGCGGCCGGGCCGGCGGCGGAACACCTCGTCTGGTTCGGTACGTACACCGGCAAGGGCACGGGATCGGACGGGATTTACGTCTCGCGGTTCGACGACGCGGAGGGCACGTTTGGTCCCGTCACGCTGGCGGCGCGGGCGAAGACCCCGTCGTTCATCGCCCTGCATCCGACGCTGCCGGTGCTCTATGCGGCCTGCGAGTTCGTCGGCGCAATCGAGGCGTTCACGATCGACGAGGCGAGCGGCGTGCTGACGCCGCAGGGACGCGGTTCGGCCTGGGCATGCCATCTTTCCGTCGCTCCCCGAGGCGACGTCCTGCTGGCTGCGGGGGGCCCGGGCGTGACCTGCCTCGCACTCGACGGCGCCGGCCGCATCGGCCCGGCGACGCTGCTTGCGCATCCGGCTCCGCCGGGAATGTCGGCCAAGTCGTTCCCCCATTCCGTCTCCCCGACCGCGGACGGCAGGTTCGCCATGGCCTGCGACATGAACTACGACCGCGTCTTCGTCCACGCGATCGGCGGCCGTCCACCCGACGCGGCAATGCCGATGCTCACATCCCACGATGCGGCCGCGCTGCCGGCAGGATCGGGCCCGCGACACTTCGCTTTCCACCCAAACGGCCGCTTCGGCTATGCGGTGAATCAGAAAAACTCCACCGTCGCCGCGTTCACCTTCGATCCCGAGGCGGGCAGGCTCGCCCTGGTGCAGACGATCGCCACGCTCCCGGAGGGATCGACCGAGAAGTGTGCCACCGCCGAGATCGTCCTCCATCCCTCCGGCCGGTTCCTCTACGCCTCCAACCGCGGCCCGGACACGATCGCGATGTACGCGGTCGATGCCGAGACAGGAAGGCTGACGTTTCTCGGCGTGGAGCCGATCCGCGGCAAGGAGCCGCGAAATTTCGTCATCGCTCCCGGCGGCCGTTTCCTCCTCGCCGGCGACGTCCGCAGCTGCCGGATCATCCGCTAGGAGATCGGCTGGGAGCGGCGCATGATGGTCGATGCCAACCAGGTCTGGGACG
>JBKDUV010000092.1:0-2625 GCA_046339335.1 Planctomycetia bacterium | reverse complement strand
GTGGGCCAGGCCGCCGATCAGCGTGCCGAGGCCGACGACCCACCGCGTGTCGATCATCCCGGAGTTTTATGTCGGCGACCCGACTGGGCTCGGGTTGTCGGGCGGCGGCACGCCGCTCGTGGCCGACACGGGCCGGTTTCTCGCGACCGACTTCAACGATTTCCATCTGGAGCTCGCGGGAAGCTACGGCCGGGCCCACTTCCAGACCGAGGCCATGCTCACGACGGTCAACCAGTTTGGCGGACCCGCGATCATGCAGCCGGCGGCCTACTTCCAGTGCGGTTACATGCTCACAGGCGAGTCCATCGGGTATCTCAAGCAGGTGGGCGCCTTCGATTACACGGTCGTTCCCTACACGCCCTTCTTCGGAACCGGCCGCAAGGGCCGCATCCGCGGGTGGGGTGCGTGGGAACTGGCGGCACGGTGGTCGTACGTGGATCTCTCGGGCGTGAATCTGCGTCCTGAAAACCAGCTCTCGAACACCGCCGGCCCACCCCCGTCACCGAATGCCGCCACCGTCAACCAGACCACGGTGGGCGTGAACTGGTACTGGAACAAGTTCGCCAAGGTGCAGTTCAACTGGATCCGAAGCATGCCCGACTACATCGGCTACGTCGCGGCGCCATTCGACATTTACGGCACCAGGTTCCAGGTCGAGTTTTGAGGGGTCACCCTCCGAGACCGTTTCGCCAGGAGGCTTTCATGCACGCATACGTTTTCAAGGCCAGCCTCGCCACATGGACGGCCGCCGGGCTGGCCGGCATCACGTGGTGTGCGGTTGCCATGGCCGCGATCACCGACTCGGGCGGCCCGGTGCGAGACGGCCGCTGCGACCGCTGCGGCGGCTGCGACCGCGTTCAGACGACCTGCGTGAGCAGGATGACCGAAAAGGAGGTCACCAAGGTCTGCTGGGACTACCGGTGCGAGCAGGTCTGCATCCCGGGCCCGAGCATCTTCCGCGGAACACGGTGCCAGCGGGATGACTGCCGGTGCTGGGCCTGCTGGCTCTGGAAGCCGACCTGCGCGGAGGTCATCACCAGGCGGGTGCCCGTCAAGAAAGAGGTTCAGCGGAAGGTGCCGGCCGTGGAGTGGAAGGTCGAGGAGCGCTGCTGCCAATGCCGGCACGACGACTAAGACCGCACCACGCGAGTGACGCCTGGCTGTCGGTGCCCGCCATACCGCAGCCTGCGCCACGCGTCACGGCAACAGCGTCACTTGCCCGGAGCGGAGATCGTAGTAGGCCCCGACGATCGTGATCGAGCCTTCGGCCTCCATCGTGCGGAGGATCTCGCTACGTTCACGGATGGTCTCGACGGCGAGCCGCACGTTCTCACGGCAGACATAGGCCACATAGTAGGGGTTGTCGCTCTCCTTCTTGCCGCAGAATGGCCTGCCCTTCTCGATGGCCGGCCGAATCTTGGCGAGCATGGGCGTGATGTTGCCGAGTTTCACGTCGTCGATCGCGGCCTTCACGGCACCGCAACTGGTGTGCCCGATCACCATGATCAATTTCGCCCCCGCGACACGGCAGCCAAACTCCATGCTGCCGAGGATGTCTTCGTTGACGAAGTTCCCGGCGACGCGGGCCACGAAGATGTCGCCGATGCCAAGATCGAAGACGTCCTCCACGGGAATGCGACTGTCGAGGCAGGAAAGAATCACCGCCTTTGGGAACTGGCCTTCGTAGGCCTCGCGGATCCGCTGCGAGTGGTTCCGCTGCGTGAGGTCGTCCGCCACGAAGCGACGATTGCCCGCCAGCAGGTTGTCCAGCACCTTCTGGGGCGTGTAGGCAGCCTGCTGCTCCTGCGTGAGCACGCCACGTAGAGCCTCCTTCTCCGTAGCCTGCAGCGTTGCAGCATCGGGCTGCGGTTCATCGGCGGGCGAAATGGCGGCCGCACCGGCTGCGGCCATGACCACGGCGAGCATGACGACAGACGTCGCACTGAAAACAGGGCGGCACGGGAGCACGAGCATCATGGATTCCTCGCAAGGAGCGCGACAACATAGAGGACAGGCCTGACGAACGATGGAAAGGGTATCACACAGCCAATACCGCTGACACCATCGTCCAGATGTTTTCCCCAAGGCCTTCCAAAACCGGAACGTGTCGCTGAGCCCTTCACCTCGACGGCCACCTCCCCCTGCCCGAGGATGAAATCGACCGCGGCGACACCTTCGGCTGCCGCACGTATCAGCGGAACAGCGCGTTTGAGTGTGCTTGGGGTGAAATGCTAAAATTCGGGGACGGCGTAGCCGACGTCGGTGTAATGGATCCGGTGCGATCCCAAAGCCAGGACAGCAAGACTCAGGTCTCGTTCGCGTCCATGAAACCACTGCCCATCCTCCTCGTTTGCGCCATCTTCTCGTTCACCGCTTTCGCAGCGGAGGAATCTCCCGACGACGCGAAGATTCGCGCCTCCATTCCGCTTGGCGGCGACTTCAAACCGAATCCGAAGGTCGGCGCGTTTGTCGTTGTGGCACATGGAGCCCGCATCATCACCTCGAAGTACGACGGAAAGACGTGGAAGCAGCCCTTCTTTGCCGCTCCTGGAGCCGATCAAGGCCCGTGGGCCAATAGATCCGTCGCCTACACCAACGGCGTCTTCGCTGTGCCTCTGGCCTGGG
>JBKDUV010000091.1:0-2695 GCA_046339335.1 Planctomycetia bacterium | reverse complement strand
GTACGTCCCGCCGCTGACACGATCGCCCGTGCCGAACGTGAGCTTCGTCTCGCGGCTCTCAGGATCGGTGACGGTGTCGAGCCGCTGCGCCGGGCCGGCATACGTAAACGTCGTCACGATCCCGCCCGGCTGATTGGCCCCCGGATCGGGCTCGGTGATCGACTGCAGGTTATGGCCGACCACCGACACGCTCGTCACCCGCCCGGCAAAATCCTCGATCGACGAGAGTGCGTTGCCGCTGTAGCCGTACGTCCAGCGCAGGCCTCCCTGGGTCGTGATCGTCTCGACCTCGTCGGCGACGCCGTCGGTGTCCTTGTCGGCGTAGGCGAATTCGACGCGGTTTTCGTTGCGGTCGGTCGTGCGCTGGAGTAACCCCTGGGCGTCGAACCGGTAGCGGGTGCCGGTCTTGGCGAGGAGCGTAAAATCACCGGCGGCGGGCGCGTTGCCGCCCGGGCCCGCATAAAAACCGTTGGTGTCGTCGAGCGGCCCGGCATCGAGCTGATTGAAGCTCCCCGCGGGAGTCGTAAACGTCCAGTTCTGCACGGCCATCACGGCGTCTGCCACGACGAAGCCGTCGGCGAAGGCGGTCTGGCCGGTTGCGGTCGGATAGGACGTGGCCACGTCGATCGTGATCGTTGATCCGCTGGCAACATGAAAAAACCCGAGGCTCCGCCACTGGACGCCGTGGGCGTCGAGCTCGCCCGGCACGTACCGCTGGTTCACGAGGATCGTGGTCGTCGTGCCGACGCCGCTCACCGGCCGGGCGCCCGAGACCGTATAAGCGGCGTTGGTCGCCCGGTCGCCGTCGGCCGTCCACGTGGCGAAGAGTTGATACGTCTGGCCGGCGGCGAGATTCGCGAGCGTGAGTCGGCGGGTGGCGGTCTGCGACTTCGTGCCGGCATTGCTCGCGAGATAGGCCTGGTCGTGGCCGCCGATGGCCGTGCCGGTGCGCCACAGGGAGTCGGCGGCGCCTTCGGTGGCGAGGATGGCGGTTTTTGTATTGACGTCCGCTGCGTACCAGGCGGTCGTGCCGTCGCCGCGGACGAGCGTCATGCCGTTGCCCGTGGCCGCGCCCAGGGGCGCGAGGCGTGACGTGGGCGTGGACCGCGTCGGGAGCGGCGTGGCCGATCGCATCACCGGCGAGATCCCGTCGCCCGGCACGAGCCGGTCGAGCAGCGGCAGCCACCACCGCCGGCCGAACTCCGTCTCCCCACACGCCTCTTCCGCCCGGTTCACGATCTCCGTCGCCCCGCGGATCGTGCGGACGCGGCCTTGGGCGTCGCGGAGGGCGATGTCGTAGTCGTAGCGGCCGGTGGAGAGCTTGCTCCTGATCTCGTCGCTGCCGAGCAGCACGAACCGGACGGTCTCGTTCCCGGGCACGCCGGTGAACGTGACGGCCTCGGAGGCGATCCCGCCGAAGGTGAGCGTGGCGGTGACGGGGCCGGTGCCGCCCAGCGTACCTGAAATCGGCTCCCGTCCCGGATTTCCCTCGGGCTCACACGCCGTGAATGGCCGATTGCTTGACGCCTGCGCGCCGCGCATGCATAGTGCCTTCTCGTTATGAATCAACTGACTGTCCGAAACATCCCCGCGGCGATTGAGGCCAGGCTTCGGTCACTGGCTGAGCGAACCGGTCTGAGCCTGAATCAGACCGTGATTCATCTGCTTGAAACGGCGACGGGCGGAAGGCCCGAGGCCCGCAAGCGAGATTTGTCAGCGATCGCTGCCAAGTGGGACGCCCGCGAGGCCGACGCTTTCGACCGAGCCACCGCACCATTTGAGTCTGTGGATGAAGAGGTGTGGCGGTGATCCGCCTCTGTCTCGACACCTCCGCATACAGCCGGCTGATGCGCGGACAACAGACACTCCAGGATCGGCTCGAAGCAGCGGACGAGATCCTCCTGCCCGTGACCATGCTTGGCGAGGTGTATGCCGCGTTCCAGGGAGGAAACCGGCTTGAGGAAAACCTTTCGTTGCTCTCCGCCTTCCGAAGCCAGCCAGGCGTGGTGGTCATCGACACCACGGACAACGTCGCGCAGCGTTACGCGACGATCGTGGCGACCCTCAAGCGGCAGGGCACGCCCATTCCGACGAATGACATCTGGATCGCGGCGGCTGCGCTCGAGAATGGCGGCCGCATGGTCGCCTACGACGCCCATTTCGAGGCAGTGCCTGGCCTCATCGTCGAGGCGCCCTGAAGGATCGTCCCGCCCATGCCGGGGTCAGGCCCGTGCCTTCGGAATCGACGTTGCGCGAGAACATGCCGCCGATCGATTCATCGTCGAGGATCGTGACGCCGGCGGAGGCGAGGCTGATGCAGTAGGGCGTGCTGCCCGTGGCAGCGGGGAGCAGCGCGATCCGTACCGTCTCGTCCCACTCGAGGAGCGAGTCGGGCGCAACGGCGAGCCGGATCGCCACGCTCGACTTGCCGGCGGGGATCGTTACCTTGCCCTGGCCCGACGGGGAGAGGACAAGCGGCATACCGCCGACGGAGAGGGTGGCGGCAGGGGTGAACGTCGCAGAAATCGGCTCCCGCCCCGGATTTCCGAAGGGGTGAGTGGCGAGGGGGAATTGCGCCCCCTCGCTCTCCCAGAACCGGACGTGAGCGTCTCCACTCATCCGGCTCCCGTCATCCCGTTGCCCTACGGACAAACGGTTTGCCTTCAGGCATAGGCTCCTCCTGCCAAAGCAGTTG
>JBKDUV010000090.1:0-3364 GCA_046339335.1 Planctomycetia bacterium | reverse complement strand
CCGTTGCAGGACGGGCAAACCCCGCGACCCTTGCACGAGAACGCGATCACGAACCCCTGGCCGCAGCCCGTGCAGAGGGCACGGCCGAAGCCGAAGCAGAGGATGCCGCACTCGAGATAGGCACGGAACTCCTCCTCGACGTAGCCCGGCACGGGACGCTCCGCCTGGTCGCGCCACTCGAGCCAACTCGCGAGATACTCCGACACGATCTTGTGGAGCGGAGTCTTTTCGGGGCGGCGACGCTCGTAGCGGCGGCGTGGTGCCGGGCCGGTATGAGGCCGGGGGCGGGGCCGCGCGGGAAACCCGCAGAGGGCAGCGACCATAGGCGGACCGGCGAGTGGACGGGGTACGTGATCGCCCGTACACTACTTGCGGGATGCCGGCCCCCGCCAGCAGCCCCCCTGGTCGCGCAGCGATTCAGGTCGCTGGGCTGCGAGACCACTCCGGACGCCCGGGCCGCTCCTGCCGAGGCTCACGAGTCGCTCATCGGCCGGAAGACCGTTGAGGAAGTGCCATTGACCGGGCTATCCTTGGGCGCCCGGTGCGCCGCTCAGACGCGGAGTATCGCCGGGATCGGCGGCGTGGCGCCGCGCTGGCTGCAGACGAAGGCCGCCAGGCGGGCCGCATGGCCGTGCATCTCCCCGAGTGGGCGGCCGCGGAGCAGGCCCATGATGACCGCCGCGGTGAAGGCGTCGCCGGCCCCCACCGTATCGACGACCGGCGTCGCCAGGGCCGGCAGTGCCGACACCGCGTTGCCCGCGACGAGCAGCGATCCGGCCGCGCCCCGGGTCAGCGCCGCCAGCCGCAGGCCGTAGCGGTCCGCGAGCATCGCCAGCGCCGCGCCGGGATCGGTGGTGGCGATACCGCAGGCCGCCGCGACGAAGGGCAGTTCCTCGTCGTTGAGCTTGAGGACGTCGGTGACCGCCAGTGACTCGCGGATCACTTCGGCAGAATGAAAATCCTGCCGCAGGTTGACGTCGAACACCCGAAGGCCGACGGCTGCGGCGAGGAAGCGGCGGATCGTCTCCCGGGCCCCGGCCGAACGCTGGCCGAGCGTGCCGAAGCAGACGGCGGCGGCCTCGGCCGCCAGCGTGGCGAGCGCGGGCTCCCAGGCGAGGTGGTCCCAGGCGACGTCGGCGGCGAACTCGTAGCTGGCGTCCCCCCCGGCCCCGAGCGTGACCGCGACCGTGCCGGTGGGGTGACGGTCGTCGCGCTGCACGTGGTGACAGTCGACGCCGAGCGCTGCGAGCGTCGCCAGACCGCGATCACCCAGTTCGTCGCTGCCGAGACGGCTCACGACTGCGGCGGCTGCCCCCAGCCCCGCCGCATGACAGGCCACGTTGCCCGGTGCGCCGCCCCACACGGGCCCGTCCGGAAACAGGTCCCAGAGCGTCTCGCCGATGGCGACGATCCGCGGCGGCGAGGCTGGTGAGCGGTCCATACCCGCTTGATCGTATCGCGCCCGACAGGCGGAAGGTCGTCTTTCCCGCACCACCGCTGCCACCGTCACGACCGCAACGGCGCCGGCGGTGCGGCAAAAAATTTCTCCGCCCGGTGTGACACGGTCCGCCCCGGCGGCAACTCACTCTTCGACAACCGGGTCCGGCGGAGGCCCCGGTGACGGAACGAACTCCTGGAAGAAAGATTCGATACCCATGACTCCCGAAATCATCAGCTGGATCGTGAGCCTCATCGCCGGCAGCATCGGCGGCAACCTGTTCGGCGTGCTGTTCAAGGACCGGAACCTCGGCCCGATGCTCAACACCGTCCTCGGCCTCGTCGGCGGCGGGCTCGGCGGCAAGGTGCTGCCGATGCTCGTCCCGGCGGTCGCCCAGCTCTTCGGCGGCAGTGAGAGCCTCGTCGGCACCGGCGGCCTGTCGGCGATCGTCGGCGCCCTGCTCCCCCTGATCGTCAGCTTCCTGAAGAAGCCCGCGACGGCCTGAGCGGCGCGGCTTGGAACCTGACGCGATCGAAGCCGGCCGGGGGAGTGGCGGACTCCCTCGGCCGGTCTTTTCGTTCGCTGGGCCCAAAGGCGATACTCGTCGCGTATTCCCCTGCGTCCCCTCGCGTTCGTCCCGCATGCCCGCGCCGCTCCGCACCGCGATCGTCTACGACTTCGACGGCACGCTCGCGCCGCGCAACCTCCCCGAGCACACGTTCCTCCCCGCCCTCGGCGTCGACGATCCCGACGGCTTCTGGCAGGCGGTCAAGGAGGAGGCGAAGGCCCAGGATGGCTGCGAGATTCTCGCCTACATGCACCGCATGCTGGAGGTCGCCCGGGCCCGCGGCGTGCCGGTGACCCGGAGCCTGCTCCAGGAGCATGGCCGGAGCGTGCCCCTGTTCGCCGGCGTCGAGGACTGGTTCGCCGAGATCGACGCCTACGGTCACGACAAGAACCTCGCCGTCGAGCACTACGTGATCTCCTCCGGGATCCTCGAGTTCATCGAGGGCTGCCGGATCTACCCGCGGTTTCGCAAGGTCTTCGCCTCGGCCTACGCCTACGACGATGCCGGCCAGGCCAAGTGGCCGTCGAGCGCCATCAACTACACCAACAAGACGCAGTTCCTGTTCCGCATCAACAAGGGGATCGACAACGTCTGGGACAACTCGGCGATCAACGCCTGGCAGCCGCAGCGGCAGCGGCCGATTCCCTTCGAGCGCATGGTGTTCCTCGGCGACGGCGACACCGACATCCCCTCGATGAAGATGGTCCGGCAGAAGGGGGGCCAGGCCGTGGCGGTGTTCGATCCCGAACTCTTCGAGCAGCGGAAGTCGCAGGGCCGGCTCGAACGGCTGATCGCCGAGGACCGGGTCGACTACGTGGCCGCGGCCGACTACACGTCGGGCTCGCTCCTGCGGGTGGTGGTCCGCGGCATCCTCGGCCGGATGGCCCTGCGTGGCGGCTGAGGCAGACCCGGAGAAGCCTGGCTGGATTTCGGCGGGGGCAGTCCCGTATCATAGGGGGGTGCGAGGGGCCGTTTCGGTCTGCCCGCCCATCCGCGAACTACACGACCATGAACCGCGTGCTTCTTGCCTGTGCCATCGGCTTCGGAGCGTTGATCCCCGCCCTGCCGACCATGGCCGACGAGCCGCGCCGACCGTCGCAGTCGATGCAGGTGCTCGGCACCGAGGCCCGCGACGGGGAGCGGGCGACGATCCGCGACTCCAGCGGCCGGATGACCGGTTCCGCCAGGACCCACGGTGACCGGACCACGTTCCGCGACTCCAGCGGCCGCGTCGTCGGCTCGGCGACGCAGAACGGCAACCGGACCACGTTTCGCGACTCGTCCGGCAGGCAGACCGGATCGGCCACCACCAGCGGCAACCGGACGACGTTCCGTGATTCCAGTGGCCGGACGACCGC
>JBKDUV010000089.1:0-4737 GCA_046339335.1 Planctomycetia bacterium | reverse complement strand
ACGCCGCGGCCCGACGCAGTGTCGCGGATGATCTGTATCGCATGACCTACGGCGTCGTCTGCTTCGCCCTGTTCTTCAGCTTCATCGGCACCGTGCTCGGCGGCCTGTGGGCCGACGACAGCTGGGGCCGGTTCTGGGGCTGGGACCCGAAGGAGAACGGGGCCCTGATGATCGTGCTCTGGAACGCCGCCCTGCTCCACGCCCGCTGGGACCGCTGGATCGGACCACGCGGCTTCGCGCTGTTCGCGATCGGCGGCAACATCGTCACCGCCTGGAGCTGGTTCGGCACCAACCAGCTGAGCATCGGCCTGCACAGCTACGGGTTCACGAGCGGCGTGCTCATGCTGCTCGCGGCCTACGTGCTCAGCCAGGTGGCTTTGGTCATCGCCGGGCTCGTCCTGACCAGGCGGCTCGCCGCTCCGGCGGGGGCAGTGTGACGGGTCGCCAGCGGCCCGCCGAAAACCGCTCGACGGCGATGGCCGCGGCGTCGGCCTCGACCGCGATCGCTCCCTCGCCACCGGTCTTGAGGACGCGATCCGGCCCGCCGCCGGACGCCGCACCGTAGGCGGCGCGAACCTCGGGCCAGGCCGTGCCCCCCTGGCCGCTGACGAGGATCCATGCCGGGGCCGTCGCGCGGGCGATGTCGGGGGGCAGGCTGGACCGGCTACCGTGGTGCGGGGCCACGAGCACGTCGCAGCCGCCCGGCCCCGCGGCGATGAACCGTGCGAGTGCCGGCCCCTCGAGATCGCCGGTCAAGAGCAGGCGGCGACCGGCCGCCTCGACCGCAAGCACGATGCTCCGCTCGTTGTCGGCCACGGCGGCGTCGAACCCCTGGGATCCAATGCGGCCCGCGGCGTCGGGTTGATCGGCATGCGGATGCAGGACGCGGACGCGGCAGTGCGGATCGACGGCGAATTCGTCTCCCGCGGCGACGGTGCGCAGCGGGATGCCCCGCTCGGCGATCTGCCGGAGGACGTCGGCGACCGCCGCCGATCCGCTCGCGCGGAAGTCGGCCGAGACGACGACCTCGCCCACCGCAAACCGCTCGAGAAGCTGCGGAACGGCGTTGAAGTGGTCGGCGTCCGCATGGGAGATGACAAGGATGTCGATCCGCCGCACGCCCTCGCTCCAGAGCACGCCGGCCAGCGCCCGGCGGGCCGCGGCCGGCGCCCCGAGCCGGCCGGCGTCGTAGAGCATGCAGCGGCCCGACGGACTGCGGACCACGATGCCGCAGCCGTGACCGACCGCAGCCATCACCACCCGCAGCGACCCCGGCCCGGTCGCCGCCAGACGTTCGAGGCCGGCGCCGGCCAGTCCGACGAGGATCCAGGCTCCCGCGACGGCGCCCCAGGTGACGGCGCGGGTGAGCCGTGCCGCAGGGAGCGCCATGCACACCATCACCAGCAGCATGTACCACCCGACGACCCACCACCACGGCGGCGCCGCCAGCCATGCATGGCCGCCGGGCACGGCCGCCGCCCAGGACACGAGCCAGCCGATGCAGGCGAGCGTGCCGTCACACGCGGCACCGCACACGCCGGCGATGGCAGAAGACAGCGGCGCCGCCAGCAGGCAGGCGGTTCCCCAGCCCATCGCCAGGGCCACGAACGGGGCGATAAGCACGTTGAGCACGAGGCCGATCGGGCTGAGCACGTGGAACCGGGCCGCGACGAGAGGCGCCGACACGGCCCACACGGCGGCCCCGGTGACGAACAGCACCCAGACGTTCCACGCCAGCCGCCGGATCATCCGCTCCACCGGCGAGCGGCTGCGGTCGATGAGCCGCTCGATCGGGTCCGGCTCACCGCGTGGCCGCGTCAGCGCGGCCGAGACGGCGACGAGCACCGCCGTCGACATGAACTACAACTGCGCCCCGGCGGCGAACCCCTCGCCCGGCCGGCAGGCGAGCACGACGACGGCCGCCGCGGCCTGGGCGTTGACCGCCGGCGAACGCCTGCCGGTGGCGGCGCCGAGGCAGGTGAGCCAGACGAGGAGCGTGGCCCGCACGACCGGTGTCTCGGCACGGACGATGAGCATGTACATCCCCGTGCAGGCCGCCACGGTCACGAGCGCCCAGCCACGTGGCAGGAGCAGCCAGCGGCAGAGGCGAAACAGCGCGTAGGCGAGCAGGCCGACGTGCAGGCCCGAGATGGAGAGGATGTGGACGGTGCCAGTGACGAGGAAGTCGTCGGCATCCTGCCGGGGCAGCGACTCGCGGCTGCCGAGAAGGAGCGCGGCGGCCAGCGGTGCCCGCGGTGGCGACACATGGTCGTGGAGGACACCCACGCCCCAGGTGCGGACCCGGTCGATCCACGGGCCGACCGTCCACCACGGAGGCGGATCGAGGGTCCGGATGCAGTTCGCCGAGTGCACCCGAATGATCGACAGACAGCGGGTCGTCCGAGCCCGGAGATGAAAG
The DNA here is from genome assembly GCA_046339335.1 of Planctomycetia bacterium. Lineage (GTDB taxonomy): Bacteria > Planctomycetota > Planctomycetia > Pirellulales > UBA1268 > QWPN01. Next base: position 2,318 of record JBKDUV010000089.1, on the reverse strand, counting down.
TCGAACTCGCCCGGATTCAGTGCGGGCGTGGGCCGCAGACCCCGGCCGAAGACACACACCCGACTGCCGACGCGAACGGACGGCGACTCACCATCCACGATCACGGCGGCCCGCCCCGACGCCTCCCGCCAGCAGCCACCGTCCCGGAGCCGCCTCACGGCGAGGATGAACTCGCTCGATTCCCCGATGGCCGCCCTCTGACGCGGGTCTGCCACGGGGGAGGGGAGGGTCCGCGGCGATTCGACGACGACGCCGATGACGGCCACCGGAACGGGTGCCGTCGCCCCCGACGGGAGCTGCCAGGCAATATCATCGGCGGGAAAGCGGTCGAACCGGGCAGCCGACCAGGCCGCCGCCGTGCAGGTGATGGCGACGGCGAGACTCCCGGCTGCGATCCAGGCACGGCCGAGCCTGAGACAGCATCCCCAGAGGCCAAGCGCGAGCATCGCAGCCCACCACCAGCCGACAGAAAGACTCATCTCCCGCCAGACACCCGGCTCGCATCCGAGCATGGCAGGGGCGAGTCGGGCGGCGATGCAGCCGACGGCGACGCATGCAGCCACCATCACCAGCGGCCGGGCCGGCAGCGGCTCCGTACGCAGGTGAGCCGCCAGCAGCCGGATCCAGCTCCCGACAGTTGCCGCACCGTGGACGCCCCCCCAAGCCGCCGCCTTGGCTCCGGCTGCCACCGCCCCGGTCAACCGCCGGCACGTCGCCGCCGCGGTGTACGCAAGTTCGGCACGAAGATCGAAAAGGGACACGATGGTTCTCCGCTGACGCAATGGCCGCGCATGCTCCATCTGTCAAAGCGAGAGAAACCGGCCTGAGGGGCAAAAAATTTTTTCCCCTGCCGGGAAGTTTGTGAGGCAGGAGCCAAGGAGGGGGTGTTCCTGCCATGTCGCCGGGCTGTGGAAGCAAGCGCAGGCATGGATGCCGAACCGCAGCGGACACGCAGTGAACGGAGGGCCGGAGGCCCGCAGAGAACGGCCGGTGATATGGCAGGGACACCCCCGACCCACGGAAAAGCCCGATGGACCAAAATTTTTGCCCCTGCCGGGCGGCACTGCCCATGCGAACCGGTCGTCGGCGACTTTTTCCGCGAACAGCCCGCGGGGCGCCGAATTACTTGCCGGCCGCCGGGGAGGCGTTTCGGGCCAGACGCACGCCGACGAACCCCACGCCGCCCGCCGCGCCGTGCCACCGTGCGCCGCTGCTCCCGAAGGGCTTGTAGTGAAACGAGCCGCCGTAGCACCTCACGGTATTGATCAGTTTCGTCTGCGGGTCGGCCCGGGACTCCTGCACCCACTCGCGGAGGTTGCCGTACACGTCGTGCAGCCCCCAGTGGTTCGGCAGTTTCTCACCGACTTCATGCACGCGGTTGCCGCTGTTGCTCATGTGCCAGCCGTAGTCTTCGACCTTCGTTTCGTCTTTTCCGAAGCAAAACATGGTGACGGTCCCCGACCGCGCGGCGTGCTCCCACTCAGCCGGCGTCGGAAGACGATATCCATCGCCTCCGAGGACCTCGACTTTCGCCGTGATGATGTATCGCTTGTTTCTTTCCGTTTCGATGTCCGTGATCGCGTAGAAGGGCTCGAACCCCTCCTTCTCGCTGAGCCGATTACAGAACTGGATGCATTCGAACCAGCCGACCCCACGAACCGGCAGGCGGTTCGTCTCCTGATCCCCGCCTTGCCCCTGTTTCGCACCCCCGGCTTTGGCGGGGTCGGGGCCGTTCACCGCCTGCCACTCGCGGGCCAGGAGCTCATATTTGCCGATCCAATACGGGCTCGGAATCGCCTCTCCGCCGGGCGGAATCAGCGTCATGGTGATCCCGGTGGGGGTCTTCGTCTCGATCGTGGAGCCCAGCTTGGCCGCCCAGTCGGACTGGAGCTTGGCCGCCTCCGCCTCGTCGAGTTGAATCGGGACGTACCGCGGAGGCCGGGCCGGCGCTGCCGGCGCGGGCGTTTCGTCGGCGACCAGGTCACGGACACTTCCCAGCAGGATGCAGACGCCGGCCGTCGCGACAATCCACATTCGACTCGCGCGAATCATGGTTCACCTCCGAATTTCGCCGGCCCACGTCCAGACGTGGAAGACAATGACGAGCCTACCGGCATGGCGGGCAGGGCCGCAACTGAGGTGGACCCCATTCTTTGGACAGTCGGGGGCCCTGTTTAATAGGCCCTGACAAAACCTATCCGGGGCAGACGCCCCATCGGATCGCCACGCGGTAGCAGAGAACCGACGCGGCGAGACGGTTCCATGCATCTTGGATAGCGGCCGAACGGTCGTAGCGGATTCGTAGACGCCGCAGCCCC
>JBKDUV010000088.1:0-4413 GCA_046339335.1 Planctomycetia bacterium | reverse complement strand
AACCTCGTCGGGCGTGCTGCCGATGGCGACCTCGACGCCCGTGAACGATTCCGGCCTGAGCACCTCGACGTCGAACCGCCGGCCGCCGATCTCCATCGGCCGTCCCGCCGACCGTTCCGAGGCGAGGAGCTTGATGTTTCGTGCGGGAAAGCGCCGGGCGACAAGGGCTTCGACGATGATGCGGCCCACGGCGCCGGTGGCGCCGACGACGGCCAGCGTGTCGATCATGGTGAACTCCGGTTGGGAATGGCTCGGGGACGGTGACGGGAAAACAGTGGGTCGAGGAATCGGTGTAGGACGGCCGCCGGCACGAAGGCGAGGTTGGCCGTGATCATGGCCAGACCGAACTCCATCATGCCCATGGCGAGGCCGATCCCGAGGTGGACCGCCACGGCCATCGCCAGCCAGATCCGGCGGGTGAGCCGGGGCCAGACGAGCGCCGGGTAGGCGGACTCCCAGAACAGCGTACCCAGCGTGAGGACGTTCGTCACAAGTGGGTGCCGGGCGAGCCCGGTGAGGTCGAGCGTCCGGTACTGGACGTTGGCCGCGGCCCCCCAGATGGCGGTGCCGTCCCACCAGCTCGCGCCGAAGAGTTTTCCCCAGCCGGAAAACAGGTAGACGACGCAGAGTTGCACCTGGATCAGCCGCAGGGCGATGCCGGCGGCGACCGACGGCCCCGCCGGGGCGGCACCCCGCCGGTCTGCCATGAGCCGGTCGAGCGACAGGCGGGCCCCGGCCGGGCCGACGACGAGGCCGATGAGGAGCAGGCCGAGCGTGTCGTCGAGGCCAAAGGTGTTGAGGGGCGCCCGGTTGGCCGCGCTCACGAGTCCCGCCAGCGAGACGATCGCGGCCAGCCGCGTGGCCAGGCCGAGGGTGAGCATGACGGCCGCCGCGACGGCGAGCCCGGCAAGGCCGCGGATGGCGGCGGGCGACTCGGCTGACTCGGTCGCAAAATACCAGCTCCATTGCCAGGGCTGATCGTTGAGTCGGCCGACGTGTTCCGACGCGAGCCAGCCCCGCGAACTGAAAAACGCTTCGGCGTCGAGCAGCCACACGAGGGCCGACCAGGTGAGGAGCAGCCCGGTGCAGATGCGGATCACGGCCAGCGGCAGCGGATCGGCGGGCGTGAACCAGAAGCGGTCCCAGGCCCGCAGCCAGTCGCCGAGCCAGGAGCCCTCCGCTCCCCTGCCCTGCCCTGCTCCGCTCCGGACGGCTGCTGGCGGAGCGATCGTATGCGCACGCGCGCTCACGGCGTCGTCTCCCGCAGTCGGTAGCGGCCCAGTGGCGTGACGAGGTCGGGCTCGACGGTGCCCGCGATCACCTCGTCGGGACCGGGAAGGAAGTGCTCGATTTTTTCGAGCCGGACCTCGGCGGCGCCCGTCGTGCGCAGGATGTGGCCGGCGACGCCCTTCACGAGCGGCAGCCAGTCGGCCTTGGTCCGCGTGCGAATCTCCTCCGGGGCGTCGGTCGGTGGCACGAGTGCGGCGATCTTTTCCGCGATCATGAACCGGCGGTGGTAGAGGAGCCTGGGCCGGTCGGCGTCGCGGTCGGGAATGCGTCCTGTGCGCTCCGAGCCGTCGGGAAGCGTGGCGGTCCAGCGGAGCGTGTGACCGGGGCCGGGGTTGGGGGCGAAGAACCGGTAGCCGTGGCCGAGGTACAGGGCACCGATGAGCGGTCGGAGTGGCTCGCGGAGCACGCCGGCAAGTTCACTCGCGGGGGGCGGGCCGGCCAGCGGCGGCACGACGACGGCCGCCAGATGCACGAGCAGGAACGCCGAGACCACGATCCGCACCGCGATCGGCGGCCGGTCGGCGGACGTGGCAACGGTGGGCGGAGCGGTGCGTGCGGTCACGGTCAGAATGGCATCGGAAGCCGCGGCCGGCCGGCTCCACAGCGGGGCAAACTATGCGGGTCGTGCCGAATTGCCGGCGTCGGAATGCTCATGGTCCGAGGCGACTCGATCGGCACTCGGGCGAGGGCACGGTGATGCCGGCCAACACCAGCGACGTGTTGCCTTCCCCCTCCTTGGTGTGTACACTCCGAAAGCACACTCAAGGGGACGGTCGTGAAGGCTTCGTTTGTCGATTTGCGGCGTAGGTCGGCGTCCATCATTCGGGCATTGCAACGGAAGGAACCCGTCACGGTGTTCTACCGTGGCACGCCGGCGGCGATCATGCAGCCCATCGGGAGCACGCACGACCAGCCGGTCGGCAGCGCCAGGGAGCATGCCGCCTTCGGCATCTGGGCCGACCGGGACGACCTCAAGGAAGTCGCCGCGCACGTGCGCCGGCTGCGGCGGAGCAGGTTCGATGATCTTTGACACCGACGTGCTGATCTGGGTGCTGCGCGGCAATGCGCGGGCGGCCAAGGCTGTCGATGACCGGGAGCAGCGGTCCGTCTCTGTCGTGTCGTATATGGAACTCATCCAGGGGTCGCGCAACAAGGCCGAGACGCGAGCCATCAAGGCGTTTCTCGCCGACATGCGATTCACATCGATTCCGCTCGGCGAAGACATCGGCCACCGGGCATCGATCTACATGGAGGAGTATGCTCTGTCCGAAGCCATCAGCATGGCCGACGCGCTCATTGCGGCAACGGCGATCGAGTCGAGTCAGCCACTCCTCACCGGCAACGTCAAGCACTACCAGGCCATCAAGGAACTGGATCTGCGGCGGTTCCGGCCGTAGGTCGGCTTGTCGTTGAGACTGTCCGCCGGCGATCAAGCAACACCCCTTCTGTACATTCGGATTTTCAGAGGTGGGTCATCTGGCTTCCATGGTCAGGTAGGCACGTTCGGTTTCCCAATCGTCACTGATCTCTGAGAGTACGGCAGAGGCAAGTCGCAGGAGCGAGGCCTCGTTCGGGAAGAGCGTTGCGACCCGCGTCCTTCGTTTGATCTCCGTGTTGAGTCGCTCGAGCCCGTTGGTCGTTCGGAGCCGCCGCCGGTGGGCGGCAGGTACCCGAAGGACGGTGAGGGCTTCCGGGACTTCTCCTCGAGCCAGGCTGCGAGTTGCGGGGCGGTCTTCTGGCAGCGGGTGAGGGGCTGGCGACGGTGAACCCGGCGGTGCCGCCGACGTCTTCAGACAATGTCGCCAGCCCACAGACGGCGACTGAACTCGGCGAACGGCAAGACAGTGACCGCATCGTTCACGCTCGTCTTCTTTCCGAGGTAGACACCATACGCAGCATCGATCGCACCATGCTCGGCAATCATCGCCAAGGGACGGTTCCACTCCGACCGCCATTGAGACGAGGCTTTGGCCTCGATGGCCACGAACCGGCCCGGCCGATTCAAGACCTTCTTTTGCGTTTCCACCACGAAGTCGATGTCGAACGCTCCGGTCACACTGTAGTGGAACAGCCGCTTGTCTTTCCGCCGATAGGAATTGAACGCGCGGAGTTCGCCAAGCACGAGCGTCTCGAACGAGAAACCCCGCCATTCGTCGGGCATCGTCTCCCGAATCCAGCCCGCCGCGGCCCGGGCCACCCCGGCGTCGAAGAAATAAAACTTCGGGTGAGCCACCTCCTTCGAGCGAAGCCCGGGGCGATACGCGGGGAGCCGCAGGCCGAGCAGCGTGTCTTCGAGAATCTCGAAGTAGGTGTCGACCGTGCGCCGCTTGATCGCTGCTTGCTGGGCGACCCGCTCGACGTTGAGCACCTGGGCGTGGTGCTTTGCGGCTACCTGGAGGAACCTCGCAAACGGCTGGACATTGCGGGTCAGTGCCTCCGCCGCAATCTCCTCCTGAAGATAGGTGCCCACGTAGCTCGCCAGCGTGTCGGCCGCATGCGCCGGGTCCGTAAGCACGGGAGGAAGCGTCCCGTAGGCCAGGCACGTGTCGAGAAACGAGGCCTGCTTGATCTCTGCCCACGCCAGCGGGAAAAAATCACAACGAATCGCCCGGCCACCGAGCAGATTGACGTCGGCGCGGCGCAATTTTCTGGCACTGGAGCCGGTGATGGCAAAATTGATGCGTCGTGCTTCGTACAGCCCATGAATTTCATCGAGGAGATCGGGCACCTTCTGGGCCTCGTCGATGACCGCCCATTCGCCAGCCCGAAGCCCACTGAGGTCCGACCGGAGCAACGACGGATTCGATCGGTAGCGGTACAACTGCTCCGTGTGCAAGAGATCGATCCTGACAGCCCGCGGAAAATGCTTCGCCAACCAGGTGGACTTCCCCGTGCCACGAGGCCCGAGCAGGAGGAACGTCTTCTTCGGCGGGTCGAGGAGTCGAGAAAAAATCCTTGCCATGCTGCCTCCGGGCCGCGACCGTGTCGTTGCACGCGTCCAGCTAGCAAATCCTACATCGGCGATGTAGGTTTTGCACAGCGCGATAGCCATGCGACGCATTCCACCGAGACCCGCCCCGACGGCACCGAGCGGATTGTCTACTCAAACGCCCGCACCCAGCC
>JBKDUV010000087.1:0-10974 GCA_046339335.1 Planctomycetia bacterium | reverse complement strand
GGGAGGGCAGGGCTTCGCGCCCGCGGTTCTTCGCAGGGTCGGGCCGAGCGGGGCCAGATGGTCTTCCCCCGCAGCGGCCCCGGCGCCGCCGGCGGCCGGTCCCACGGTATGCCGCACGACCGGCGCGGGCGCCCGCGCCGCGACCTTCGGCGTCGTGACGACCGCGTCGGTCGCCAGGTGCGCGGTCGGTGCGAGTGAACGGCACGAAGCCAGCACGACCGCGCTGACGGCGATCGCCAGGATGCGAATCCAGCGGACACCGTGCCGATCGCCCGACGGCATTTCGATCATGGCGTGGATGCCGGCAGACGGTTGCCGATGACGAGTTCGGCGACCGGTTCGCCGAGGGTCCGGGCCACGTCGAGGGCGTCGTCTCCAGGGCGAACGTCGAACCACTTGGCGGCCACGACGTCGGGCCGGGACGAGTCGCAGGCGAGATAGACGACCCGCCGCACGTGGGCCCCTTCGGCCGCGGCGGCGAGATCGTCGGCGTCGATCACGACTTCGACTGGAAACCGCCAGGCCGTGCCGGGAGGCGTCGCCAACCGGGCCAGGATCCTGACCGTCGGAAAGAGTTCCTCCCCTTCGCGGCCGGGAATGCCGGCGACCCGCAGCCGGTAGGCCTGACCGACGACGAGGCCCATCCGCAACGTGCCAAGTTGCAAGGGGGACCAGCCGGAGGCCGTCTCGATCGCGATCCGCAGGCCGGGAGGCCCGTGGATCGCGACCGGCTGCACGGCGGGGGGGAGTTCCGTTTCCGGACGGGGACCGGGCTGGGGCCGCCGCTGGGCGCCAATCGCTCCCGGTCGGGTGTTGTCGGCGAATGTGTCCGCTGCGTTCGCGTCGACGGTCGCCTGGGCAAGACCCAGGACGCCCGCCAGGGCGAACGCGGCGGTCGCCGGCATCCAGCGGGGGACCCGCAGCGCGGTCCCCGTCCGGAACGGTTCTCGGTCGATCGTCTCCTTCCGCTTCCGTGGCATGCGCCGCCGGCTGCGGATCGAAAGATGTGTGTGCATGGGACGGGCCGGCTCACTCCAGCGGCTCGGGCGGGCAGGGCGCGCCGGGGATGATGCGGCCCGGGCCGAGGGCGTCGGGATCGGGTCCGCCGTTGTCCATGAACCGGGTCCTGTCCGCCCGCGGCTGCTGGAGCCGGATGTTCGGCACGTCGTGCCGCTCGGCGACGTAGGCGTGGCGGGCCGGCTTCGGATAACTCAGGCCGGGATGCTCCTGCACGTGGAGGGCCATCTCACGTGACGGAGGCGGAATGTGCATCTTCGTGTGATTCGTGATCGTGTGCCTCTGCAGACCGGCGGGAACGCCGAGCGGCACATGCGCGGGTCCGGGCAGGCCGATCGGCGTGCCGGTGATCGGCATGCCGTAGTGGGGCGCGGTCATGCCCGCCACGAAGGCCGGGGGAAGTTGCGACGGATCGCCGCCGCACGGCATCCCGAGCGGCCCGGCAACTCCGCAGGCGCCGGCTCCGCCCGGCCCGCCGCCGGCCGCCATCGGTCCCCCGACGCCCCCCGCGGCGCCGGCCGCGCCGGGTGCCTCGAGGTCCTTGTTGCCGATGCGAATCACGGCGAGGATCGAGCCGCGTCGGTCGGCCTCGACCACCGGATCGCAGCCCGGGTCGAGCCGCGTGCTGACGAGCGTTTCAACGCCCGCCACCGCCAGTTCCTGGTAGTCGGGATCGGGCAGATAGACGACCTTGGTGACGAAGTTGCCGCTTGTGACCTGATCGAGATCCTCTTCGGTGATCTGGAAGGGGATCGCGTTGTGCGCGAGGTAGGCGGCCGTCCGCGGCGTCACCGGCGCCACCTCCAGCGACGGATAGAGTTCGACACCCTCGCGGCCGGCGATGTTCGTCAGTTTGAGGCGATAGATCGCCCCCTGCGGGAAGTCGTAGCGGCCCGGTGCGACGAGCGGAGCGGAGTCGAAGCCGCCCATCGCCGACGCGTCCCAGCGGACCTGCATGCCATCAGGACCGATGAAGCCGATCTGCGACGTCGGCGCCATCGCCGCGAGCCCACCCGGGCCGGCGAAGCCGACGCCCGCCGCCTCCATGGCGGCCTCGTACGAGGCGGGACGAATGATGCCGGGCCCCGGTCCCTCCACGCCCGGACCGGGATGATGGAGCATCGCGGCGGGGGGGAGCACGTTCGTCTTCGGCGTGGCGATCGGCCGCACCTGGGCCAGCCCCTTGAACGGTGAGTTGGCGGGCAGGTGGCATCCCGTCAGCGTCGCCGCCAGGGACAGGCCGACGAACCCGTGCAGGCGTCGGTTCAACATCGCGTCACCTCCAGGCCGGAAAACATGCGAAGTCCGTGCACGGACCGGCGCGGGCCCCGATTCCGGCATGGGCCGGCGGGAGCCCATTCCCTACACTTGCGGACGTGCAGGCGGCCGGGATCCCCGGGACGAACGCGGTTCGCACGGACAGTTCTTCGACCCTTGCGGCACCGATTCTTTGGCAAAATCCACAAAGTCGACTCAGCCGTGACAGCCCGCAGATTCGCCAGACTCCCCCGCTCGCCACGGTTCACTCCCCTCTTCGTCGCGGTCGCGCTGTCGGCGGCGCTCTCCGCCGTGTCCGCTGCCCGGGGGGAGCCGACGGCGACGAGTGTGTACGCGCGCGACGCCGGGAGCGGGGGCTCGCCGGCCGCGGCGCAGGAGTCACCAGCGGCCCAGGCGGAGCGGATCCTGGCCGGGGCATTGGTCGCGTTCGACCGCGCCGCCTCGGTCCAGATCAAGTTTCGGCAGAAGGCGAGGATCGGCAGCCGGGTGCTCAAGGGGGGCGGCTTGTACCTGCAGTCGGGCACCGGCGAGGAACAGCGGTATCGTTTCGAGTCGATCCTCAACGCCGATACGGAGACTTTCGAGACGATCGATGTCGGCGACGGCGTGAACGCCTGGTCATACCGGCGTCTCGGTTCCGACCCGCCGCGTGTCGAGCGCATGGACGTGCGCCGCGTGCGGGAACGCCTCGCCCAGTTCGGTCCGCCGGGCGAGGGATCGGTCTCTCGGTATCTCGGGGGCCTGCAACGTAGCCTGTGGACCGCCCGGCAATGGTTCGTGTTCCAGGCGGCGACGCCGGCCGAGACCGAGGAGGGCCTGCCGGTATGGGTGCTCGAGGGACACTGGCATCCCGACCATCTTGCCACCCTGCAACCGGCGCTCCGTGAGGCGGCGGCACGGCCGGGGGGCGTGCTGCCCGAGGAACTGCCCGACGGCATGCCGTGGCGCATCCGTGTCTAGGTCGCGCGGGGTGACCTGCTGCCACGGCGGGTCGAATACCTGGCGATTCCCGGGCCGCGGCCCGTCGGTTCCGGTCAGCCGGAACCGATCGCCGTCCTGGACCTGTTCGACATCAGCGTGGGCGGGCCGGTCGATGCATCCGCCTTCCTGTACAGGCCGGCACCCGAACTCGGCCTCAGCGACGTCACCGCCGCGTACGGGGGAGTGATGGGGCCGATGCGGCCCTGACGCCGGCGGGCCAGCCGCCGGTGACGAGCCGCCGCGCGACGTCGAGTGCGGCGAGCATGCTTGCCGGATCGGCGACCCCGCGGCCGACGATGTCGAACGCGGTGCCGTGGGCCACGCTCGTCCGCACCAGCGGCAGGCCGAGCGTCACGTTGACCGCCCGATGCATGCCGAGCAGCTTGATGGGAATGTGTCCCTGGTCGTGGTACAGCGCGACGACGCCGTCGAACGCGCCACGGGAGGCGCGGAGAAAGAGCGTGTCGGCCGGCACGGGGCCCGTGACGTCGATCCCGGCGGCAGCCAGACGCCCGACCGCGGGCACGCCGATGCGGGCCTCTTCGTCGCCGAACAGCCCGCCTTCGCCGCCGTGGGGATTGAGGGCCGCGACGGCGATCCGCGGCGGCCGGCCGAGCAGGGCGCGAAGCAGGTCGGCGAGGCGTCGGCCCGCGTCGACGATGCCCGTCGTCGAGAGCCGTGCGACGGCGGAGCGGAGCGATTCGTGAAGCGTGACGTGTACCACGCCGAGCCCGCTCCGCCCCGGCTCCGTCGCCGGGAGCCAGAGCATCATCGACGCCGCCTCGTCGGGCAGGCCGCAGAGCCGGGCGAGCAGTTCCGTGTGACCGGGCATGTCGTAGCCGGCCGCGTGGAGCGACTCCTTGTGCAGCGGTCCGGTGACGATCGCCTGGCCGGCGCCGCGCCGGACGAGGTGAAACGCGGCCTCTACGGCAGCCGCGGCCGCCCGGCCCCCGGCCGCGGAGACGACGCCGAGGGGCGGGGCGACGGCGTCGGTGTGGCCGCCCGGCCTCGTGCAGGAGTCGATGACGAGCAGTTCGGATCCGGTCGAGTCGCGCCGGTCGTCGGGCGATACGACGGTAACTGGGAGTCGGGGCAGGGCAGGGCGGGCGGCGAGCAGCGCCGCAAGGTGGCCGGCGTCGGCGACCACACGCAGCCGTGCCTGGCGGTGCAGACTCGTGGCTTCCCAGGCGCGGGCGACGATCTCCGGACCGATTCCCGCCGGATCGCCGCAGGTCAGCAGGATCACCGGCGGCTCGGGGCCGGCGGCCGCAGGGTGCGCGTGTTCGTCGGTCATCGGTGTGCCTGCCGCCGGTCTTCCGTCCGGCTAGAATCTATATCGGACCGGTCCTCGCCGCAGCGGTTCGCGTCGCTGCGGCCGGCCGGCCGCGTGGCAGGCGAGTCAGGCCGGCGAGGAAGGCGGGCAAAGGTCGAATGACGGTGTTTTTCTCCCGGGCGGCGATGTTCGCCGTCGCCCTGCTGGTGGCGACCGCCGGCCTTGGCCTGTGGATCGGCGATCTTCACGGCCAGACCGACCCGGACACGCTTCGCCTGGGAACGGTGCACCGGCTCTCGGGCGTGCTCGCCGCGCTCGTCGTCGTGCTCGTCAACAGCATGGCCGTGACCTACTTCATCGGCACGGGCCGCTGGGTCCGCGAGGTGGTCGAAGCCTACGGCCTGGACGCCGGGTTGGTGGAACGTGGCCGACGGCTGAAACGGTCGACGTTTCCCTTCGCACTCGCCGGCATGCTCGGGGTCGTGGCGATCGTGGCCCTGGGCGGAGCCGCCGAGCCGGCGACGGGCCGGCCGGGGACCCGCGGCTGGGTGACGCCGCACCTTCTCGGCGGTCTCGGCATCGGCGCCGCGATCGCCTGGTGCTTCCAGGCGCAGGTGCCGCTGATCCGGCGGCAGCAGGTTCTGATCGACGAGGTGATGGCGGCGGTCCGCGCGGAACGGTTGCGGCGCGGACTCGACGTCTCGGGTCAGTGACCGTGGGCCGCGGAGCCGAGGACCGCGTGCACATGATGGGCGTGCGATGTCCGCTCCAGTGCCGTGATCCCCCAGGCCGTGGCCAGGCCGAGGGCCAGCGACGTCGTCAGCAGCACCGCGTCATGGCTGTGGAACTGCACCTCCGGCAGGAGGTCGGCAGCGGCGATGCAGATGAAGGCGCCGGCGGCCATCGCCATCGCCGGCCCGACGATCGCGGACTGCTGGGGACCGACAAGGTGCAGGCTGCCGAGAAAGGCGAAGGCTCCGAGCGGCACCACGGCCGAATAGGCCGCGATTACGATCCGGCGAAGCCGCGCGGAAACCCCCGCTTCGATCATCAGCGTGGCGATGATCCCCGAATCGAACGGCTTGTGGAGCAGGATCGCCAGAAACGTCGCCGCGCCGGCGAGCAGGCCCCCGCCGTGGGCGGCGTCGCTTCCGACCGAGGCCGCCAGCGCGGCGCCGTCCGCAAGGCTGTGGAGCGTCAGCCCCGCGAAGGCGCCGCACCAGCTCCAGCGGCCCGCCTGCCGACCGTGCCGATGGGCGTGGCCACATGATTCACCATGCGCGTGGGGGTGGTGCTCCGGTCCGCCGTCGGCCGTATGGTGCGCGTGGCCGTGGAAGGCCCGCTCGAGGAGAAACATCACGAAGAACCCGGCCGTGACCCAGAGCATCGTCGTCTGGACGTCGCCGCGAAATTCGAGGACGGCGTGCGGCAGGAGGTGCAGGAGTCCGACGCCGAGGAGCACCCCGCCGGTGAACGAGAGCAGGACCTGCATGGTCCGGTGGGTGAGTGCCAGGAAGGCGACCGAAGAGCCGCCGGCAAACGCGGCCGCGGCGATGATCGCGAGATACACCGCGAGTCCGACGAGACCCGAAAAGCCCGAGTCGGCGGCCGTTGGAGGAGGCATGGACGGGTCCGCGGAAAGGAGCGAAAGCGGTCTATGATCGGGCCGGCCCGGCCGGTTCGCAAGCGGCATGCAGGCCCGGATCGGATTGCGCCGCGATCTACCGCCGGAACTGCGGCTGCGGATAGGGCTGATAACCGGCCGGCGGGGGCTGGTTCGGGTACGGGGACTGCTGCGGGTATTGCATGGGATACGAGGGCAGGTTCGGCAGGGCGGTACGAACCTGATTGAACTGGTTTTGGAAGGCGCCTTGCGCCTGCCGTGCCCGTTGTAGGTACGCCGCCTGACCCTCCGAGAATTTGGCGTCGCCGGCGGCGATGCCGCCGAGGATGAGCGCCATGCCCCAGGTGAGCAGGTTCGGCCAGACGACGGGGCCGTAGAACTTGAGCGCCGTGCCGAACGATTTCTTGAACTTCGGTCCGAACATCCCCAGCTTCACGCTCCAGATCTCGTCGAGCACGAGATGCGAGAGGAAGCCGAGCACGACGGCGCTGGCGACGAAGTAGCGCTTGAGCGGCTCCTCCGCCCAGAAAGCGAGAAACGCCGTCTGGCCGGCGATTGCCGCCGCCGGCAGGCTGTGAAACATGCCGCGGTGGTGGGAGTGGTGCTTGAGGAGCCAGGTGACGCCGAAGCGGATCGCCAGATAGATGGCTGCGCCGGCGATGATCATCACTTCCAGCGGCAGCCTCCACTCGTGGAATCGGTGGAGCATCATCATCGGGACGACGGCGGCGGCGAAGGCGACGCTCTCCTTGAGCGGGATGCCGGGTCCGCTGTCGAGGTCGGGCAGCATGCCGGAAACCGAGCACAGACCGCCGGCCAGCACGCAGGTCTCGGGAGGCATTCCGCCCCAGTACCAGGCCGCCGTGCCGTAGCCGACGCCCATGATGCTCGAGCCGGTAATGTGGACTTGAAAGCCGGGCACGGCGAACATCCCCCACGACGAGCGTCGCACCCGTGCCGGGCGCCACGCGGGCGTGCCCTGCCAACGATCGTGGCACGGGCGCACACCGATTGTGTATCGTCAGAAGATGGGGCCGCCGACAGCGGATGCCCCCTGCCCGTCCCCCGCTTTCGCATGCCCGACGGTGGAGTTCGCGGGTTGGGAAATCGCTGCACCTTGGCGGTTCCACTCGTGCCGAAGGAGCATGCAAGCATGATCCGGCAGGCGGGGGCGGGTGCGCACGCTGCGGGGACTGGGCAGAGAGGGGCGAATGGGACGACTGCGCGGGCTGGAATGGCCGAAATCGTGCTTTGATTTGGCCTTCGGCCGTCGGCCCCTGCCTTCCTAGACTCCCGACCACAACGGCAGCTGGATCGAGGCCTGCCGGATCGAGATCTCACGCTGCGGGAGCAAGTCGATGGCGATCGAAGGATACGATCTGGTGATGATCGGCCTGCTCGCGGCTGCCGCCGTGCTCGGCTACTTCAAGGGGATCGTCTGGCAACTGGCGTGGATTGCCGGCATCGCCGCCAGCAGTTGGGTCGCGGTTCGCTTCGGCGGGCCCCTGGCCCCCTTCTTCGGCCAGCAGGCTCCCTGGAACAAGTTGATCGCGATGCTCGCCCTCTACCTGGCGACGTCGCTGGCAGTCTGGCTCTTGTTTCGCGTGGTCGCCGGCTTCATCGACGCGATCCACCTCTCGGCCTTCGATCACCAACTCGGTCTTTTGCTCGGCCTGGCCAAGGGCGTGCTGCTCTGTGTGGTGGTCACGTTTTTCGCCATCACCTTGGCGCCGGGGTACCGTGGCCAAATCGTGGCCAGCCGGAGTGGCCGCCTGGTGGCGGAACTGATCGTCCGCGCAGACCAGTTCCTGCCCCGGGAGGTGATCGAGGCGGTCGATCCGTTCGTCCGCCAGTTTCGCGAGCAGTTTGCCCAGCCCGGCGCAACGACAGTCGCGGCCCCCGACGCCGCGGCACCGAGTCCGGCCGCGGCCAGGTCGTTTTTTGACACACTGACGTCGGCGGCTGCATGGGTGGGGGCAGAGCCATCGGGGCAGGGGACGCGGCTCACGGCAGGCGGACCGACGTCTCCGCCGCCAACGCAAGCCACCTGGGCCCAGCCGACGCCCCAAGCATTGCCGCCGCCACCGGCCAGCCAACATGGCCAGCAGCAGGCTTGGTCGAGCGGCGAACGATTCCAGCCGCCGCCGCCCGGCCAGGCGCCTGCTCAGCCGCAGCCGCCGGCTCGTTTCCCGGTCGGCCCGCAGAGCCCGCTTCCGATCCGTTGACCGGGTTCCGACGACCTCGTCAGGAAGGGGCGGCCGGCGAGGGAAAGAAGAGCGAAAAACACTGGAAATAAAGGGTCCGTACCGGACATAAGAGACATTATCGGACGTTGGGCAGGGGGCCGGTTTCGCGGCATTCGGCTATGCTCCCGGCCATGACAGGTGCATGCTCTTCCGAACCATCGAACCTCGCAGCCCTCCAGCGGGAAATCTGGCTCGGGAAGGTCGCACGCGCCCGGCGCATGACGCCCGAGCAGCGGTTCGCCGAGATGGTCGCGCTCACGTCGCAGGCCTTCGAACGGATGCATGTCGCCGCCATGGCCGATCTCGGGACCAGCGACGCCGATGCCGGCTGGGTCGAAGTCCGCCGCCGGCTCGACCGGCTCCGGGCTGCCCGCGAAGCCGGCCGGTTCACCGCGTCACCGCCGGCCGCCGGCCCGGCCGGGCCATGACGATCTCCGAACTCGCCGCCGCCGTCGCCGATGCGTGTGTCGCCGACCGGGTGCCCCACATGGTCACGGGGGCCATCGCCGCCGGTCTCTACGGCAGCCCACGGTCGACAGCCGACGTGGACGTGGTGGTGGACGTGGCCGACACCACGGCGATGCCGCGACTGGTGGATCGCCTATCCCCGATCTTGACCTTCGACGCCCAAATCCGGTTCGACACTCTGACCTTCGGCACCCGCCGCGTCGGTGCGACCCGCGACCTGCCGCCGCTGACCGTGGAGTTCTTCGCGCTCTTCGACGACCCGTTCGTCCGGGAGCAGTTTTCCCGGCGTCGCACCCGGGCCCTGGACGCGACGGGCCGCAGGGTTCCGGTGCCCAGTGCCGAGGACGTGATCATCCAAAAAGTTCGCTGGGGTCGCGGCAAGGATCTCGACGACGCCCGCGACGTGCTCGCCATCCAGGGGCTGAACGTTCTCGACATGGGCTACATTCGGGACTGGTGCGGGCGGCACGGGACGTCGCAACGTCTCGAGCAGATCCTTGCCTCGATCCCCCCGGAGTGACCCAGCCTTGACGAAGAAAGCAGCTGGGCGGGCACGGCAGCGACCTGTGTCCGTTTCGCCGACGCTCGCCGATCTCGGCCAGGCCGTCCGCGACTTTCGCGACGCCCGAGACTGGGCGCAGTTCCACGCGCCGCGGCAGCTCGCCGCCGCGATCGCCATCGAGGCGGCGGAACTCCAGGAACGGTTTCTCTGGAAGACCGACGCCGAGGTCGAGGCCGACATGGCCGACGCGGCCAAGCGGGCCGGCGTCGCCGAGGAGATCGCCGACGTCGTCATGTTCGCCATGCTGCTCGCCGACCGGCTGGGCATCGACCTCGCCGCGGCGATCACCGCCAAGCTGGCGGCCAACGAGCGGAAGTATCCGGTGGCGTTCGCCCGGGGCAACGCCCGGAAGTACACGGAACTGAGCGACTGACCCAGACGCCATTCGGCGTCGGCCGCGCCTGCGGCACACCCCCCACGTGTCCGCGGCGGGCGATGAGCGGTCGACCGCTTTGGCGAGCGGCGTTTCATGCCGCGAGGTTGCCTCGACCCGGTGCGTCGGCCGTATGGTTTGCCGGGCCGGACAGGCCCGCGGGAATGGCCTCCCAGAGGTGTTGCATCGCACTCACTGGCGGTTCGCCTGGCCGGCGCATCCGCCAGGCACCCTGCGGAGGCTTTCGCCATGTTCTCCTGCCTGCTCGCCGCGGCTGACGGTGCCGCCGTGTCGCTCGACTTTCAGGCGGCCCAGGCCGCCGGCACGCTCCTGCAGACGCTGACGCTCTACCTGTTCTTCGCCGGCACCGTCGCCATGGGCGCGGGGGCCCTGTATTTCTTCCTCCTGCGCGACGACGTGGCCCCCGAGTACCGCAGCACGATGGTCGTCGCGGGGCTCGTCTGCGCGATCGCCTGCTTCCACTACTTCAAGATGACGGGCGTCTACCAGTCGGGGGCGGGATTTCCCACGGCGCTGCGGTACGTCGATTGGCTGTTCACGACGCCGCTCTTGCTCGTGAAATTTCCGTTGTTGCTCCGGCTCGGCGACCGGGGGACCAAATTCTTTTGCCAGCTCGTGACGCTCGACGTGGCGATGATCGTCACGGCCTTCATCGCCGAGACGGCGCCGGTCGATTCGCAACGCTGGTGGACGTTTTTCGCCATCTCCTGCGGCTTCGAGCTGCTCATCGTGGGCGTGCTCTTCGTGTCGCTCGGCCAGGCGATCGCCGCGGCTCCCGCACCGCTGGGGAAGGCCCTGGGAACGATGCGGCTGTTCGTGCTCATCGGCTGGGCGATCTACCCGATCGGGTTCCTCATGGCCCGGGCCGGCGCCGGCGAATATCGCGAGGTGATCTACAACGTCGCCGACGTGATCAACAAGGTGGGCTTCGGGCTCGTCGCCTACCAGGGGATCAAGGCGATGAGCCACCACGGCCGCTCGGCCGCGGCATGATTGTGGTGGTCCATCGCGGTTTACCCTGGGTCGGGGGTGCTCCTGCCATGCCTCCGGACGTTCGCTGCGGGCCTCCGGCCCTGCGCTCGGTGCATGTCCGCTGCGCTTCGGCATCCATGCCTTCGCTTGCTTCCACAG
>JBKDUV010000086.1:0-10682 GCA_046339335.1 Planctomycetia bacterium | reverse complement strand
GGCTGGAGGCGCGGCTGCGCCGCGTCCGTGCGCCGGGAGGCTACGCGGCACGCTGGCGCCGGATCGATGGCGTGGAGCGGGAACGGCTGTTCGCCGTCAACGTCGTCAGCGACGAGGGGCGGCTGCTCCGCATCGACAGGGCGGAACTGGCCCGCGACCTGGCGGGGATTCCCTTCCGTTTCGATGCCGCCGAGTCGACCCGCGCAGCCGGCGCGGCGCCGGAAGGAACGCCGCTCGGCGGGCCGCTCCTTTGCGTCGTGCTCGGGCTCCTCGTGGCCGAGCAACTGCTCTCCCGTGCGGCCGGATACCATGCCCCGCAGGCCCGCAGGCGGCCGTCGTTTAGCTGACCACAACTCCGCGCGATCAATCGTTTCATGCCCGGCGCCGTTCACTCCTCGGGTTCCTCCGCCGCAGCCGCCACGCGGCAGCGGGTCACGAGTGCGCTCGTCGAGGGATTCTCCGAGTGGTGGCAGATGCCCGTCCTCGTGCTGGCGGCACTGGCACTCGTCGCGTTCGTTGTCTGGACGTATCGGCGTGATGCGGCGGACTTGCCCTGGCCCGCCCGGCTGCTGCTGGCCGCACTGCGGATCGGCACGCTCGCGGTGGTGGCGGTCGCCATCCTCGACCTGCAACGCACGACCGAACGGGAACGCGTGTTCCCCAGCCGCGTCGCCGTGCTGGTGGATGCCAGCGCGAGCATGTCGCTGCCCGCGCAGGAGTCAGCGGCGGACCCGGCCGCTACGACCGGCGGGGACGTGAGCCGGGCGGGTGCGGCGGCCGGCGTGCTCGACGATGCCGGGCTGTTGGCCGCCCTGACGCGGCGGCACGAGGTCTCGGTGTGGCGGTTCGAGGCGGATGCGGAGCGGCTCGTCACCCTGCCGCACCAGACGGCGGCGACTGAGGAGGAAACAGGACCCGTGGCCGGGAACGTGGCCGGGACGGGAGCGGGAAGCGACCGCTCGTGGCGGGATCGGATCCGACCGGCGGGCTATGAGACCCGCCTCGGCGAGGCGTTGGCCGCGGTCCTCGACCGTGAGCCGCGCGGCCTGCTCGCCGCCATCGTCGTGCTGACGGACGGGGCCAGCAATGCCGGCATCGATCCGGTCGCCGTGGCCAACGCCAGCGCGGCGGAGGGGGTCTCGATCCACCCGCTCGGCTTCGGATCGGACCGGCTGCCGGCGAACGTCCGCGTCGCCGACGTCGTGGCCCCGTCCCGTGTGGTGCCCGGGGACGGTTTCTCGGTCAGTGGCTATCTCCAGCCGCAGGGACTCGACCGCACGCTGGTCACGGTCGAACTCCTCGAGGCGGCCCCTGTTCCCGGCACGTCTTCCGGAGGCGGAGCAGGTGTGGCCGCCGCGGCCCGCAGCATCGCGATTCGTGACGTCGTGCTCGGGCCGGACGGCGACCTTGTGCCGGTGCGGTTCGAGGTTCCCGGCCTGCCCGCGGCCGGCCGCCGCACGCTCACCGTGCGGGTGCGGCCACCGGCGGAGGATCGCACGCCCGCCGACGACGCCCAGAGCGTCGAGATCGACGTCGTCGATCGCGTGACGCAGGTGCTGCTCGTCGCGGGTGGTCCGACACGCGAATACCAGTTCGCCCGCAGCGTTCTCCACCGCGACAAGAGCTTCGCCGTCGACGTGCTGCTCGGCACAGCGGCGCCGGGAATCTCCCAGGATGCCCGGCGACTGCTCGATCACTTCCCGGACAGCGACGCGGCACTCGCCGGCTACGACGCGATCCTGGCCTTTGACTTCGACTGGCGACAACTCGACACCGCCGCGCAGGCCCGGCTCGAACGCTGGGTCGCCCGCGAGTCGGGGGGCATGGTGTTCTTTTCCGGCGCCGTCGGCACGGAACGCTGGCTGGGGGCGGGCGAGGCGGCGATCGTCCGGGGGGTGCTCCCCGTGGCGCCGGGCGGCGCCGGCCGGCTGGCCGTCGGGCCGGCACTGGTCTCGCCGGAGCCGATGCGGTTCGAGTTCACGCGGGAAGGGGAGGAGGCGGAATTCCTCTGGCTGGCGCCAACGCCGGCCGCGAGCCGGACGGTGTGGGATGAATTTCGCGGTGTCCATGCCTGCATCGGCAGCGGTGAGGCCAAGCCGGGGGCCACGGTCTACGCCCGGGTCGTGCCGCCGGCGGCCGCCGGCGGAACGCAGCCGATCTTTCTGGCGGGACAGTACTACGGGTCGGGCAGCACGCTGTTCGTCGCCAGCGGCGAACTGTGGCGGCTGCGCGGCATTGACGACGCGGCCTACGAGCGGCTCGTGACGCAGATCGTGCGGCACGTGGCGCAGGGGAGACTGCTCCGCGGCTCCGGCCGCGGTCGGCTGCTGGTGGACCGCGACCGGTTTCCGGTCGGTGGTTCCGTTGCCGTGCGGGTCGTGTTTGCGGATCCGGTGGCGGCCGAACCGCTGCCGCGATGCCGGGCCATCGCGCCGGACGGCAGCGTGGTGGTCGTGCCCCTGGAGCCCGAGCCGGCGCGACCCGAGATCGTGCGCGGCGGATTCGTGGCAGGCCGCGAGGGAACCTGGCAGATCGAATGCGACCTCGGCTCCGGCGACGACGCGCGGCTGACGAAACGCGTGCAGGCGCACTTGCCCGACCGGGAACTCGCCCGGCCGCAGCTCGATCGCGGTCTGCTCGGCCAGGTCGCCCGGGCGGCGGGCGTGGAGCCCGCGTACCCTGGCGCGGGCGGCTGGACGGCCGCCGAGTCTGCCCGGCTTGCCGCCACGATTCCGGACCGGTCCCGACGCGAGTACGAGACCGCGGCGGCCGACGCACCGTTCAAGCGCGGCCTCAACGGCATCCTGCTTTCGGCCGGCGTCGGCCTGCTGTGTCTCGAATGGATCCTGCGCCGGCTCCTCCGGCTTGCCTGACCACCTCCTTCGTCCCTCTGCGTTCATGTCACTCGTCCTCCACCAACCCGACGCGCCGGCCGACGCCGACCCCGCGGCCGCGGCCGTCTCCGCCGTGCGCCGGATGCTCGGCGGCGTGCGCCGGGCGGCGCGGACGTGGATCTGGGTCGAGTCGCTCGCCTGGCTCGTCATCGCCGCCGCCGCGTAGTTCTGGGCATCGCTGGCATTCGACTGGTGCGTCTAGCCGCCGGGCTGGGTGCGCGCCGCAGCCGTCACGGTCGCCCTCGGCGGGCTGGTGTGGCTCGTGGCGACGAAGCTCATCGGCCGCCTGGCGGTGCCGCTGGCCGATGCATCCCTCGCCATCGCCGTGGAACGCAGCCACCCCGGATTTCGTGACAGCCTGTCGACCACGATCGCGCTCGCCGGCTCCGGCCGTGACGACGTCGACACCCGGCTCCTTGCGCGGACGGCGGCCGAGGCCGCGGCCCTGGTCGATGCGGTCGACACGGCGCGGATCTTCCGCCGCCGCCGGCTCGTGTCGTTGGCGCTCGCGGCCGCGGCTGCGGCCGCGACGGTCGGTCTGCTCGTGGCGGCACGGCCGGCGATCGGCCAGACCTGGGCCCGCCGCATGTTCGGGCTCTCCGCCGTGGCCTGGCCGCGCCGGACGGCGCTCGACGTCGAGGGCTTCGTCGCCGGTGTCCGCACGGTGGCCCGGGGAAGTGACGTCGAACTGGTCGTGCATGCCCGGGGAAGTTCCGGACCGCCGGCCGCGGTGGACCTGCGAACGCGGAGCGAGGCCGGCTGGACGTCCGCGCGGATGGGCATGCGCGGGGCCGCGGAGGATGGCGTGCAGACGTTCGTCCACGTCGTCCGGTCGGTCGCCGGCGACGTCCCTCTGGAGATTCGCGGCGGCGATGCCCGGCTGCGCGACCTGCGGCTGCATGCGGTCGATCCGCCGGCGGTCGACGCGTTCGCCATCCGCTGCCTGCCCCCCGCCTATCTCGGCGCCGGCTTGCGGGTCTTGCCGGCCGCACGGACGATCCCCGTTCCCGCCGGGTCCCGCGTCGAGATCACATGCACGGCGACGACGCCGCTCCGGGCGGCGCGGCTGGTGTGCCGCTCGAGCGGCGCCGCGGCGCCGCACGGCGGAACGATCCCGGCACCGGTCGCCGCGCCCGAATCGGCGGGGGAGTCGACAGCGGAGACGACCGTCGCGACACTCGATCCCGCGGCTGCGGGTGCTCGTGCGGTGAGTGGAACCCTCGTCGACGTGCGTGCCGACACGGCGGTGATCGTGCGGCTCGTGGACACTGACGGCCTGGCGAATCGCGACACGGTCGCGTTCACCCTCGTGGCCGTCGCCGACGAGTCGCCCCGCGTCGGCCTGCGGATCGTCGGTGGCCCGACCGCGGTGACGCCGCGGGGACGGATCATGATCGAAGGATCGATCAGCGACGATCACGGCCTGACCGGGGCCGCGATCACGCTGCGCCCTGTGGCAGGCCAGCTCCGGCAGGGGACGCGGGAGGCTGGGCCGCGGTCGGTGGGTTCCGCTGGAGGAGGTGCGGATGCGGCGCCGGCGACGGTGCCGATCGGCCGCGTGCGCGGCGGCGAGACGGTGGTCGACATCGCTGCTGCCGATCCGCTGCCGGTGCCGCTCGACGCGCTGCGGCTCGTCGTTGGCGGCCGGCTTCTCGTCGCCGCCGAGGCCCGTGACGGCTGCACGCTGGCCGCGGTGCCGAACATCGGCACGAGCGACACGTGGACGCTCGACGTGGTCACGCCCGAGGCCCTGCGGGCACTGCTCGAGGCCCGCGAGATCCTCCTCCGGCGTCGGTTCGAAGCCG
Source organism: Planctomycetia bacterium (assembly GCA_046339335.1). Classification (GTDB taxonomy): domain Bacteria; phylum Planctomycetota; class Planctomycetia; order Pirellulales; family UBA1268; genus QWPN01. The sequence continues at coordinate 5,983 of JBKDUV010000086.1, read as the reverse complement.
CGATCGAGGATCTGGTGCGGGCCCGCGAGCGACTGACGACGCCGCAACGTGGCACGGAAGCGGCGGCTGCGGACCAGTCCGGCACGGACCCGGCGATGGCGGCCGTGACCCGATGCGGAGAGGCTGCGACCCGTGCCGCCGGTGAAACGGGGGAGATAGCCGGCGCGTTTCGGGGCATCGGGCTCGAACTGGCCAACAACCTGCTGCTCTCCGCGGAACTCGAGAGTCGGCTGGTCGTCGGAATCACCCGGCCGCTGGCCGCGATCGCCGCGGTGGACCTGCCCGATCTGGCCAAGGCCTGCCGGCCGACCCCGGGCGGCCCGGTGGCCGACCCGGCGGCCATCGTCGGCCGGGCCGACGCCGTGCTCGGCCGCATGCGCGAGGTGCTGGCTAAGATGCTGGAGGCGGAATCGGTCAACGAGGTCGTCGAGCGGCTGCGGAGCATGCTCCGTCGTCAGGAACAGATTCGCGCCGAAACGCTCGAGACGCAGAAGCGGCAGTCCCGCGAAGCCTTGGAGCGGCCATGAGTCGAACGTGCAGCCGCGGCCACTGTCGCCGGATGGAATGGCCGCACTGGACCGGCCGTCTGGTCAATCGACTGGTCAGTCGCTTGGTCAGTCGCCGGCTGACGCTGCTGGTCGCCTGGCTGGCCTCCGCCGGCATCGCGCTGCCGGTACACGCTGCGGGAGAGACCGATACGGCCTCCCGGCTGCTGCAGCGGGAGGAGGAGCTGCGCCGGGAATATGCCGCACTGGAGCGGTCGCTTCTCCGTCTTGCAGACCTGCTGGCCACGACCGATCCGCGCCGGTCGGCCGCGCTGCGGACGGCCTTCGAGAAGGCCCGTGAAAGCCGGCTCGACGAGCGGCTCTCGACGATCGTCGCGCTCCTCGAAAAGCGGCAGTACCTCAAGGCCGGCAGCAGCCAGCAGGAGGCGATCGACCAGATGCGCGGGCTTCTGGAGCTGCTCGAGTCGGGCGACTCGGAGCGGCGCGCGGCCACGATGAAGGAGGAGGTGCGGGGGTTCTTGGCACGGCTCTGCAAGGCCGTGGCCCGGCAGCGCGACATCGAAGGGTCGACCGAGGCGGGAGGGCGTCCCGCGGAACTCGCGGAACGACAGGCCGCGCTCGCCGGAGACGTGCGCAGCCTGTCCGACGATGTCGACCGCTTCGCCCGCCGGGCCGATGAACGTTCGACGCCACCAGGCGACGCGGGAAAGCCTTCCCCGCGGAACGGCGGGTCGCCCCAGGGAGACCCCGGCAGGGGCGGCCCCGGTCAGGATGGGCAGCCGGACAGCTCTCCCCCGGCAGGACCGGACGGCGACGGGGATGCGTCGCACGACGCTGCTGCCGGCGACGGCGATGACGACGCAGCGCGGGCCAGACGGACGGCGCGGCGGCTGACCGCCGCCGAGCAGCGGATGCAGGCCGCGCGGGACCGTCTCGCCGCCGACGGTCGCGCCGCGGCGCGGCGGGACCAGGAGCGGGCGGTCGAGGAATTGGCGACGGCCCGGTCCGCACTGGAGGAACTCCTCCGGCAGATGCGCGAACAGGAGGTCGAGCGATTGCTCGTCCAGCTCGGCGCCCGGTTACGGGAGATGCTACGGGTCGAGCGCGAGGTGCTCGCAGGCATCGATCGCCTGGCGGCGGCTCCGGGTTCGGGCCGCGAGCGGGAACTGGAATCTGCCCGGCTGGGCCGCGAACAGGCGGCCGTCGGCACCGAGGCGACGAAAGCCGTCGCACTCTTGCGCGACGACGGCTCCGCGGTGGCGATTCCTCAGGCGTTGGAGGGCATTCGCGACGACGCAACGCAGGCGGCCGCGCGGCTGGCCCGCGGGGCGATCGACGGCACGACCCGAAGCCTCTGCCAGGACCTGGTCGCGGGACTCGAGGAACTGCTCGCGGCCGTGGAACGGGCAGCCGCGCAGGACCGTCAGGCGAAGGAGGCCGGCGGCATGCAGGGGGGCGGCGCCGGCCAACGGCAGGAGCAGCCGCTTGTCGACAAGCTCGCAGAACTGAAGATGATCCGCAGCCTGCAGGGAAAGGTGAACGCGCGGACGAAGAAATACGCGCAATTGCTCGCCGATGGCGCGGAGCGGGCCGAGGAGCCGGAACTCGTCGAGGCGATCCGCCGGCTTGCCGAGCGGCAGCGTTCCATCGAGCGGGCGGCCCAGGATATCGTCAGCGGTCGGACGGAGCCGTGACCGAAGGCGGGTTGTGCGTTGCATGAGCGAGGAGTCGTGCGATTCATGGGGCCGGACGGCCGGCCCGAATCGCGGCATACGGCCCACGGGGACCTGCTGGAGATGCTCGGCGAGCCGGGCAGCGCGGCGGATGTCGGGCCGCATTTCGTCCTCCACGGCGTCGGCAATTACCCGTTGGTCTTCGGTGACGAGGCGATGCGCAAGGCATTCAGCCTGGCGATCGGCGGCGATCGGCGGCGAGCGGCGGCCCTCGGGTAGCGTTGCAGCGGGCGTGGTGCACTGCCGGGATTCTGCACGTGGGACGGCGGGCGGATAAGATGGCGACAGCGGGCAGCCGAATGGTGTTCGGCGGAAAGCCCGGTCGTTCCCAGTGAGCCACTCCATGAACCCGCTGCGGAGAGTCGCGGTGCCTGCGGCATCGCTCGCGGTCGTGGCGGCAGGCTTCTGCCTGTCGGCCGCGGCCACGTCCCCCCCGGCGGCTGCCGGAGACGCCGAACTCGACCGCGAGCCGTCCTGGTCGATTCCGACGCCCGCCGACGTCGAGACCCGGGGCCGCCGCTGGCTCGAGGAACTTGCCGGCTCGGTGCCTGCGGACGTTTCGTCGCGTGGCCAGGCCGTCTGGAGCCGGACCGCCGGCAGCGCCGCTGATCCGCTCGACCGCATCATGGAGACTGCGGCGGCGATGGACGCTCGGGTGGCGGAACTGGGGCGGGCGGTCGCCGGCCGCGGACACCTTGCCGGTCCGCCGGATTGGCTGCAGGACGGCACGCTCGCGACGTTCGCCCGCGATGCGGTCGCCCTCTGGGCGGGTCGGGAACTCGTGCGTCGTGACCGGTTCGACGAGGCGTTGGAGTTCCTGACGGGCCTCGATCCGACCACGGCGGTCGACCCGGCCGCGCTCCTCTTCTGTCGCGCGGCCTGCCAACACTGGCTGCTCGACACGGCCGCGGCAGTGGAGACACTCGATCGGCTCCTCGAACGACACGGACAGATTCCGCTGCGGTACGCCCGCGTCGCCGCGCTCCTCCGTGCCGATGCGGCGGCGCTCGAGAGCGGTTCGCTCGATCACATAGCCCGGCGGATGTGGGACAGCACGCGGCGGCTCGATCTCGGGGGCGCCGGCCCCGCCACGCGACAAGTCCAGGATGGCGTCGTCGAATCGCTCGACAGGTTGATCGAGTCGCTGGAGAAGGAGCAGCAGCAGCAGGCGGGTGCCGGTGCTGGAGGCGGGGCCGGAGGAGGTGGGCGGCAGGGGGGACAGGCCGCACCGCTCGACGACAGCCGGATCGCAGATGGCAAGGGGCGCGGCGACGTTCAGAAGCGCGAGATCGCCGTCGGCGAAGCCTGGGGCAGCCTGCCGCCGCATCGCCGCGAGGAATCCTTGCAGCAGATCGGCCGCGAGTTTCCGCCCCATTACCGCGAGGCGATCGAGCAGTATTTCAAGCGGCTGGCGACCGGAGGAGAAGAGGGTGAACGCGCGCGTGGGCGGTGAGTCGTCGGTCCGCGGAGCCGGCAGGGCCAGGAACGCGGTGACGGCGTTCCTCCGCGCCGGCCTCGCGGTCGCCGTGTGCCCGCCGTTCGCCCTGGCGATCGAAGCCCGGATCGAGAAGACGGACGGGTCCATCGTCTCGGGGAGCCTGGAGTCGATCGGCCTGCAGGAGGTGCGGCTCGCCGCGCTGCCCGCGATTCCCGTGGCCGCCATCCGCCGGATCCTGGTCGCCGAAGACGCCGCGGCAGGCGGGTCGAGGCGGGTGGCCGTCGAGGGGGCTGCCGGGCTGCGGCTTGCGGGCGACGATTTCATCTGGAAGGACGGCCGCGCAGCGATCCTGCAAGAAGACGGTCGGATCGAACTGCCGATCGACCGCGTCCACACCGTCGCCTTTCGGTCCGAGCGCGGGACGAGCGGCGATCCTGCCTGGCTGGGAGCGATCCCGGAGAAGCCGGGATCGGACCTGGTCGTCATCGCGAGACAACGCGACAAGGACGAACCCGGCTTCGAACTCGTCGAGTGCGCGATCACCGCGGTCGATGCCGAGCAGGTGAGCGTCGTGCTCGACGAGGAGACGATCCGCGTCAATCGCGGCAAGGTGGCCGGTCTCCACTGGCTGCGTCCCACCCCGGCGGAGGCGGAGGGGACCGCCGTGGCGGTGATCGGCGGCGGCCTGCGCGGGACGAGCGTGACATGGTCGCCTGAATCGCTGGAGATCGACGGCACGGTGAAACTCCCCGGCCGTATGCTGCGGTCAATCGACTATGCCGCCGGCCGCACCGTCCGGCTCGCGACCCTGACAGCGGAGCGGACGACCGTGGAGCCGTTCTTCGGAGGGCTGGCAACGATCGCGGGGCTGGCTGAATTTTTCGCCCCCCGGTTCCTGCCCGCGGAGTCCGCCACGCCGGGCGGGCTCGTGGTCCGGCCGCGGACGGTCGTCGCCTGGCGGGTGCCGGCCGACAGTCGGCGATTTCGCGCCCGTCTCGCCTCGACCGCGGCCGAGGCGGGGGGGCGGACCGCCGTCGTCACGATCAGCGTTGACGACAGGGAGGTGTTCCGCAGCCCGGCGGCCGACGGCACTGCAGCGGATCGGTCGGCAGCGCCGGGAGACGTGCCGATCGACGTCGATGTGGCGCCAGCCCGCCGACTGACGATCACGGTCGATGCCGCCGGCGCCGGCGGGCCGGTCGGCCCCGTGCTGTTCCATGACCCGGTCTTCGAGAAGTGAAGCCCCGTCGATGCGCACGTTGCCACAGTCCGTGCAGGTGAGGGCCGTGCTCCGCGGCCGGCGGAAGGAAGAACTTCCGGCGCGGGTGGGAATGCCGTCGGTCCGGTCGGTGCTGGCGGTCTCGGGTCTGGTGCTGGTGCTGGTGCTTTCCTGGCCTGTCCCGGGGGCCGTCGCGGCTGATGTTTCCGCCGCCGTGCGGGGGGCGGAGCGTGGGCGGATCGAGGCGATCCGCCGGGCCGCGCCGGCGGCGGTCTCGATCTTCGCGGGCGGTGCCGGCGGCGGTTCGGGCGTGCGCGTCGATCCCGCCGGGTACGCGGTCTCGAACTTTCACGTCACCCAGCCGGCGGGCGTGGCGATGACGTGCGGCCTTGCGGATGGTCGGCTCTATGACGCCGTCATCGTCGGCATCGATCCGACCGGCGACGTCGCCCTTGTCAAGCTTCTCGGCCGCGACGACTTTCCCCACGTGCCGCACGCCGACAGTGATCTCGTCGAGCCGGGTGCTCCGTGCTTCGCGGCGGGCAATCCGTTTCTGCTGGCGACCGACCTGCGGCCGTCGATCAGCGCGGGAATCGTGTCGGGCGTCCATCGCTACCAGTTTCCCAGCGGCACGATCCTCGAATACGCCGACTGCATCCAGGTCGACGCGGCGATCAACCCCGGCAACTCCGGGGGCGGCCTGTTCGACGCCTCCGGCAGGCTGATCGGCGTCAACGGCCGGGCGTCGTTCGACAAGCGCGGCCGGGTGAACGTCGGCGTCGGTTACGCGATCTCGGCCAACCAGGTGCGGAACTTCCTCGGTGCGCTGCGGGGCGGACGGATCGTCGATCATGCCACGCTCGGTGCGGTGGTCGCCTCCGCCGCCGACGGGTCGGTGTTCATTTCCGACATCCTCGAATCATCGGACGCCTGGCGGCGCGGCATCCGTCACGACGACGAGGTGGTGTCGCTCGCCGGCCGGCCGGTGCGGACCGTCAACGCCTTCAAGAACATCCTCGGCACGCTTCCCGCGGGCTGGCAGGTGCCGATCGTCATTCGGCGCGGGGGGCGGCGCGAGGAAAAGATG
>JBKDUV010000085.1:0-3729 GCA_046339335.1 Planctomycetia bacterium | reverse complement strand
CATTGGAGTTGGTCGCCCGACAGGCTCCGGACTGGAAGCAGCCGATCGACGTGGTCGTGGTCCTCGAAGATGCCGCCGGGACGAAGCATCTGCTCCGCGCCGCGGGCGTAGAGCAGGGCGAGCGAGCCGCCGCATCCGATCTCGACGTCGTCGGGATGCGCGCCCACCGCGATCACGTCGAGCGGCTCGGGCAACTGGGCCGACGCGTTCATGCCCCCCTCCCGCAACGGTCAGTCCGGCTTCGTCGCCGCGATCAGGAACACCGGGTTGATCGCCTCGAACCGGATCCGGTCGAGCTGTTCGATACCGCGGGCGATGTTCACCATCCAGTAGGCCGCGTCGGCCGAGCGGGCCCGGAGGTGGGCGTGGACCGCGGCGAGGTTGTCGATGCTCTTGCAGCCGGTCACGAGTCGGCCGCCGGGCCGAAGCCGCTCCCAGCCCTTCTCCACGAGCATCGCCACCTCGCGGCCGCTGCCGCCGACGTAGACCGCGTCGGGGTCGGGGAGGCCGGCCCAGGCCTCGGGGGCCCGCCCGAGCACGGGATGCAGGTTGGCGACACCGAACAGCGAGGCGTTTTCGCGGATCAACTGGAGGTCGTCGGGATCCATCTCGATGGCATAGACGGCGCCGTCGCGGGCGATCCGTGCCGCCTCCAGGCCCACCGAACCGCTTCCCGCGCCGACATCCCAGACCACGCTCGTCGGCGCCAAAGACAGTTCCGCGAGCACGAGCGAGCGGATCTCCGCCGGTGTGATCAAGCCGCGCTTGGGACGCGACTGCAGGAAGCATTCGTCGGGGTTGCCGAACAGCCGCGTGCCGACGTGACCGGGCCGGTCGGCCGCCCGGGCCTTGCGGACGAGGATCATGACGTTGAGCGGGCCGAACGAGTCGCGGGCGATGTCGGTAAGCGTGCCCTGCGTGACCCGCTCGTCGGGGGAGCCGAGATTCTCGCAGACGTAGGCGTGGAAGGCGTCGATGCCCTCGTCGAGGAGCGCCCGGGCGACCGCGGCCGGCGGCCACTGCTCGCTGGTGAACAGGCCGACGGTGTCGCTGGAGCGGATCTTGTCGATGACCCGCTCGATCGACTGCCCGGAGAGATTGGCGAGAAACGCCTCCTCCCACGACTCCTTCACCCGGGCGAACGCCAGCTGCATGCTGCTGACGTGCGGCACGACCTCGAACCGGTCCTTGCCGAGCCGACCGCAGACGTAGCGGGCGGTGCCATAGAACAGCGGATCACCCGAGGCGAGGACGACGATTTTTCCGTCCCCCGCGCCCTCGATCCGCTCGACCAGATCCTCGAGGCTCGTCACCCGCTGCAGTCTTGCGGCGATCGGCGGAGGAAGGACGGCCGCACACGACTCCGGCCCAAGCAGGACGTCGGCTGCCTCCACCACACGCCGTGCGTGCGCAGTCATGCCGTCGATGCCGTCGTCGCCGATGCCGAAGATCCACACCCGCTCCGTCCCCGCTCCAGCCACGATCAGGCCTGGAACGAGCTGCCGCAGCCGCAACTCTTCTTGGCGTTCGGATTGTTGAACGTGAAACCGCGCTTGTCGATCGACTCGTGAAAGTCGAGCGTCGTGCCGTCGAGAAACAGGTCACTCTTCTTGTCGACGACCACGGCGACTCCGTGCTGGTCGGTCTTCGTGTCGGCCTTGGGATCGAACTGCGTGTCGAAGCCGAGCGAATACTGGAAGCCGCTGCACCCGCCGCCGGCGACCCCCACCCGGAGCACGGTGGCAGGATCGAGTTTCTGCTCGGTGATGATCTTCTTGACCTCGAGTGCAGCCTTCTCCGTGAGCGTGACCGACATGTCCTAGAACCTCCTGCTGAGTGACTCCCGGCATGACATCTCGCATGCCCGGATGCGAAAAGTATATCCGGCCGGCCGACGCCGGCCAAGGCGAGGGCCGCACGGCACCGATCGCGGGCGAGCGGTCCCGAAGAATCAGCGCCTGGCCTGTTCCTGGAGGAATTTCAGGCAGCGATGCTCGGCATCCTGGAACCGCTCCGCCCTGCCGAGGGCGACGATCTCCGCGTAGACGGCCCCTTCGTCCGTGCCGATGAGTCCCGAATCGGCGTCCCGTTCGATCGTCCGTGCGACCGTCTCGAACCCGGCGCTGTCGCGACTGTTGGCGGCCGTTCGCAGGGCCTGGGCATAGCGGAGGTTGCCGCGGACTACCTGCGGCGTCGGCCGACCGCACCCGGCACAGGCCGCGAGCACGGCGAGCAGGACCGCCACGGCGTGCAGGCGTCGCTTCGGGAGCCGGCTCGTCATTCGCCGCCGTCTCCTGCCACCACCTCGCCGCCGTTGATGCTCGACATCGCAGCCCACGTCGGCTGATGGATCAGTTCCGAGACGAACCGCACCGAGCCGTCGCCAAAGGCCACGTGGGCGCCACCGGGATGGTCGGAAAACATCTGATCGGCGTGGGCCGCGGGATCGTTTGGCGGATGGATGATCCGCATTTCATCTTCCGCCGGACCGCTGTGGACGAGGACGAGCGCCGCGGCGGCGTCGGCAACACCACCGAGCAGCGCCGCGACCCGTTCGCCGGGATGGCTGGCGGCCCCGGGCACGACGCCCGCCCAGGCCTTTTCCGAGACGGCGGAGGTGTGCTCGCCGAGGAACACGGTCTGCGACATCCCGTCGCTGATCTGCGCCGCCCGAATCCGTGAATTGCGATACAGCGGCCCGTTGGCGATGCCGTCCCACGACCGGCGCGGCGGCGACTCGTCCCACGGATCGGCCTGGCCTGCGTTGGCCACGTAGTGCGACCGCCCCAGCCGGGCTCCGGAGGGGTGCGGACTGCCGTCGGGGCGACGCACGGCAAACGGGTCGCGCGGCCCGGCGGCCGATGCGCAGAGAAAGACCGGGAGCGTGGCGGCCACGACATCGGCCGCCTGGGGACTGGCGACGCCCCACGCCGGGTCGGTGGGCCGCACCGCCGCCGCCGCCCGCTGCTCCTCGAGAAAGGCCGCGATGGCCAGCCCCCAGCCCGTGCCCGGCGACGCGTCGAGCGTCGTCGCGTCGGCGTCCGGCGCCGCCTGGTTGGCCGCGTAGCCTGCGGGAAAAACCCGGTGCGCTGTCTCGTACGACTGCAGCGCCAGGGCCATGGTCCGGAGGTTGCACCGGCAGTGAACCTTGCGACCGCTCTCGCGGGCCATCTGCACGCCGGGGATGAGCAGGCCCATCAGGACGGCGATGATGGCGATCGCCACGAGCAGTTCGACGAGCGTGAACGCCTTGCGGAGAACGCCAGCCATTTTGAAATCCCTAAAACTTATTTTTGATGAGTCAAAAACACAGGAGATTGTCGGCCCCTCCGGCCCGGCCGTCAAGCCACCGCCCCGCAAAACCCGCAAAAGAAAACCCGCAAAAGGACAGGCGGAAAACCCGCAAAAGGACAGGCATCTTTCGGGGACTTTTGGCCGATTCCCGCAAAAAGGACAGGCATGGTTCGGGTTTGGTTCGGGTTTGGTTCCGCAAAAAGGACAGGCATGGTTCGGGTTCGAGATCTGGTTCGATGTCTTCGTGAGACTTTTTGGCCTATTCGGTGGGGGGATGGCCGTACCTCGCGGGCCGGGTTGAGGAGGCGAGCGGAGCCAGGATGGCGGCGCGAAGCCGACACGCAGTGAACGAAAGCCTGGAAGGCAATCCTGTTCGGCACGGCGGTTGCCGTCTTGTGGGGCACGCATCCCGCTTGCCGTAGGACCGGCTTCAGC
>JBKDUV010000084.1:0-4855 GCA_046339335.1 Planctomycetia bacterium | reverse complement strand
GCCCTGAAAAGGGCGTCGTCTCCGAGTTCTTCGTGGCGACCGAGTTTTCACCGCTCCGCTGACGGGGGCCGCGTTCAGCCGCGGAGCGTGGCGCCGGTCCGCCGGCCACACTCGGCCACGATCGACTCGACCACCCGCGCGGCCTCGTCGCCCGAGAGCGTACCCGACTCGCTCCGCAGCCGCAGGGCCACGACCAGGCTCTTGCGGCCGGGACCGAGCCGCTCGGCATCCTGCCAGACCTGCACCAGCCTGCATTCGTCGAGCAGCCTTCCCGCGGCGGATTGAATCGCCTCCTCGACCGCGCCCCAGGCGACGGTCTCGGCGACGACGAGGTTGATGTCGCGTTGGACGGCGGGAAAGTCGCTCGGCCGCTCCAGGCGCCGCTCCCGCCGGGCCGCGAACTCGAGAAGGTCGAGCCGCAGTTCCGCGACGGCCACCGGACCCTGGAGCCCAAACAGCCCGAGCAGGTCCGGCGCGGCCTCGCCGACGACGCCGATCCGGCACGATTGCCGGCCGGGCCGGTGGAGGAGCACCTCGGCACCGCATCCCGGAGCCAGCAGCTCGTTGGCGAGCGGCCGATACTCGAGCCGTGCGTCGCCATCGGCGGCGGCACCGATACCGAGCCGGGCGAGGACGCCCGCCGCGATCCCCTTGGCCCGCGGAAACTCGCCGCCGGTGACGAACGCCGCCAGCAGCGGTTCCTCGAGCGGCGTCGGCGGCGGCGACGCCGCGGCCGCGGCGGGCCGGGCGAGGTAGGCCCGGGCGATCTCGAAGAGGCCGGCATCGGCCGTGCCGACGGCGGCGTTGGCGGCCCGGGCCTCGAGCAGGCTGGGGAGCAGCGTCCGCCGCAGTCGGTCGGCGCCGCGGACGAGCGCGGGCACGACCACCAGCGGCGGCTGCACGGTCCACGGTCCGGCGAGCAGCTCGGCGGCCGAGGGCACGACGCTCCGCGTCAGCGCCTCGCACAGCCCGGCGGCGACGAGAACCTCTCCGCTGCGCCTGATCGTCAGCTCGCGGTCGGACCACTCCACCGGCCGGGCAGCGATCGCGACGTCCTCCGGCACCCGGTCGTAGCCCTCGATGCGGGCGATCTCCTCGACGAGGTCGATCTCGCGCCACACGTCACGACGCCAGGTCGGAGCCCGCCACACCGGGCGTTCCGCGGTGCTCGTCGGGTCCTCGACGAATCCGAGGCCGGTGAGGATCGCCCGCTGCCGCGAAGCGGGCACGTCGACCCCCAGCACGCGGCCGACGCGTCCCGGATCGAGCGGCACCGTGGCCGGCGTGCAGGCGAGCCGGCCGGCCGTGACCGTGCCCCGATCGAGCGTGCCGCCGGCGATTTCCAGGATCAACGCCGCCGCCCGGCGGCTGGCCCACTCGCCCATCGCCGGATCGGGACCGCGCTCGAAGCGATACGACGAGCCGCTCGAGAGGACGAGGCCGCGGGCCGCCGCCCGCACCGGCAGCGGGGCGAACTGGGCCGATTCGAGGAGGATGTCGGTCGTGTCGGCGCCGATCTCGGTGTCGGCGCCCCCCATGACGCCGGCGAGCGCCACCGGCCGCTCGGCGTCGGCGATCACGCACATCCGGGCATCGAGCGCGTAGGTCTTGTGGTTGATGGCCGTGAACGGCTCGCCGTCGACGGCCCGGCGGACGACGACCCGCCCGCCCCGGATCTTCGCCAGGTCGAAGGCGTGGAGCGGCTGGCCCGTCTCCAGCATGACGTAATTGGTGACGTCGACGACGTTGTTGACGCTCGCCACGCCGACCGTCTCCAGCCGCTCGACGAGCCAGCGCGGGCTGGCCCCGATCCGGACGCCGCGCAGGACGCGGGCCGAGTAGCAGGGACAGATGTCGCCGGCCCGGATTTCAACCGCCAGGCCGCGGGCCGCGGGCGTCGTCCCCTCCAGCGGCCGCGGGTCGGGAAGGTGCAGCGGTCGGCCGAAGAGCACCGCCGCCTCGCGGGCCAAGCCGATGTGGCCGAGACAGTCGGGCCGGTTGCTCGTGACCTCGATCTCGACGGCCGTGTCGGCGCCGACGACGCGGGTCGACTCGTGGTTCAGTCCGGCCATCAACAGCCGCGCGACCAGCTCGTCTGTCGACGCGGAAAGCTGGACGTAATCGGCAAGCCAGGAGGTGGAGATGATCATGAGACGCGCCGGGCCCGGAAGGGGCGAATGTCAGAACTGCCTGAGGAAGCGGACGTCGTTGCGGTAGAAGTCACGGATGTCGGCGACCCCGTAGCGCCGGGCCGCGATCCGCTCGACGCCCAGGCCGAAGGCGAAGCCCGACACCGCGGCGGGGTCGTAGCCGACCGCCTCGAGCACGGCCGGATCGACCATGCCGGCGCCCCCCATCTCGATCCACCGGCCGCCCCACTCCATGTCCACCTCGACGCTCGGCTCGGTGAACGGGAAGAAGGAGGGACGGAACCGGACGTGAACGTCGCCGCCGAGGAAACTCGAGGCGAACAGCCGGAGCACGCTCTTGAGATGAGCCATCGTGGTGCCCGGCTCGATGAGCAGCCCTTCCACCTGGTGGAACATCGGATAGTGCGTGGCATCGGCCGTATCGGGACGGTAGACGCGGCCGAGCGACACGATCCGCAGCGGCGGCTCCCGCGACTCCATCGTCCGAATCTGCACGGTGCTCGTCTGCGACCGAAGCAGGAGCGGATCCGCGGCCCGGGCGACGGCGAGATAGAAGTTGTCGAGCGGGTCGCGAGCCGGATGCTCGGCGCAGATCGCCAGGGCCTCGAAGTTGTGCCACTGATCCTCGACCTCGGGACCGTCCACGCTCTCGAAGCCGAGCCGGCCCATGATCTCCTGGACGCGGCGGATCGTCTGCGTGAGCGGATGCAGATGCCCCAGCGGAACCGGGTCGCCCGGCAGCGTGACGTCGATCGCCGGCCGCGCGGCGGCGGTCGTCACGGCCAGCCCCGCCTGGGCGGCCGCGAGGAGGTCGGCGACCGCCGTCTTGGCCTCGTTGAACAGCCGGCCGGCGGCCGGCTTGTCGGGGCCCGCGATGCCGCCGAGGAGTTTCTGGATCGCCTTCAGGCGGCCGCTTCGCGCGCCCACGAACTCGACCCGCGCCGCCTCGACGGCATCCGCGTCGACGGCGGCAGCGACCGCCGCCGCGACTGCGGTGCGAAACCGCTCCAGCTCTTCCCGGAACGAGTCGAGCGACACGGCTGTCACGGCGTCACGCGACCGCGGCCGGCTCCGGCAGGCCGAGCCCCTTGCGAACAGCCGCGACGACCGCGTCGAATCCGGTCGGATCGACGACCGCCATCTCGGCGAGCGTCCGCCGGTCGAGTTCGCAGCCGATCTTCTCCAGACCGGCGATCAATTGGCTGTACCGCAGGCCCCGCTCGCGGACCGCGGCGTTGATCCGCACGATCCACAGCCGGCGGAAGTCCCGCTTCTTGCGCCGCCGGTCCCGCCGGGCATAGACCCCCGCGCGGATGATCGATTCCTTGGCCGTGCGCAGCAGGCGGCGGCGACCGCCGACCGATCCCTTGACCGCTTGAACAGACGCTTCTTGGCTCGCAGCCGGGGGACGACGCTTTTGGTACGCATGGCGAATTTCCTTCGAATCGACACGGCCCGCCGCCGACGGGGTCGGACGCTGCAGGCCGCGAACAGCGGAAGCCCATGAATGTCGTTTCCGGCCGCGGGGAATGCAAGAGGAGGCAGGATTTCCGCGAAACCGGCCTGTTCAGTGGTCGGTCGCGGACGCCGCCCCGGGCCGGCGTCCGGGGTCTGATCCGGGCCGACGGACCAGTCCGCGCACGAGAATGTCTCCGCCCGGATGTGCGACCTCTTCGATCTCGATCTCCGGGACGGTGGGCATGGTGACGGTGGCGGCGTCACCGAGGAGCCGCGGCGCGACGAAGGCCAGCACCTCGTCGGCCAAGCCGGCGGCGAACAGGCTGCGAAACACCTCCGCGCCCCCCTCTACGAGCAGGTTCGTGAGCCGGCGGCTGCCGAGTTCCGCGAGCAGTCCGCGCAGCCGTTCGACCGCGTCCTGACTCGCGGACTGCCAGACCTCGCAGCCGGCCTCCCGCAGGGCCGCGATGCGGTCCACCGACGCGGCCGGCCCGCAGGCCACGAGCACCGGTGCCTCGCGGCTGGTGCGCACGAGATTCGAGCCGCGCGGCAGCCGGCCGCGGCTGTCGAGCACGACCCGCAGCGGCTGCCGCGGGCCGGGCGGCCGCGGCGTCAAGAGCGGATCGTCGGCCAGCGCCGTGCCGATGCCGACGGCAATCGCGTCGACACGACCGCGGAGGGCGTGCACGATCCCACGCGAGGCGGCCGAAGAAATCCAGCGGTCGCTGGGATCGGCGCCGGCGATCCGGCCGTCGAGGCTCATCGCCCACTTGGCGATCACCCACGGCCGGCCCTGTTCGACGAGCATCCGGTAGGGAGCCGTGAGCCGATTGGCCTCCGTGCACAGCAGGCCCGACTCCACGACGATCCCGGCCTCGCGCAACGCCTCGAGCCCGCCGCCGGACACCTGCGGAAACGGGTCGCCCGCCGCCACCACCACCCGCGCGATTCCGGCGGTGAAGATCGCCTCCGTGCATGGCGGCGTCTTGCCGTGATGGCAACATGGCTCCAGCGTCACGTACAGCGTGGCACCGCGGGCGGCGGCGCCGGCCGCGGCCAGCGCGGCGACCTCGGCGTGCGGACCGCCGAACCGCTCGTGCCACCCCTCGCCGACGATCGTGTCGCCACGGGCGACCACCGCCCCCACCATCGGGTTCGGCTCCACGTGCCCCGCACCGCGGCCGGCCAGTTCGAGGGCGCGGCGCATCGCCGACAGGTCGAACGCCGATGCCCCTGCTGCCATGCGG
>JBKDUV010000083.1:0-5299 GCA_046339335.1 Planctomycetia bacterium | reverse complement strand
GATCTCGGAGATGTGTATAAGAGACAGGATGCCGACTGCTGAGGAGCCAGTTCCGTTCGCTGGCGTGATCGGCCAGCAGCGGTGGTGGGCCACATCGTGTCGAGGAGCCGTTGGGTGAAAAGCACGTCAGTGCAGGGTATTCCGCATCGGCATCCGACACTTCGGTGCCGGCCGCATCGACGACCACGTTCTCCGCCCACCAGTCGAAGTCGAGCGGCGCACCGGTGCGGGCATCCCGCCGCGACATCCAGACGACGATCTGCTGGGGGGTGGAAGAGTTGCCGGTGAGGACCTGCGGCTGTGAACCGAAGAGCCGGGCCCGCAGGTCGTCGGCGGGTGGGGTGTAAGAAAACGTGGGTTTCGCCCCGGTCGTCAGGGCCTCGATCTTCAGGATCGAGCCATCGGGCATGCGGCACTCGTATTCACTCAGCGGCGGCGAAGCGTTGAGTGGGCCGTAGATCCGCACGGCAGCGAACCAGGCGGCGGCTCCGGCGAGCAGAACCAAAAGCACCTGCAGGATTGGCACGAGCCAGCGATGTCGGGGGCGGCGGGGTGGGGCGGCAGCGGCATCCATGAAGACGGTCTCGAGCGGCGGGCTCAGAAGATACGGAGAGCGGGGCTCAGGGAAACGCTGGCGGCGGCGCCGCGGCTGGTCGGGGCAGTTCGACGAGGAGCCGGGGAAGCGTCGATTTGCAGGTACTATGCTCACCACCGAGGGGTGCCGACGTGATCCGCTCGAATTGCGGATTGATCGATATTCTGCCAGTTTCGACGCCAGCAGCGACGATTTCAAGGCCGAATCGCGGCGGGTTGAACACACTATCCGACGTCCCCGAGCCGCTGGCCGCGACGATGACGAGGTCGCCGCCGTTGGCGGCCGGCGATCTATCGACACGTCTTCCGTGTCGGCATCCGGAAGCATGAACCCTCCAGCCCCGCCGCCTGCGAATCGCACGTCATCCAGATGCTTGTCCATGCAGTCGCTCCCCCGTGCGCACAGTCTCTCTCACGAACAACCCCTCCCGGTGCGGCCCACGTCGGTCATCTGGACCTTCCCCTGGGCCGCGTCGGCGGCGACAATCCCAGCCATGGAAACAGAGTTCGTCTCCTGGCTGCTGGGCCGCATTCCCGCCGATCCCCGGCTCGAGGTGCCCCCCGGCGACGATGCCGCCGTGCTGCGGCCGCCCGCCATGCGCCGCACCGTCGTCACCGTCGACATGCTCAGCGAAGGCGTGGACTTCATCCTCGGCCCCGACTGCCCGCCTGAGGCCGTCGGCCACAAGGCCCTGGCCGTGAGCCTCAGCGATCTCGCCGCCATGGCGGCCAGGCCCGAGGCGGCGTTCGTCGCCGTAACGCTGCCGCGGCAGGGCGGGGATGCGATCGGTCGGGCGCTCCACGAGGGGATTGCCGCACTGGCCGCGGCCCACGGCGTGACGATCGCCGGGGGGGACACGAATGCCTGGGACGGGCCGCTCGTCATCAGCGTGACCGCCATCGGCAGCGTCGCGCCCGGCCGGGCCTGGCGGCGGGACCGCGCCCGGCCCGGCGATGCGATCGTCGTCAGCGGCGCCTGCGGCGGCAGCCTGCTCGGCCGGCATCTGGCCGTCACGCCGCGGTGCCGGGAGGCGTGTGCGATCGCGGAGCGGTTCACGGTCCACGCGGCCATCGACGTCAGCGACGGCCTGGCGCTCGACCTCGCGCGGATGATGGCGGCCAGCGGCACCGGTGCCGTCCTCGATGCGGCCGCGGTGCCGATCCACGCCGATGCGGTGCGGATGAGCGGCCTGCCCGGCGACGGCCGCACGCCGCTCGACCATGCGCTCGGCGACGGCGAGGATTTCGAGTTGCTCCTGACGCTGCCGGCTGCCGAGGCGGCCCGGCTCGTGGCGGCGGCCAAAACGGCAGCGCTCGACCTGCCCCTGACCATCGTCGGCACGGTCGTCGCCGGCAGCGGCCTGGCCGTTCGCCGGGCGGATGGCACGCAGACGCCCCTCGAACCGAGCGGATTCGTCCATGCCTTCGACGGGTGACGAGTGCATGCCGAGGCCGCCGGCCGAGACGACGAGCACGATCGGCGTTGCCGACGAGACGGCTCTCGGGCCGCTCGCTCACGCCCTCGTCGCCGCGCTCCCCGGCCATGCGTTCCTCGCCCTGAACGGCGATCTGGGCGCGGGCAAGACGACGTTCGTCAAGGCGCTGGCGGCGGCCCTGGGCAACGATCCCACCACCGTCATCAGCCCGACCTTTGGATTGATCCACTTGCACGACGGTCCGCACGGCCGCCTCCTGCATGCCGACATGTATCGGCTTGCCGACCCCGGCGAACTGCACGAGACCGGCTGGGATGACGCGGTCGCCGCCGCGGACGTGGCCTGTGTCGAGTGGCCGGAGCGGATCGCGGCGGCGCTGCCCGACGACCGGCTCGACGTGACGATCACGATCGAGTCGCCGACGTCCCGGACGCTGACGTTCGTCGCCCGCGGTCCCGCCCATGCGCCGGCCGTCGCCGCGGTCGCCGCCCACGCGGGCCGCCACTGTTGAACCGCCGGTCGCGGCCGAGCGCTCGACAACGTGTTTGTCGAACGACTCTGGCGGACCGTGAAGTATGAGGATGTCTATCTGCGGGACTATGCCGATGGCTGGCAGGCCGAGCGCGGAGGCGCGGTCCAGGAGGGCGCACACCCTGCCTCACTCTTTCTCTGGCCAGTCGTCGGTGCGGAAGAAGAGGGCGGGAAGGCCGTCCTTGTTGAAGAGATTGGCCCAGGGAAAAACCCCTGCCCAGGCGTAGCGGACGGCGACGGGCTCGGGTACTTTCGCGGAGGAAACGACCACCGTGTCGCCGTCGATCACGGCATCCGCCCAGTGGAATATCCTGTCCGCTGCGGCGAGTGCAAAGCCCTGCAGCGACTCGCCGTGCCGGAACGCGAGTCCTTTGCCGATGTGCGTGAAGGCCACCCGCACCGAGCCCCGTTCGATCGAGTGCGAATCGTAGACCGGTCCGTAAATCTCGACGGGCCGGCCGTACACCCCGCCGAGGGCTACCCGCGCGGCCCGGGCACCGTAGCTCGATTTGTCGGTCGGATCGGTGCCGCCGCCGAGGTCGGTGGACGTGACGAGGAACGTGTTCGGATACTCTCGCAGCCGCAGATGATCCGCGCGGCGGATGTTGAAAGCCCCGCGGGCGCTCGCCGGCACATGCTTCGGGAGCGGGGCGAAGACCGCTGCGTAGCGGGTGACCGGATCGGCCGGATCCCAGGCGCAGCCGCCGCCGTTCGGATTCTGGATGCAGAGAAAGGGAAACTCTCCCTGTCCGAGGTCGCTGCGCCAGCCGCGGATCAGGGCGCCCATGATCGTGTACTGGTCGACCAGGCGAGGCCGCTGCCGCTCTCCCCCTGATCCCAGAGAACGCCGCGGATGGCCATGCAGTTGAGATGACCGATCACGCTCTCGCCCATCAGGCCCTCGAGGTCGCCTGGCACCCGCGTCAGTCTGAGCTGCGGAGGATCTGCTTCACCGGCCGCACGGGCCTTCCGCGCGGCTTCCTCCCACGCGGCGAGCAGCCTGTCGCGCTGCTCCCGTTCGCGGGCTGCCGCGGGCGAGTTGGCGGCGCTCTCGCTCGCCGTGCGGCAGGCGGGGGCCGACTCGAACGGCTGCCGCGACAGGAATGAGGTCACCGCGTTTGCGATCTTGGCGCGAACGGTGATGCCGACCGGCACGTCGAGCTCGCGCTGGAGCGCGACGCCGAACGAGAGCATGACGGACGAGAACCTACGATTGACGTCGGGCCCGGAGATGGCCCAGCCTCTGTTGCCGCGATGGAGCCGCACCATGGGGTGCGTGCCCGCCACGATCGCAGCAAGCACCTTGTCTCGACGCTCCGGATCCTTGTCTTCGGACTCGACGCCGTCGATGGTCAACGCCATGGTCGACTGGCCCGAACCGAACCAGACATCGCCCACGAGAATGTCCTCGATCTGAACCGAACTGCCGCCGGAGCCACGGGCCACGAGCGTCGCCGGCTCTTTCGAGACGGCGGGCGGGGCGAGCGTGACGGTTCAGGCTCCCTTGTCCCCCGCCCGGACGGATTGCGTCTGGCCGGAGAATTCGACGGTCACCTCCTCGTCGCGGGCCGCCGTGCCGCGGACCGGGATCGGTTTGTCGCGCTGCAGCACCATGTGGCTGCCTATAGGCTGCAGGACCGTGACGTCGGCCCGCAGCAGTGCCTGTGTGGCCATGCCGAGGAACAGGGCGGCGACCAGCCGATCGACCATGCGGAATTCGTCGATTGCAGATGCCTCCACGGTGGACAGAAGCTGGTCCTCGGCGAAGCGGCGTTCAGGAGAGCACGAGGCGACGGAGTTCCTGGAACCGCGGGTGTTCGGCCGTCCCGCACCATTCGAAGATCAACGCCTCGCTGGTCACCGGCACGGCCCCAGCCCCCTCGAGCCGGCGCAAAGCCGTTTCGTGGTCGACGGCATGCCGGGATGCGACCGCGTCGACGACGATGCAGACATCGAGCCCCCGGGCGAGCAGGTCGAGGGCGGTCTGGGCGATGCACACATGGGTTTCGAAGCCGACGAGCACCACCGTCGCCAGGTCGGCCGGCAGGGCCGCCAGAAATTCCGCGTTGCCGCAGCTGCTGAAGGTCATCTTGGAGATCGGCGGGGGCAGGAGGCCGGCCAGCTCCGGGGGCGTGGTCCCCAAGCCGCGCGGATACTGCTCGGTGACGGCCGCGCGGACGCCGAGGATGCCGGCTGCGGTGGCGACGCGGACGGCACGATTCACGACCCGCGGGCCCTCCCCGATCGCGGTGATGAGCCGCTCCTGGATGTCACCCACCACCCGCAGTGCGGGGGCGGGGGCGATCCGCATGGGGTCACGGCCGGGGGGGGGCGGGCTCGGATTTCGGGGGCAAGGGCTCGGGGCTTGAACCGCGGTGGGAGTCGATCGGTCGCGGAGGCGAGCCGGCGTCGGGACTCCGCGTGAGGTCGACTCTCGCGGTGGTCGGTATGTCGTCGAGTTCCTTCAGCCGCGCGATCCGTGCCGCCGCCGGTGGCTCGCCGGGCCGCTCACGGCCGGGGGCCGATCCGAAGAGGATCGTTCGTCCCTCGGGAGCGACAAGCTCCCACATCCTGCCCGCTCGATCGCGGACCGGCCGCAGTTCGACGAGGCCGAGCGCCTTCCACTCCGGTCCGATGAGCGACGCCAAGGCGGCACCTTCGTCGACCTCGACGTCACCCCAGGCGATGCCGGCCGCCGATTGGGGGCTCGATTCGACGCCGGCGATCCGCGGGTACTC
>JBKDUV010000082.1:0-4574 GCA_046339335.1 Planctomycetia bacterium | reverse complement strand
CCCCTGGGCGTCGTTCGCCGATCTCCGCCACGAGGACTTCGTGGCCGCCGGGCTGGCGATCGCGCCGCTCTTCGAGACGGCGGCTGCGGCTCCGGTCGGCGGCACCGTGCTCGCGGCGGTCACCGCGTCCGCCGCCGTGACGCGGTCGAACGCGAATCTCGGGATCGTGCTGGCGCTTGCGCCGCTCGGGGCGCTGCCACTCGATGCCGGCAACGCCGCGCGGGCCATCGAAAACGGCGCCGTCGACCGGGTGCTGGCCGCGGTCACGGCGGCCGATGCGGCCGCCGTCTGGCAGGCGATCGCCATCGCGCGGCCCGGCGGGCTGGGAACGAGTGAACGATTCGACCTCGCCGGTCCGCCCCCCGCCGACCTGCGGGCCGCGATGGCGCATGCCGCGGACCGCGACCAGATCGCCGCGCTGTGGGCGCGGGGCTATGCCGGCCTGCTCACCGGCCCGGTCGCCGACCTGGCCCGCGAGTTCGACGCCGGTGCGGGACTCGCCGACGGGATCGTCCGCGCGCACGTCGCCCAACTGGCCCGCCAGCCCGACTCGCTGATCGCCAGGCGGCACGGAACGGCTCGGGCGGCCGAGGTCTGCCGCCGGGCGGCTGCCATCCCCCTCGCGGACGCCGCGTGGCGGCCGGCAGTCGCCGACTTCGACCGCCTGCTGCGGTCGGCCGGCGTCAATCCGGGAACGACCGCCGACCTGATCGCGGCGGCGCTGTACATTCTCCTCGACGACGTCGCCCTGTGCGACGCATGCGGACTGACCCGCCTTCTCGACCGAGTCCTCGACGAGCCATGAACGAGCGTTTCAGCGTCCAGCTTCGCAAGGCGGTCCACGTCTTCGCCGCGGGGCACTTCATCACGCTCACCGACGACCTCTGCGAGGCGGTGCACGGCCACAACTGGACCGTCGGCGTGGACGTCGAGGCCGAACCGGATGCGCACGGCATGGTGGTCGACTTCATCGCGCTGCGCGACCTCGTGACGGCGATCGTGGCCCGGCTCGACCACCGCATGCTCCTGCCCGCCGACAACCCGCTGCTCGAGGTCACGACCGCGGCCGGGCCGACGGGGCGGGCCGAGACCACCGTGCGGTTCCGCGACCGGCGCTGGGTTTTCCCGGCCGACGAGTGTGCGATCCTGCCGATCGGCAACACGACGGCCGAGTGGATCGCCCGCTGGATCGGCGGCGAGCTGCTCGCGGCCTTGCCCGGCGCCCGCATCGCCGAGCCGCGCGTGCTGCGGGTCGCGGTCGACGAGTGCCTCGGCCAGTCGGCCGTCTGGGAACGCGGCCGCTGAAGCCGCGTCGGCGGTCACGCCTCGCTGACGAGCAGGCGACCGGCGGCGTCGAGGGCCAGGGACAGCGGCCGGTCGCCGAGACGGATCCGCATCAGTCCGGCGCCCGCGGGGTTCGACTCGACATGGCCGACGGCGCCGAGCCCGAGCCCCGAGTCCGTCAGGTAGCGCAGGAACTCCGACGACTGATCGAGGACCCGCGTCAGCCGGAAGCCGGTGCCGGCTGGGCACTCGGCAAGCGGCCGCGTCGCCACGTCGTCGCCGTCGGGAAGCGACAACGCGTCGGCCCGCGGGATCGGATCGCCGTGGGGATCGACTTCGGGCCTGCCGAGGAAGGCGTCGATGCGGTCGATTAGCAGGTCGCTGACCGCGTGCTCGAGGTGCTCCGCCTCGTCGTGAACCTCGTCCCAGGTGAGGGAGAGCGTCTTGAGCAGGAAGAGTTCGATGAGCCGATGCCGCCGGATCATGCGCAGGGCGAGCACCTTGCCGGCCCGCGTCAGGGCCACGCCCTCGTAGGGGCGGTGCGTCGCCAGCCGGGCGGCGTCGAGCGTCTTGAGCATGCTCGTCACCGTGCCCGGCGAGACGCCGAGCGCGGTGGCGATCTGTCCGGTGCTCGCCGCACGCCCCGCCTGAGTCGCGGCGATCTGATAGATCGTCTTCACGTAGTTCTCGACGGTCAGGCTGGGCATCGGGCGGCTTCCGGTTGCAGAGGCGGATTTGGCGGGGGCGCGTTGTCGGTGCGGGGGGCCAACGTCATTATGGCCTCCCGTCCCACCCCGACCGATACCGGCCCCGCACCAGGCTTCGACCGATGCACCTCAACCGCGCCGCCCTCGCGATCGCCGAACCCCTCTGCGACCGGGCGGCCACGATCGGGGCGGCACTGCACGTCGTCGGCGACGCCCGCGTGCTCGACTGCGGCGTGGCGACGGCCGGCGGCATCGAGGCGGGCCTGGGCATGGCGCGGGTGGCACTGGCCGGGCTTGGCACCGTGTCGCTCGAGCCCGCTTCCGCGCCGCTTCCCGGTTGGCCAGACTGCCCCTGGCCCGGGGTTGCGGTTTCCAGCGACGCCCCGGTGGCCGCCTGCCTCGCCGCGCAGTACGCGGGCTGGCGGGTGAAGGGAAAGGGCTACTTCGCCATGGCGAGCGGGCCGATCCGCGCGGCGATCGGCAAGGAGGATCTGTTCGACGACATCGGGATGCGCGAGCGGCCGCCGGCGGTCGTCGGCCTGCTCGAGACCGACCGGCTGCCGCCGGCGGAGATCTGCCGGCAACTGGCCGCGGATGCCGGCGTGCCGCCGGACCGTCTCCTCCTGCTCGTGGCCCGCACGGCCAGCGCGGCGGGAACCCTGCAGGTGACCGCGCGTTCCTTGGAGACCGCGATCCACAAACTGCACGATCTGAAGTTCGACCTGGGGAGGATCCGGCGCGGCAGCGGCTGCGCCCCGCTCCCGCCCGTACCGCAGCCGGCCGAAGACCTGGTGGCGATCGGCCGTACGAACGACGCGATCCTCTACGGCGGCCACGTCGTGCTCGAGGTGACCGGGGACGACGACAGTCTGCGGATGGTCGGGCCGCGGATGGTGAGCCGCGGGTCGGCATCCCATGGCGAGCCGTTTGCCCGGCTCTTCGCGCGGGCCGGGGGCGACTTCTATGCCCTCGATCCCGCCCTCTTCGCCCCGGCCGTGGTCGAACTCGTGAACCTCGACACCGGCAACCGGCACCGGTTCGGTGGCCTCGAGCCGGCGATCGTGGCCCGGTCGTTCGCCGACGCGGGGGAGTGACCGATGCGCGTGGCCGTGGTGGGAGAGCCCGCCGGCTGGCACGTGGGCCGTCTGGTCGCCGCGGTCGCCGCCCGAGGGCACGAGCCGACGGTCGTCCCCTGGGCCGCCGTCGGTGCCCGGATCGGGCGCGACGCCGACGGGTTTCAGCCCGCCGCACTCGACGGCTGCGACATCGTCGCGGTCCGCGGCATGCCGGGCGCGGGCAGTCCGCTGGACCGGCTCGAGGAAGTCGTCTTTCGCATGGACGTTCTCGGCCGGCTCGCCGCCCGGGGCACGCGGGTCGTCAACAGTCCGCGGGCGCTCGAGGTGGCGATCGACAAATATCTGTCGCTGTCGTTGATCGCCGCCGCGGGGGTGCCCGTGCCGCAGACGAGGGTCGTGCAGGGCACGGAAGCCGCCGTCGAGGCGGTCGCCGAACTGGGATTCCCCTGTGTGCTCAAGCCGCTCTTCGGCTCCCGCGGGCGGGGACTCGAACTGCTGGCCACGCCGGCCGCCGGCGCCGCCGCGGTCGGCGGGACGGGCACGGTTGCGTACCTGCAGGAGTTCCTGCCTCACGACGGGTGGGACGCGCGGATCCTCGTCGCCGGCGATGAGTGGTTCGCGATGCGCCGGCTGGCGGCCGCCGGCGACTGGCGAACCAACCTGTCGCTCGGGGGACGACCAGAGGCGTTCACGCCCCCGGCAGACTGGGTAAGCCTGGCGTTTCGCGCCGCGACGGCCGTCTCTGCGGAGGTCGCCGGGGTCGACATCCTGCCTGCCCGTGATGGTCGGGCCGTCGTTCTGGAAGTGAACGCCGTTCCCGGCTGGCGCGGACTCGAGGCCGCCACCGGAAAAGACGTGGCCGCAGCGGTCGTCCGGCATCTGGAGTCCGCCGGCCGATCTCGATGACCAGCGCCGTCACAGCCCGGACATTTGGCAGATGCGAAACAGGAGGGCTGCCTAGAAACCGGGCACGCCCCCCGAAGCCTCGAATAAGGGCAGGGCTGCGCAGAAACGAGGCGGCGTTTTTGAGTGGTTCGCAAGTCGTTGTCTTTCAATGGCTTGCAGATTTCGCGTGACGCGGTGCAAGAGTTTCCCCGGTTAGTCGAGCGTGGCCGTGCGGTGATGGACGCGGCCGCCGGCAATCCTGAGCAATCGACGCGTATTTCCCTCGCCAAGGAATCCCCGATGACCGCGAAGGCCACCCTCAAGCCGCCCCGCTCCTCCTCCCCGGCCGCCAGCACCGTGCTCGGGGTGGCCGAGCGGTTGCACGCGATGCAGCCCGAGTGGGTGGTCTTTTTTCGGGAGGTCCTCGGTATCGATGGGATCGTCCGCCGCACCTTTCGCACCGCGACCGACATGCGGGCGTTTGAATGCTCCCCGGAATACGCCCGGATCCGGGAGATGCTCGACGACCTGCGGCAGCGGCCGGCGGAGCCCCCCGCCGACCGGGAGGTGCAGCGGGTGGTCACGGTCCGCATGCCGCGGGTGCTGCACGAAAGCCTCAAGT
>JBKDUV010000081.1:0-3252 GCA_046339335.1 Planctomycetia bacterium | reverse complement strand
CGGCGCAGGCCGCGACTTCGAAGTCGGCCAGGACGTCATCTCCGTCATCGAGGTGAACGACCGCAAGTTCATTTTCCGTCATGCCGGCCACACCCAACGCATTCCCGTCGACGAGGTTCCGGAGGCGATCGCGATGACGATGTCCAGGAAGTGGTTCGCGGGGGGCGGGCAGGCGGCCAATCACCTCTTCGTCGGGGCTCGGTACCTGACCAGACCGGAGCCGGACCCGGCAGCCGCCCGCAAGGCGTGGCTCGCGGCCCGCGCGGCGGGCGAAGACGTGTCTCTCCTCATGCCGCTGCTCGACGACCCGCTGCTCCGCGCCGGCGCGTCGCGCCGCTGACCGAACGGCGCGGCCGGCGGATCAGTAGATCGCCTCCAGGATCGGCACCAGGTCGGCGGCGGCGAGCTGCACCGGGTTGCCGCGCATGCTGGCGCCGCCCGAGTTCGCCGCCAGCCAGCCGACCCGGTCCCTGCGCAGGCCGAAGTCGCGGAGCCGCGCCGGGGCTCCGACCGCGACGCAGAGCGACTCGATTCGCGCGCCGAAGGCTGCCGCTGCCGCGGCGTCCGCGGCCGGCGCGCCGGGATCGATCGCCCGCTCGAGGCGGGCGAGGTGGGGCTCCGCGACCTGGCGATTGACCCTCACGGCCACCGGCAGGAGCGCCGCACAGGCGGCACCGTGGGCGGCTCCGCACTCGACGCCGAGTGCCGCCGCCACGCCGTGGGCCATGCCCAGCCCCGAGTTGGCCAGGGCCATGCCGGAGACGAGCGCCCCGTGGCTCAGCGCCGCGCGGGCGGCGAGATCCCGCGGGTCTGCGACGGCCTGTGGCAGGGCGGCGATCGCCCCGGGCAGGGCGCCCAGAACCAGCGCCCGCGGAAGCGGCTGTGCGAACCGGGAGATGAACGATTCGACGAGCTGGGTGATGCAGTCGAGGCCGGCGGCGACCGTGGTGCCACGATCGCACGTCACCGTCAGCGCCGGATCGACGACCGCGGCCCGCGGCACGAGGAACGGACTACGCAGGCTGCGCTTGAAGCCGCGGCGCGGACAGGAAATGACGGCGTTGCGGGTCGCCTCCGCGCCCGTGCCCGCCGTGGTCGGCACGGCGACCAGCGGCAGCACCGGCTCCCGCAGCGGTAGGCCCCGGCCCACGCCTTCAAGTCGATCGACCCCGGCGGCATCGAGGTCCGACTCGTCCGCGGCCAGATTGGTGACCAGTCCGGCCAGCGCCTTGGCGAGGTCGATCGTCGAGCCGCCGCCGATCGCCACGACCACCACGCCCTCGCGCGGCGCGGCCGACTGCCGCGCGAGCAATCCGACGACGTCGGCGACGGTGGGCTCGCCGCCGGCCGTGCCCACGAGCGTCGCCGTCACCCCGGCGGCCGCCAGCGCCGCCACGACACCGTCGCTCCCCCCTGCCGCCCCGAGGGCCCGCGCACCGGCCACGATCCAGGCGCTGCTGCCGAGGGAGGCCACCGTCGCGCCGAGGTCGGCGATCCGCCCCGGCCCGAAGAGGATCGTCGGCGGGGCACGAAACTCGTATGCCGGAACGCCCTCCGCCGCTCGCGTCGCTTCGCTCATCGTTCGCTTGCTGCCGGATGGGCTCTTGCAATGGACCGTCCCGGGCCGGACCCGTACTCTGGACGAGCATTCCACGGCCGCACCGCGGCCGCAACCGGCCCCGGCGATCTCCGATGGACAGAGCCAATCCTGCACTGCCGATCTCCTGTTCCGCTGCCCCGGTCCGTGGCACCGTCCGGCCGCCGGGTTCGAAGAGCATCACCAACCGGGCTCTCGTTTGCGCGGCACTGGCCCGCGGACGGAGCCGACTGAGCGGTGTTCTCGACAGCCAGGACACCCGCGTGATGGCCGCCGGCCTCGCCGCGCTCGGCATCAAACTGCATGCCGACTGGGATGCCGGCATCGTCGACGTCGTGGGCGCGGGGGGATCGATTCCGGCGACCACCGCGACGATCGACTGCGCCGCCAGTGGCACGACGATGCGGTTCCTGTCCGCCGTCTGCAGCCTCGGTTCCGGCACCTACCGGCTCGACGGCACCGCGCGGATGCGGCAGCGGCCGATCGACGACCTGCTCGAACCGCTTCGCGGCCTGGGCATCGACGCGCTGGCGGAGAGCCCCGGCGGCTGTCCGCCCGTCGTGATCCGGTCCCGCGGCCTGCCCGGCGGCCGGATCGCCGTCCGCGGCACGACGTCGAGCCAGTTCGCCAGCGGCCTCGCCCTCGCCGCTCCCTGTGCCGCCGCCGAGACGACGATCGAGTTCACCGGCCGGCTGGTCTCGCTTCCCTACCTGGAGATGACGCGCCGCGTGATGGACTCGTTCGGCGGCCGCTGCACGGCACCGACGCCGAGCACGTGGGTGATTCCGGCGACCGGCTACACGGGCTGCGGCTACGCGATCGAGCCCGACGCCTCGGCGGCAAGTTACTTTCTCGCGGCCGCGGCGATCACGGGGGGCCGCGTCCGGGTCGACGGTTTGTCACGGGCCAGCATGCAGGGGGACGTGGCATTCGCCGACGCGCTGCAGCGCATGGGCTGTGCCGTGACCTGGCAGGACCCCTCCCCGGCGGTGCCGCAGGGAGCGGTCGAGGTGTCGGGGCGGGCGGAACGCGGCATCGACATCGACATGAACGCCATCAGCGACACCGTGCCGACGTTGGCGGCGGTGGCGGTCTACGCAGCGACGCCGACCGCGATCCGCAACGTGGCCCACATCCGCGACAAGGAGACCGATCGGATCGGTGATCTCGTGCGGGAACTGCGTCGCCTCGGCTGCCATGTCGACGAACGGCCGGACGGCCTCACCATCCATCCCCGGCCGCTCCAGGGCGCCCGCGTGGCCACCTATGACGACCACCGCATGGCGATGAGCCTGGCACTCATCGGCCTGCGGACAGAGGCCGTCGTGATCGAAAATCCGGACTGCGTCGGCAAGACTTTTCCGGGGTATTGGCGGATGCTGGAAGATCTCAGGACGGGCCGCTGTCCGCCCCCCGCATGACCGCCTCCGCCGCCTCAGCGATCCGAACCCTCGAGAACACGGGCCGCCGCCGCGAGCAGACTCTCCACCCGTACATCGCGACTGACAGGCTCCCCGCGGAGTTCGGGGTCGGATGCCACGAACCCGCCCCCACAATGCTGGCAATACACCCGCTCACCAAGCAGGCTGACCGGCACCCTCAGTTGCCGTCCGCAGACGGGGCACGACTGGTGGAAATGAACTGCCGATTCGTGG
>JBKDUV010000080.1:0-4763 GCA_046339335.1 Planctomycetia bacterium | reverse complement strand
TCCGACTCGTGGTGACGAGCGACCGCGACTACGAGTGTTTGGAGCTCGCCGATCACCGGCCGAGCATCACCGAGCCTGTGGACGTGCTCTCGGGCTGGCGGTACGGCGACGGGGCGGCCTGGTACGTGGCGATCCGCGACGCCTCGACGCAGCTGTTCTTCGAGCGGCTGCCGCGCGGCACGCACGTCTTCGAGTATTCGCTGCGGGCGGCCCACCGGGGCACGGCATCGAGCGGGTTCGCGAGGATCCAGAGCCGCTACGCCCCCGAGTTCAACGCCCACTCGGCGAGCGTGAGCCTGGAGGTGAAGGAGTGAGGCGGCACGGGAATTCTTGCCCGGTTCTAGCCCTCGCGATTACTCTCGTCGCGGTGTCCGCTGAATCCGCCCGAGTCGGGAAGAGCAGGATGGTGCCGCTTGGCGACGGCCGCGAATGATGCGCGAGCGACGACGAACTGGAGCGTCGGCCTGATCCGCGGCCGGTCGCTCGACGCATTGACGGAACCGGCCGGCGTCCGCAATCCGATCGTCTGCGAGCACGATCTGGCGCCGTTCGGCGGCACCATGGCAGCCGATCCGTTCGCGATCCGCGTCGATGGCACCTGGTATCTGTTTTTCGAGATGTGCCTGCGGGATTCACCCCACGCCGTGATCGCGGCCGCCAGCAGCCGTGACCTGCTCCACTGGCAGCCGCTGGGCATCGTTCTCGATGCGGGGCACCACCTGTCGTATCCGTTCGTCTTCGAGCACGGCGGTGAGATCTTCATGATGCCCGAATCGAAACGGGCCCGGGCCGTGACGATCTACCGGGCGGTCGAGTTTCCAACCCGCTGGCAGCCCGTGCGAACCATCCTCCGCGGCAAGTTCTTCGACGCCTCGATGGTCTGCCACGAGGGACGTTGGTGGCTGTTTGCCGGCTGGTTGTCCTACGCGCTACGACTGTTCCACGCCGAGCATCCCCTCGGTCCGTGGAGGTCGCACGCCTGGCCGTGCCTCCGCTTCCATGCGCCCGGTGCCGCCCGCCCTGGCGGCCGGCCGGTCGTGCTGGACGGCCACGTGATTCGCTTCGCCCAGGACAACGTCGCCCGCTACGGGCACCAGCTGCGCGCCTGGCGCGTGACGCATCTGTCGGCGACCTGGTTCGCGGAACGGCCCTGGTCGCCGCAGCCGCTCCTTGCCCCGGCGGGCTCCGGCTGGAACGGGTCGTGCATGCATCACATCGATCCGCACCGCACGGCCGACGGCGAGTGGATCGCCTTCGTGGACGGCTGCCCCTGACCGGCGTCGGCTCCGCCGTATCCGAGAGAATGGGGGCTCGCTGATGATCCCGGAGTGGGTCCATCGGGCTTTTCCGTGGGTCGGAGGTGTCCCTGCCATGTCACCGGCCGTTGTCTGCGGGCCTCCGGCCCATCGTTCACCCGCAGCCGGCTACGTTTACTCGCTCACGTGCCAGCCACGCCGCCCTCCAGCCAACGCTCCACCACAGCCGGATGCGGTCTAGGCGGCTGCCGCCCGCGGCAGTCGTTCGAGAAATTCGAACGTGTGGCGATTGCGGCCGGGAATCTCGCACCGCCCGGCGCCGAGCGGACCAGCGCGGACATGCCGGAAGCCCGCGAAGCAGTTTCGCTCCGCCAGCCGCAACGGGTCGTGGGCGTCGACGTTGTTCCAGCCGAACAGCAGCAGCCCCCCCGGACGCAGCACGTCGTGGAACCCCCGCAGCGAGTCGTCGAGCGCCGCGGCGTCGTCGAGGCCGAAACCGTAGACGCCGTTGCACACCACCACGTCGAGCGATTCCGCCGCGAAATGGCTGCCGACCCGAACGCATGAATCGACGACGTGCCGCCGGCCGCCGAACCGTGCCAGCAGCGGATCGCACTCCATCGTCCAGAACTCCCGCGCGGAAAACAGCCGCGGGTAGTGGAGGGTGTACCACGCGCAGCCGACGAACAGAATGCGGCGGTAATCGGGTGCCGCGAGCAGCCAGGGAAAGATCCGTCTCTCCAGCACGTGGCGATCGGCCCGCACCCGCCGGATGTCGATGCCGCAGCGGATCAGCCAGCCGTGGGTCAGGGTCTTGAGCTCGCGGAGCGCATGCTTCGTCACAAGAACCCTCCCTGCGGCGTGCGTGCGATGCCCGGTCCGCGGCGCAGAGGGTAGGGCCGGCCGGGTGCGGGCTCAAGGCCGTTCCTGCCGGGAGCATCCACGGGTCGACAGGACGCCGGGAACATTCGGGATCGTCCATGACCAGATCGTCGGGCGTTCACGTCGGTCCTCCAGGCCTCGAGGCCGTCGTTCACGCGGTGCTGGCCGCGTTTTCGACAGACGCATCCGCCTCATGGTGGATCGGTGCCCGCCTTCACGTGCCGGCAGCGCCGCCTCTCGGGGCATGGCCAACCCCTCACGGATTCAGCAGCGCCGGGTGTCACAGGAATCAGGTCCATCGGGCTTTTCCGTGGGTCGGGGGTGTCCCTGCCATGTCACCGACCGTTCTCTGCGGGCCTCCGTTCACTGCATGTCCGCTGCGCTTCGGCATCCATGCCTGCGCTTGCTTCCACAGCCCCGGCGACATGGCAGGAACACCCCCTTCTTGGCTCCTGGCCCACAAACCTCCCGGAAGGACCAGGAATCAGCTCCCGGCAGGCAGACCCGGCGAACGCCCGATCTTGCCTCGACGCCCCTGGTTAGGTAAGGACGTTCCTCCCCCGTGCCCGCGCGGCACGTTTCCGCACGCCTGCGAGTCGTCTTCATGAGAGTGCTGATAGCGCACCCGCCCCCGCTGCTCGCCGAAGAACTGCTGCGTCGCGGCAATGACGTGATCGTCGCCCACGAACCGCATGCGCGATCGAGTCTCGACACATCCCAGGGCACGGACCGCTTCGTGTCGATTCGCCGACTGCCGAAGCTCGATCCACGGGCGATCCTCGCGATGCGCAGGATCGTCGCCGCCGCCCGTCCCGACGTGATGCACGCGTTTTCCGCCCGGTCCCTGGCGGCGGCGATCGTCGGGACGGCGGGTCTGCGTGGCCGCCCGGAGATCGTCGCCTTCAGGGGCATCTCCTCGATCCCCTCCAAGTGGGACTTGGGCAATCACGTCACTTTTCTCTCCCCGCGGGTCGACGCCCATACATGCGAGTCCGAGGCCGTGGCCGATGGGCTCGTGGCCGCGGGCATCGACCGCCGGACCTGCCACGTCATCTACAACTGCGTCGATCCGCGGCGTTTCCGCGTGCAGGACCGGCAGGAGTTGCGTGAGCGATTCGGCATCCCGGAGCATGCCTTCGTCGTCGGCTCGATTGCCACGGTCAGGAGGGTGAAGGGCATCGACATCCTGCTCCGCGCCGCGCTCGAGTGCCGCGACATCCCCGATCTGGTTGTCATGATCGTGGGCGCGGTCAGGGACCGGCGGGTCCGTCGCCTGATGAGAGATGCCCGCTGGCAGAATCGCCTGCGGATGACCGGCCATCAGCCCCAGGCGGGCGGAATGGCGGTCACTTTCGACCTGTTCGCGATGCCTTCCCGGAGCGAGGGTCTGTGTCGGGCGTTGCTCGAGGCGATGAGTTTCGGCGTCTGCCCCGTGGTCAGCGACGCCGGAGGCATGAAGGAACTCGTTCGGCACGGCCGGGAGGGGATGGTTTTTCCGAGCGAGGACGTGTCGGCGCTCGCCGCGACGATCCGGCACTTGTCGGCCCAGCGGCACCTCCTCGAGCCGTATGGCGAGGCCGCTCGCCGGCGCGTGACCGCGATCTGCTCGCCGACGGCCATGGCGGCCCGAGTGGAGAACGTCTACCGCACGGTCGGCGGGCAGACGCTCGAGATGCCATCGCGGGTCGAGGAATTCCGCCGCGCCGCCTAGGCCCTGTCGGACACCTCTGCTCGGCCGTTACACGGCCGTTACCCGCCGGCGGGCCCTGGGCACCGATACTTTTCCAGGTGCGGCCCGTGCCGGCGGGTGCCGGCAGCCGCCTCGCCACAGGAGGCCATCTCATGTTCCGCCCCGCAGTCCGCCGGTCTTTCGTCTCGCTCATGGCCGCAACTCTCTCCGCCCTGCTCGGCCCGGCCGCCCGGGCCGACGAGGGCAATCCCCGCATCGACTACCGCCGGTTTGCCACGGGCGTGGCGGAGGTGGAGCAATTGCGGCAGAGCCGCCGCATCAGCGAGGATGAATTCATCGCCCTGGCGGCCCGGCCCGACACCGTCGTCCTCGACGCCCGGAGCCGGGAGAAGTACGACCTGCTCCACGTCCGGGGCGCCCGGCACCTGAACTTCTCCGACATCACGGCGGCCGAGCTCGCCAAGGTCATCCCCACGAAGGACACCCGCGTGCTGATTTACTGCAACAACAACTTCGAGAACGAGGAGCAGGCCTTCGCCGTCAAGACCGCCGGCGCGGCGCTCAACGTTCACACGTTCAACGTCCTCCACGCCTACGGCTACACGAACGTCCACGAGCTCAAGCCACTGCTCGACGTGCGCACGACGAGGATGCCGTTCGCGGGCACCGCGGCCGAAGGCGGGGGGAGAGTCGCGAAGCGATGACCGCCCCGGCCCGCCGCGTGCTCGTGGTCGAGGACGACGCCGCCATCCGGCGCGGCGTCGTCACGGCGCTGCGGTTCGCGGGCTACGACGTGCTCGAGGCGGGTGACGGGCCGCGCGGGCTCGCGCTGGCGGAGTCGGCCGAGCTCGATCTCGTGCTCCTCGACGTCGTCCTCCCCGGCTGCGACGGCCTGGAGATCCTGCGGCGTGTCCGCGAGTCGCGGCCCACGCGGC
>JBKDUV010000079.1:0-7272 GCA_046339335.1 Planctomycetia bacterium | reverse complement strand
GGAGGCAGATCTCGATCCAGCCTTCACGTGCGCTGCAGCGGGAGATTCACCACTCCAAACGCAGGCTTCGTCGCGGCACTCAACTCGGACCCGCAACGCCAAGGCTTATTCAGGAAGCGTTTTTTACCCACAGATTCTGCTGAGGAACCAAAAAGGAACGAGACCGCTTCTCCAGGAAGGCAATCGCCCCCGTCCGCGTTTCTTCCGTGCTATGCCGACCGGCGGGCGTACCCGGGGTCGATCTTCGCCAGTTCTTCCTGCAGCGCCGTGATCGTGCGCCGGATCTGGTCGGGCGTGTGCCGCGAGGTGATGAAGAACCGGAGCCGGGCGGCCCGCTCCTCGACCGCCGGATAGAGGATCGGCTGCACGCTGATCCCCCGGGCGAAGAGCGCCCGTGACAACCGCAGGCTGTTCAGCGAGTTGCCGAGGATGATCGGCACGATCGCCGAGCCGCCGGACACGCCGGTGTCGAGCCCCGCCTCCCGGGCGAGCTGGAGGAACAGCCGGGCGTTGGCGTGGAGTTTTTCCACCCGCTGCGGCTCCCGGTCGAGCAGCCGGATGGCCCCGAGCGCCGCGCCGGCCGCCGCCGGGGGGAGGCCGACGCTGTAGACGAAGCCCGGCACCGTGTACTTCAGCCAGCGGACGAGCGTGCGGCTGCCGGCAATGTAGCCGCCGCAGCTGCCCAGCGCCTTGGAGAGCGTCCCCATCCACAGGTCGACGTCGCCGGGCTGGACGCCGAAGTGCTCGCCGATGCCCCGGCCGCGCGGCCCCATCACGCCGAGCGAGTGGGCCTCGTCCACCATCAGGAGCGCCTTGTGCCGCCGGGCCACGCCGACGAACTTCGGCAGGTCGGCGAAGTCGCCGTCCATGCTGTAGATGCCTTCGATGACAAGGAGCACGCGCCGGTATTGGCCGCGGATCTGCCCGAGGATCGCCTCGGCGGCGGCGAAGTCGTTGTGCGGGAACGGCCGGCGTCGGGCCCCGGAGAGCACCGCTCCCTGGAGCAGGCTGTTGTGTGCCAGGGCGTCGTGAAGGACGAGGTCACCCGGGCCGACGACGTGGCCGATCACCGTCTCGTTGGTGGCGTGGCCGCCGACGAACGTGATCGCGTCCTCGGTGCGGAGCAGACGGGCGATCTCGCGCTCCAGTTCCTGGTGGATCGTCTTCTCCCCCGACACCAGTCGGCTCGCCGAGACGCTGGTGCCGAAGCGGTCGATGGCCGCCTTTGCCGCCGTCGCCACCTCGGGCTCGCCGGACATGCCGAGATAGTTGTAGGTGGCCCAGCTGATCATCTCCCGGCCGCCGATCACCGTCCGGTCGTTCGTCAGTCCCTCGTGGAGGCTGAAGTAGGGGTTGTCGAGGCCCGCGTCCCGGACCATCGCGAAGTTCTGCTCCAGCGCCCGTACCTCGGGGAACTCCTCGATGCGGTAGGAATCCGCGGCGATCTCGGCGACGACCCGGGCCGACTGAACCTTGGCCAGGCCCTCGACGGGCATGTGGTCGATGATCGCCTCCGTGACCTCGCGGCAGGTCTCGATCTGCGGCAGCACCTGCTCCGGGAAGCGGGCGCCGAAGGCCTCCTCGAGGCTGGCCACGATCTCCATCCGCTCCAGCGAGTCGAGGCCGAGCTCGACGATGTTCGTGTCGAGTGTCAGGCTGCCGGCCCGCTCCTTGGCGATCCGCCGGACGTGCTCGAAGACGGTCTGCACGATTTCCTGCGGCAGTTCGCGGTCGGGCCGGTGCGGCCGGGCCGCCTCGCCGACGGGCCGCATGCGGGCCAGCCGGGGCTGCTCGGGGCCGGCCGCGGCCGGCTGCAGCGGTGCGAGCCAGGCGACGTGCTGCTCGATCACTTCAAGGCTGCCGTCGAGAAACTGCCGCCTGGCCGCATGCCGCTGGATCTTGCCGCTGGACGTCTTGGGAATGCTGTTGGGCCGCACGAGCACGATGCCCTCGACGGCCAGTTCGTGGCCGGTGGCCAGCCGGCGGCGGATCGCCTCGAACGCGTCGCCGAGTTCCGCGGCGTCGCGCCGGCCCCGTTCCACCTCGGCCACGACCACGACCCGCTCGCGGTCGTCGACGTCGACCGCGAACGCGGCCACCGATCCGGCACGGATCAGTCCGCTGGCCTCCTCCACGGACCGCTCGATGTCCTGCGGGTAATGGTTGCGGCCACGGACGATGATCAGGTCCTTGAGCCGGCCGGTGACGAACAGTTCGCCGTCGTCGAAAAAGCCGAGGTCGCCTGTCCGCAGGTAGGGCCCCGGATTCGGCCGCCATTTGCTCACCCCCTGCGGGGCCGAGATCGGCTCCCCCTGGGCGAGCGTCGCGCCGAAGGTGGCCTGCGTCTCGTCGGGCCTGTTCCAATAGCCCTGGGCCACGCTCGGGCCGCTGACCCAGATCTCGCCGACTCGGCCCGGCGGCAGGGCCTCGCAGGTCTGCGGATCGACGATCAGCACGTCCTGCCCGTCGAGTTCGCGGCCGCTGCCGACGAGGCGGCGGGCGGCCGTGCCGGCCGCGGGCTTGGGCAGCGCAGCGCCGGCCTCGAGCGCGGCGGTGTCGAAACTGCGGATCACGGGGGGCTCGAACTTCATGCCGCCGGTGACCATGAGCGTGCTCTCGGCGAGCCCGTAGCAGGGGTAGAAAGCCTGCCGCCGGAAGCCGCTCGGGGCAAACGCGTCGCAGAAGGCGTCGATGGTCTCGGCCCGCACCGGCTCGGCGCCGTTGAAGGCCAGCGACCAGCTCGACAGGTCGAGGGCGGCCCGCTGTTCGGGCGTGGTCTTGCGAACGCAGAGTTCGTAGGCGAAGTTCGGACCGCCGCTGATCGTCGCCCGGTACTTGGCGATCGCCTGCAGCCAGCGGAGCGGCTTCTGCAGGAAGGCGACCGGCGACATGAGCACGTTGAACTTCCCGCCGTAGAGCGGCACGAGAATGCCGCCGATCAGCCCCATGTCGTGGAAGCTCGGCAGCCAGAACACGCCCGACTGGCTGCGGGTGATCTCGAACGCCTGCATGATCCGCAGCGAGTTGTGGAGCAGGTTCTCGTGCGAGAGCATCACCCCCTTCGGCATGCCGGTCGAGCCGCTCGTGTATTGCAGGAAGGCGAGCGTCTCGCCCGCGATGTCGGGCCGCTCCCAGCGGTCGGCCCAGCCCGGATCGAGCTCGGAATCGACCTGCCAGACGAGGTGCTCGAGGCTCGGGGCGGCGGCCCGCAGTCCGTCGAAGCGGTCGAGGACGTCGCGGGTCGTCAGCGCCACGGCGGCGTCGGCGTCGGTGGCGATCCCCTCGATCCGCTCCACGGAGCGGTTTTTCCGCGGCGGGTAGGCGGGAACGGCGATCGCCCCGCCATACAGGCAGCCCATGAAGGCGGCGATGAAATCGAGGCCCGACGGGTAGAGGAGGAGCACCCGCTTGCCGACCATCCCCCGGTCCAGGAGCCAGGCGCCGAGCGCCCGGGCCTTCCGGTCGAGCTCGGCGTAGGTGATGTTCAGCTCCTCGTTTTCGCCGTCGACGCGGAAGGTGAAGGCCCGGTCGTGGGGGCGGTAGGCGGCCCGCTGCCGGAGCAGATCGACGATCGTCGGGGCGAACGAGGCTTCGCTCGTGGGATTGGGATTCACTGCCGGGGAAGCCTCCGCACTCTCCTCTGCCGCGGGAACGGCCCGTGGCCGGCACTCGGGCACGGCCAGCAGGGGATCCTGTCCAGCAAGGGATTCGGCAGGAGCGTCCCGGGAACGCCACAGTCTACCCGTCCAGCCGGGACAACCGGAAGTTCCGGATCAGCCGCCGGGAACCGGTGGTTTCGCGGTGTTTTTCCGGCCCATCACCGGCCCATCCGCCGGCCGGAGGGGACGGTGGGAGTCTTGCCGGACGACGACCGCTGCCGGCGGCGCCGGTCAGGCAGGGGGAAACGCCTGGGCGAACCCCTGTTCCAAGCGGACGAACAGGTCCGGCGGGATCTCCTCAGCGCGGGCCTCGGCCGTGAGGCCGAGGTCGTTGAAGAGCCTGTCGATCGCCTGCCGTGCCCGGTCCCGCTCCCCGCCGGCGAGCCGCGTGAGCACGCCGCGGAGCAGCTTTCGCCTGTGGCAGAAGACATCGCGGACGAAGGCATGGAAGCGGTGCAGATCGGCGCTGGCCGCACGCCGCTCCGGCTCCAGGTCGAGCCGGACGATCGCCGACTCGACGGCGGGCCGCGGCCAGAAGACGCTCGGCGGGAGGATGCGCACGATCGTGCCGCGGCACTGGGCCCCGACCCAGACGGAGAGGCCGTTATAGGCGGTCGCGCCCGCCGCAGCCGTCATCCGCTCGGCCATCTCGCGTTGCACGGTGACCACGGCGGGGGCGAACGGCCGGGGCAGGGCGAGAAGATTGGAGATCACGGGCGTGGCCACGCAGTAGGGGAGATTGGCCACGAGGAGCAGGCGGCCGGAGGGCGCGGCGTCGAGTCCGGCAGCGATCGCCTCCAGCACGGCCGGCGCGACGCGGTGCTTGCCGGCGAGCGCGTCCCCCTCGACGAACGTGACGTTGTCGCGATCGACGAGCCGGTCACGGGCGAGCTGCGCCAGCCGCGGGTCGATCTCGCACGTCACCACCCGCCGGGCAGCGGCCGCGAGCCGCTCGGTGAGGACGCCGGTGCCGGTGCCGACCTCGAGGACGACGTCCTCGGCGGCGATGGCGGCCGTGCGCACGACGAGATCGACCAGGTTCAGGTCGACGAGAAAGTTCTGGCCGCGCCGCGGGTCGATCGTGAAGCCGACTTGGGAGAACAGCCGCTTGAGATAGGCGGTCGTCTGCCGCGGTGCGGCTCCGGGCTGGTCGCTGCCGGCGTCGTGCGTCATCGGCCGTGCGCCGCGACGCGGGCCTCCGCGAGCCGGGCGACGTACTTGAAGAGCAGGTCCGTCTCGAGGTTGACGGCGTCGCCGACGGCGAGCCGGCCGAGCGTCGTCCGCTCCAGCGTGTGCGGGATCAACGCCACGCTGAACCAGGCGGCGTTGGCCTCGACCACCGTCAGGCTCACGCCGTCCACGGCCACCGAGCCCTTGACCGCCAGCTGCGCGAGCAGGGCAGGGGGGGCGGAGAATCGGCAGGTCGACCAGTCGCGGTCGTCGACCCGCGACTCGAGCCGGCCGACGCCGTCGACGTGACCGGTCACGATGTGGCCGCCGAGACGGTCCGTGACCCGCAGCGACCGTTCCAGGTTGACCGCCGCACCGGCGGCCAGGCCGCCGAGCGTCGTCCTGGCGAGCGTCTCGGGGCCGAGCTGAAACTCGAGCCGGTCGCCGTCGATCCGTACCGCCGACAGGCAGCAGCCGTTTGTGCAGACGCTGTCGCCGAGCCGGGCGTCGGCGGCCACCTCCGGCGCCTCGACCGCCAGCCGCAGGCCGGGGGGCTCGGGGATGGCCGCGATGACGAGCCCGAGCGATTCGACGAGGCCTGTGAACATGGGTGTGCGCGGGGTCGATCGGGAGGGACTCGAGTCACGTCGAGGATACCCCGGGGGCGGACGGGAGGACAGCTGCGGGCCTTGCGTGGCGGGTGAAGACTGGCACAATTGCCGCGGTTTCGTCCCGCAGCCCCCCGAGGATCACCATGTCCACGCTCGCCGACATTCACGCCCGTCAGATCATCGACAGCCGCGGCAATCCCACCATCGAGGTCGACGTGACCCTCGCCGACGGCGCCTTCGGTCGCGCGGCGGTCCCCTCCGGTGCCAGCACGGGCGCCCACGAGGCCTGGGAGAAGCGGGACGGCGACAAGGGGGTGTATCTCGGCAAGGGCGTGCTGGAAGCGGTGGAGAACGTCAACACGCGGATCGCCGAGGAACTGGAGGGCTGCGACGCCCTCGACCAGACGACGATCGACGAGCTGATGCTGGAGCTCGACGGCACGTCGAACAAGAAGGAACTGGGGGCCACCGCCATCCTCGGCGTCTCGCTGGCGGTGGCGCACGCGGCGGCCGAGCACTGCGGCCTGCCACTCTATCGCTACCTCGGCGGGGCCACGGCCCGCATCCTGCCCGCACCGATGATGAACATCATCAACGGCGGCGCCCATGCCGACAATCCGCTCGACGTCCAGGAATTCATGGTCATGCCACTGGGCTTCGACCGCTTCGACGACGCCCTGCGGGCCGGCGTCGAGACGTTCCACGCCCTGAAGAAGGTGCTCAAGGACAAGAAGCTCGCCACCGCGGTCGGCGACGAGGGGGGCTTCGCGCCCCACATCGGCACCTGTGCCGAGGCGCTGGAAGTGATCCTGGCGGCGATCGGCAACGCCGGCTACGTGCCGGGCGAGCAGATCGCGATCGCGCTCGACGTCGCGGCCACGGAGCTCTACGACGCCAAGAGCGGCAGCTACACGATCGAGGGCAAGACCTTCGATTCGGCCGGCATGGTGAACTTCTTCGCCGACCTGGCGGGCAGGTATCCGATCGTGTCGATCGAGGACGGCTGCTCGGAGGACGACTGGACGGGCTGGAAGCTGATCAGCGAGAAGCTCGGGCAGCGGGTCCAGCTCGTGGGCGACGATCTGTTCGTCACCAATTCGCAGCGGCTCTCCCGCGGCATCGGCGAAGGGATCGCCAACAGCATCCTCGTGAAGGTCAACCAGATCGGCACGCTGACCGAGACGATCGCCGCCGTGCAGCTCGCCCACCGTTCCGGCTACACCTCGATCGCCAGCCATCGCAGCGGCGAGACCGAGGACGCGACGATCGCCGACCTCGCCGTCGGGCTTTCCACCGGCCAGATCAAGACCGGCTCGGCGTCGCGGAGCGACCGGATCGCGAAGTACAACCAGCTGCTGCGAATCCAGGAGTCGCTCGGCGACGGCGGCATCTACGCCGGCCGCGACGTCCAGGGCCGCTGGCCGGGCTGCGCCTGACCGCGTCATGCCCGGCGGCGAGCCGCCGGCATACACTGCAGGCATGGATGCACCGGATCGAACCGGCCCGGGACCACTGACCGACAGCGCCTGGTTCTGGGGGCTCGCGTTCTCCCTGACCGCACTGTTCGCCATCGGCCTGATCGCCCCCAAGTTCGCCATCCGCCAGCGGCAGGTGGAGGGTCGGTTCCTCGGCCGGCAGGCGGCGGCCGACGCGCGGGTGCGGCGGGCGGCGGGCCTGCCGGCAGCGGATCTCGCCGAGGGGGCCCGCGACCGGGACGAGGTGCAGCAGGATCGCATCGTGCCGCTGTGGACGCTGGCAAGCGGCGCGGCCGCGGCGGCGGCCGGCTCCGCGTGCATGCTGTGGCGCGAGCGGCGCCGGCCGCAGATCAGCCG
>JBKDUV010000078.1:0-2996 GCA_046339335.1 Planctomycetia bacterium | reverse complement strand
TGAGTCGTCGAAAGGCAAGCGGGCGGCGGTGGCCGCGCGCCACCTGGCCTTTGTCATGGAGGACGACTTGTGATTGTTTCAACGACGCCAGTAATTCTTTCACACTTCGAGGACCTGACCGACCCGCGGATGACGCGGACGAAGCGCCACCTGCTGATCGACATGGTGGCCATCGCCTTGTGCGCGGCAATCTGCGGGGCGGAGGGATGGGCTGACGTCGAGCGGTTCGGCAAGAAGAAGAGGGAATGGTTTGCCCGGTTTCTCGAGCTTCCCAACGGCATTCCCTCGCACGATACGTTCGGGAGGGTCTTCGCTCGACTCGACACGTCTGAGTTCTACGCCTGCCTGCAACGATGGATTCGGTCGCTCAACACGGCGATTTCGGATCACGGCGTTCGGCTCGATGGCAAGACGCTGCGGCTTTCGTTCAAGACGGCTGCCAGCAAAGACGCCCTGCACCTGCTCAACGCGTGGTCCAGTGATCTGCAAGTCTGCCTTGGTCAAGTGGCAGTCGACGAAGGCTCGAACGAGATCACGGCGGTGCCGAAGCTCTTGGATCTCCTCGAGCTGACGGGAGCAGTCGTGACGCTGGATGCCATGCATTGCCAGAAGGAGACGGCCCAAGCGATCTGCGACAAGGGTGCCGACTACGTACTGACGGTCAAGCGCAACCAGCCCATGCTGCACGAGCAGATTCAGAAGTGCTTCGAGGACGCTGGCGACAAGGACTACAACGTGCCCGGGCTGCGGCGGCTCACGAAGACCGAGTCCGGGCATGGCCGCATCGAGCGGCGAGAGTACTTCGTCATGCCAGCCCCCAAGTCGCTCCGCGACACAGGAGACTGGGCTGACCTGCGGACCATAGGGATGGTCTACCGGGAGCGGGAGCTGAACGGTACCGATTCCCATGAAGTGGTGTTCTTCATCAGTAGCCTGCCGCCATCGGTGCAGCGGCTCGCCAAACATATCCGGGGACATTGGGGCATTGAGAACTCATTGCACTGGTCCCTCGACGTGACCTTCGGTGAGGACAAAAGCCGCATCCGCCTCGGCAGCGCTCCCGAAATCGCGGGCGCCTTTCGGAGGCTCGCGCTCTCGATTCTCAAACGGGACACTTCAGTGAAAAAGTGCTCCATTCGAGGCAAGCGACTCCAGGCAGGATGGTGTAACGACGTCTTGGAAGGCATTCTCACTGGAAAACAGGGCGATTAAGATGCGATTGCCCTGGGCTAACGCCAAGGATCTGAGCCGCCGTCTAACAATCGCCGGTGCACTTTGGAAGATCAACCGGGACCCCTGTTTTCCAGGCCTCCTTGCGAAGATGATTGCAGCCGATGACGAAGCGCTAAAAGTTGCGCACATGGACCAAGTATTGTGGCTAGGCGATGTCCGCTCGATTCGCATGCTTATCGATTTACTCAGCGACCCGCATCGCTTCGTGCGATCTCTGGCCCTATCTCGCCTCAATGAAGCGGAGTATGGGCGGCGGTTTCTTGCGGAGGACCTGCCGCGGCCAGCTGAGGATTATGTTCGGAGTCTGAGCGATTCCGTCTTCATGGAGGGCATGGTCGAGCGGCTTAACGCCTGGCGATTAGCGAATCTCGGATAACCAAGCGATGCAGCAGACTCGCGATAGAATCCTCAGGAATGGATAATCCTTTGCCTGCGAGCAGCTGATCGCGGTCGTTCAGCGAGGGCGGAGTAGCGAGTGGCAGTCGCAAAGTTCTCCCCCGGCTTCCGACTGTCCGCCTTGGACGTTGGCGTTCTGGCCGTCGGCGCTATCGCAGCGGTGGCGACCGCATCCATCGCCCCCTCATGGGCCATCGCCATCGGGCTACCCGTGGCCCACTTTTTTCTCTTCTGCAATGTGTTCCGAATATCCCGCCCGATGGAATTGCTGTGGGCAGGCGTCTTCTTGATCCTCGCCGCATCCACGGTGACCTGGGGCGCACCGGGGTGGTTGGCGACGGTAATTGTGTCCGTGTGCGTGACGGTGGCGGTAGTAGTTGTGGAGATGTGCAAGCCTTCCTATCACGGCGTCGGG
Source organism: Planctomycetia bacterium (assembly GCA_046339335.1). Lineage (GTDB taxonomy): Bacteria > Planctomycetota > Planctomycetia > Pirellulales > UBA1268 > QWPN01. Next base: position 952 of record JBKDUV010000078.1, on the reverse strand, counting down.
TGGCAGCGAATCAATCCACGCCTACGTGAGTGGTGGGCGGAAAATGGCCCGCAAGTTGAAAACGCTGAACCAATCGCTGGATCAGACGGCGGATAGAATCCAGCGGAGTGGCTGAGCCGATGGTCCGCCGCTGATCAGCTCAGTCGTTCGGCGAAGGTGAACAATGGGCAGCTCTTTCCGAGCGATTGCAGGCAGCACGATTCCCATCCTGGGATGGAAGTTCCTCAGAAGCGACAAGGAGGCTGCCAGACTGTTCACCCCAAGGCGATGGCGCGGATGGCAATCCCACTGGCGGGCCATTGCCACAACTGAAACCGGCGATGCGATCGTTATTGCTGGAGGCCGTGTGTACCAGGTGGAGCACGGAACCGGTTTGCCGGTCGTGCTCGGAAAGCCTATCGCACCAGACGTGAAATCGCTGGAGGCTCTTCTGAAGTGCCTCAAGAACTTCTTGGAGTGCTCGGCGGAGGATTCATTGACTGTCCTACGAGTCAAGCGAGACCGCCTTCGTGAGCTTAAGAAAAGTGCCCCGCGGCCTTTAAAGTACCACTTTGATGCCGCACTCTCTGAATCCACAGACCTCATAGCCGATGCTCGTTGGAATTCATCGCGAGCAGGAAAGATGCAAGCATATGTCGAAGCGAATCACCAATCATGGGAAGCATCGATCAACAAAAGGTGGAAAGTCATCGACCTGATGATTCGCCGGTGTGGTGAGGACTCGATCGGGGTTGCTGGTGCTGCGGCACCAGACGATATTCCCTCAATCATGAAGTATTTAGCTAAGCATGTCCGTTGCCCAGTAAAGAATTTGGGTCCATCCGGGATCTTCATGGGTAGAGCCGTAAACCACCGCAGTAGAAGTAGATCACGTCCTTGAAGTTGCCGACGTTCCGGTAGCCCCCTGCCCGACGCTTGATGGCCATGATCTTGCTATTGAGGCCCTCGGCGA
>JBKDUV010000077.1:0-7865 GCA_046339335.1 Planctomycetia bacterium | reverse complement strand
GTTGAGCATCCAGTGCATGCCGTAGCACAGGTACACGTACCAGCGACCCGCCGGGCCGAACATCACGGCGTTGCGGGGCGTCATCCCCTTCGATCCATGGCAGGCGAGGTCGTGGCCGCCGAGGTAGGCCTCGACCTCGTGAACGACGTGCCGCCTGAGACTGCCATCGGAAGTCCGTACAACGAGAGCGGCGCCGAGCAGGTCCCGCGCCACCCGGTCGGCCGGCCGGTCGAAGAACGGGGCGGGCAGGAGGGCGATGCGGCGCGTCATGCCCGTCCTTGTACGCGATCCGGCCGCGGCCGGCGAGCGGGCCAAAATCCCCGCCCGGGACCACGGCCATGGCGGTGAACCCGCACCACGCCTGCTATGATGCCGCCCCTCGACCCATCACGCCCGGAGCCCCCATGGAAGCAGGCATCGTCGGACTGCCGAACGTCGGCAAGAGCACGCTCTTCAACGCCCTCACGCAGTCGAAGGCGGCGCAGAGCGCCAACTATCCCTTCTGCACGATCGAGCCCAACGAGGGGATGGTGAGCGTGCCCGACGACCGCCTGCAGCGGATCACCCGGTTCATTCCCCCGCAGAAGGTGATCCCGGCGGCGCTCAAGCTGGTGGACATCGCCGGAATCGTGAAGGGGGCGAGCGAGGGTCAGGGCCTGGGCAACAAGTTCCTCGCCCACATCCGCGAGGTGGACGCGATCCTGCAAGTCGTCCGCTGCTTCGAGGATCCCGACGTCATCCACGTCGCGGGAAAAGTCGATCCGGTGTCCGACATGGAGACGATCGAGCTCGAGCTCCTCCTCGCCGACATCCAGCACCTGGAAAACCTCCTCCCCAAGGCGGAGCGGGCGGCGAAGGGTCCCGACAAGGATGCCAAGGCGAAGGTCGACGTGATCCGCGCCTGCCTCGCCCACCTGGCAGAGGAAAAACCGGTGCGGACGATGGTCCTCGACGAGGCGGGCAAGAAGGCGGTCCGCGAGCTCGGCCTGCTCTCCGCCAAGCCGATCCTGTACGTGGCCAACGTCGACGAGGGAGACTTGGCGGGCACCGGGCCGCTGGTGCAGGCCGTCCGCGCCGCGGCGGCCAAGGCGGGCGCCGAGGTCGTGCCGGTATGCGCGAAGTTGGAGGCGGAGATCGCCGAACTCGACGAGGCGGACCGGGGGGAGATGCTCGCCGGCGCCGGGCTTACCGAGCCGGCCCTCGCCGTCCTCGCCCGGGCGGCCTATCGCACGCTCGGCCTGCAGAGCTACTTCACGGCGGGCGAGAAGGAGGTCCGGGCGTGGACGATCCCGGTCGGCACGCTGGCCCCGCAGGCGGCGGCCGTGATCCACACCGACTTCGAAAAGGGTTTTATTCGGGCGGAGATCTACGCCCTCGAGGATCTCGAGCATTTCAAGAGCGAGAAGGAGATCCGCGCCGCCGGCAAACTCCGCGTCGAGGGGAAGGACTACGAGATGCGCGACGGCGACATCTGCCACTTCCTCGTCGCGACGAAGTGACGCGGTCCTCGTGCCCAACGAACCCGGGCCGGCGGCTGCTCGACGAGCGTTGGAGATTTCCATGCGACACCATCTGCCGCCCTATTGTTCATATGCTCACTTCTTGAACCGTTCAGGAGCCCCACCATGAACGCCGAGACGATCAAGGAACACCTCCGCCGACAGCCCTTCGAGCCGTTCATCATCCGGATGTCGAATGGCGAGTCATACGAGATCCGTCATCCCGAATGTGCGATCGTGATGAAGACCCGGGTGATCGTCGGCTACCCGGACGAGGACCGCACGGTCACCTGCGCCCTGATCCACATCAACAGCGTCGAGGCCCTCCAGGCCAACTGACCGCCGCGGCGAACCGCCGCCCTTTGTAATCGGCGCTCAGAAATCGAAGTCGATCCGCATCCCGTAGGCGTCGGTGAGGCTGTTGCCCTTGCGGTCGTCCTCGAGGAAGGCGCGGATGTAGTTGAACTTCCAGCGGGTGTAGGGATTCAAATACCAGTTGAGTCCGAAGGTGAAGTCGGTCAGGTTGTTGCCGCGGATGTTGTGGTCGTTGAGGACGATGTTCGAGAACCGGGCCGCGACTTCCCAGGCGCCGAGACCGGTCTGGATGCCCTGCGAACGTGTCCGGACGCGAAAGAAATCCTCAAATGGCTCGACCCGCTTGTGGATCCCCTGCTTGCGATCGTAGGGGCGGTGCTCGCCGGTGAGAAACCAGCTCAGCTGCGCCATGTAGCCGTTGAAGAACAGCGGCGGCCCGCCGATCTGCTCGACGAAGGCGAAGGCATACTCCGACTGCAGCGACACCGGGCCCATGATCAGGGCGAACTCGGGATCGAAGAGCTGGAAGTTGCGGGCGGGAATGTTGCCCGTGTCGACGAAGATCGGGGCAAACGGACCCGGCATGCCGTTCATGTAGTTGCTCGGGCTCGGCGGCCCCACCGGGCCGGGGACGTTGGCCGGCTGCTGCTTGCGGATCTCCGGCGTGTTGCGGAAGCGGACCTGGTTCTGCGCCGTGGCGCGGTAGCTGTAGGCACAGCCCAGATGCATGTAGAACCGGCCATCACTCGGCTCGTCCCACCACGGCAGCCAGGTGCCGCGCATCGTCAGCGCCTGGCCGCTGTCGAACGAGTCGTTGCCCGTGTTGTCGGAGTTGGTGCGGAACGTGCCGATGGCCCACGTCGCCAGCTCGTTCTCGGTGTTGCCGTAGGCCATGACCCCCATGTTGCGGGCCGGGGCGAACGTGTCGACGAGCGACCGCTCCATGAACGTGTTGTTGCGGTTCTGCGTGACCCGTTCCAGCGAGAAGGGCTCGAAGTAGTGGCCGGCGCGGACGTTCTGCAGCCACGGCAGCTGCTTCCACTCCAGGTAGTTGTCGAGGTAGCTGGGCTGGTTGGCGAGGGCGAAGTCGACCCCCAGCGAGTACTCGAGGACCTCGAACGTGGTACCGCGGGCGCCGATGCGGAGCCGGCGAAACTGGGCACCGTCCTGGAGGTCGCCGACGCTCGCCCGGCTGACGGGCCCCTGGCCGAAGTACACCTGGTCGGCCTGCACCTGCCCGGAGACGACGAGCGACGGCTTCTTGGCGTCGTCGGCTTTTTTCCTGTCTGCGGCGGCATTGAGTTTGCCAAGCCGTTTCTCGATGGCTGCAACCCGGTCATCGACGGTGCCGGCTTTTTCCTTGCCGGCTTTGTCTTTCGACGCTTTTTCCTTGCCCGCTGGCGTCGCGACGGCACTGGCCTGTGTCTGGCTGCTCGCCGGCCGCTCCTGCGCAGCCCGCAGTTCGTCGATTTGCCGCTGCAGGCGTTCCAACTCGCCGGCGACGCCGCGGGGCAGGTCCGGGGCCGGGGATGGCAATTCGAGCACCGCCGCTGGCTCGGCGTCCGAGAAGAAGCCCGCCGGCGGTTCCGGAGCGGTGGCCGCCGCGAGGTCGAGGTCCGCCGCCCTGGCAGCCGCCGCGAGGATCACGAGCAAGCTCAGAACTTGTCCGGCGGAGTGGAGGAACCGGGTGAGAAACACGGCGGGGTCGTCCCCTTCAGAAGGAGTTCTCCGGTTTCTCCGGTCAGACGGCGATCGCGTCGGGTGCCGCCTCCCGTCTTCCGGGTCGGCATTGTGAAACACCCGACGGGATTATCGTCACAACCGGCACGATCGCTTGAATTCACCCAGCCTTCCTCCCTTGCTGATTCGTGCGGCAACGGGAACGTGAAGCACACGCCGCGTTGGCTAAGACGTCTCGAAAATCGGCCCAGTGGCCCAAGCCGCCGGAGGACGGCAGAAGTCTCGTCGCTGAGGCAGGATAGCCTCACGCTCCTCGAGCTTCCGCCGATCCTCCGGCTGCAAACAACCGACGTGACTCCAAACTGCCGGGCTTTGCCCGGCGACCGTAAGCCGGAGCAGACGCTTTGTCGGCTGCGACGGCGCGAAAACAAGCAAAGCCTCACGCTCCTCGACCGTTTGCCGACCCCCGCGCCTCGTTAGCACCGCCGGGAGCCGGGCTTTGCCCGGCGACCGTAAGCCGGAGCAGACGCTTTGTCGGCTGCGACGGCGCGAAAACCAGCAAGCCGGAGCAGACGCCATGTCGGCTGCGACGGCGCGACACCAAACGCGACGCAGCCGCGGCGGCCGTTCCCGGCCACCGCGGCTGCGACTGCGAAGCAACCTTCGACGTTACAGACCCCCGAACGTCGTCTTCCGCTCCTTACCCGACTGGTTGCGGGTGATGAGCGCCGCGAGCACCTCGATCCCGATGTTCTCGTCGATGAACTTCACTGCCCCGTCGCCGACGAGCACCTGCAACCCACCCGGGTGGAACGAGTAGGGCTGGCTCGAACCCTCCGTACCGTAGGGCGCCGGATATCCGCTGGCCCCGTAATTCTCCGAGGCATGGTCATATCCGTTCGTTCGATTGATGAACGCGCCCGGAATCGTCTTGCCGTCGGCCGAGGAGCCGGCGAACAGGATGTCACTCGCCGGACGGCACCAGCCGCCGGCGTTCGTGTGGGCAGTCGTGAGGCTGGCATTTTTCTGCACGCCACGCTGGTAGACGTACGGCCGCCCCCCTGACTCGAAGATCGCGATCGTGTTCGAGAGGCCGTCGGTGACGTCCTGAAAGGTGACTGACGCATTCTTCGGGAGCATGCCGTTGGTAAACCCGCCCGTCGCAGACGAGGTCATCGACACGCTGGGAATGATCAGGTCAGCCCGGTTGAACGTCGATCCAGAGATCACCACCGTGCCGGTCACCGCCCCGGGCAGCCGCGGGTCGATGCCCAGCGACGCGCCGTAATCGCCCACCGAGACGATGCCCGTGCCGAACCCGGTCGTGCCGTCCGGGTTGTGGTCGAGCTGGTTGCTGTGCCGCGGCGCAGAGGGGCATTCGAAGGTCGGGATCCGCACGCTCGTGACGGGGAGGTTCTTGGGGTCGCTCCAGGTCACGCTCGTGTCGTAGGCCTGCCACAGCGCATTATTGTCCAACCACGGAAGCATGTAGACAAAGACGCCGCACCGGATCGTGGATGCATCTGGTGGACGGCCACCGCTGGGCAGTTTCTGCTTGGTGTCGTGGAATCCGTGGATCGCCAGCCCCTGCTGCTTGAGATTGTTGCCGCACAGAGACCGCCGGCTCGCCTAGCGGGCCGACTGCACGGCCGGCACGAGAATGCCTGCAAGCGCCGCGATGATCGCGATCACCACGAGCAACTCGATGAGCGTGAAACCTTCCCGCCCGGGCCGACTCTGCGGTGGGACAGGTGCCGTGGACCCAATGACATGTCGCATCGACTCTTCTCCTGGGGTGAAACCTGAAATCAAAACTCGTTCGCTGCGGCCCGTTGCCGCGTGACTGGTGCAACCGTCGCGGTCACCGTGTGATCTGATAGGGGGCCAGGGACGTCCCGCCTGCGGCGACGGTCACCGTCCAGGGCGACTTCGCCGGCGAGGCGAAGCGTGCCGGCACGGCGTTCCCTCCCACCGATCCGTCGGCATTGACCCGGTACCACTGCACGGTGGCGACGTAGTCGCCAGCGGGAGCGCCATCGTCGGCAGCGAATGTGGAGAACGCGAACGTCCCGTCCTCGCGCACCCTGGCCATCGGCACCCCGTCGCCCGGGATGGCGTGCCCCTGGGGGTGAAGTATGACGCTCGCGCCAACCGGAACGGCACCTCTGATCGTCAGGCTGCCCGAGAGCGGATGCACCGGGCAGGGCGGGCCGTCGCGAAGCGCGATCTTGGCCACGGCGACGCCCATGACGGCCGTGACGACGACGAGCACCAGCACGCGAAAGGCCCACTGTGGCAGGCCGAACTGTGCGAGCGACCCGCGGATCACGAAGTTGATCTCGTCGGTCACCGACTGGAGCAGCGTTGGCGCCGGCTTCGGCGGCGGTAATTTTCCCTGCCGCTTCAGTTCACGCCGCTCGAGGACTTTCTCGATCGCCTTCTCGGCGGCATTCGACGTGATGGTCACCGACTTCGCTGCCCGGTGGCGGACCGAGACACGGGGGGCAGCCTTGCCGGCAGCGGCCGCAGCCGCGGCCGCTGCCGCAGAAGGCGGCTTGTGACCGGCGGCAGGCTTCTTGGGATCGGATGGTGAGGACATGTCGAGGGCTCCTGTCGAGCCGTCGCGTGCCTCCGGTGCCTCCGGTCAGTCGCGTCGGGTTGTCTGCTTTGGGGAGAGTGCGTTGTTCTTGGACTCGTGACCTGATGAGTTACTTGCCGAAACGAATCTTCTCCGTGCGCTCGATCTGGACGACGACGCCGTCCTGAACGATCACCAGCACCGAACCGTACTTGAGCCCGTGCAGCGCCTCACCGATCCGGCGGATCGCCGCGTCCGGCCGGCCGGACGAAGGCACACCGTCGCCGCGGTCACTGGCGCTCGATGGATCGTGGACGGGGTTGCTCATCGCTGGGGTCGCCGTGCGGTGATTCGCGTCTTTCAGATCACGTACTCGGGACCGGGGAGGAACACGCGGGCGTTTCGGGGTGTGATCGCCACATGTTTCCCTGGCTCCAACTCCCTTTGCAAACCCCGTGCCGTTTCCGTCGGGATGTCGATCTGGACCTCGGATTCCGAGCCGTGGGGCCTGCAAGACACGCGTGTAATCGCTCCGGTCCGTGAAACTCGCACCACGCGTGCCGGCAGGCTGGCGCGATCGTGGCCGTTGCCGGCCACGGGGGCGCCGTGATCGGTCAAGGGAGAGAGTTCCAGTTCATGGGGCCGGAGATAGACCCTGGCCTCACGGGCCTGGGCGTGTGGGTAGTCGGGGTAGTCGATGGGGATTCCGTGCCAGAAGGCGCGGCCGTTCTCGACGCGTCCGTGAAACACGTTCACATGCCCGAGGAAGTCCATGACGAAGGGTGTCGCCGGGTTGTCGAACACGGCCTCTGGCGTGCCCTGTTGTTCGATCCGCCCGTGGTTCATGACCACGACCTCGTCGGCCAGTTCAAATGCCTCCTCCTGGTCGTGGGTCACGAACACGCTCGTCATCCCGATCTCGTCGTGCAGCCGGCGCAGCCACTGCCGCAGTTCGACGCGGACCTTGGCGTCGAGGGCCCCGAACGGCTCGTCCAGGAGGAGGATCTTCGGCCGGATGGCGAGCGCCCGGGCGAGCGCCACCCGCTGCCGCTGGCCGCCGGACAGCTGCGCCGGCTTCCGGCCGCCCAGCCCCTCCAGCCGCACGAGCCGCAGCAGCTCCTCGACCCGCTGCGTCACCTCCGCCCGCGGCGTCTTCCGCACCCGCAGGCCGAAGGCGATGTTTTCGAACACGCTCATGTGCCGGAACATCGAGTAGTTCTGGAAAACGAAGCCCAACTCCCGCTGCCGTGCGTGGCGGTCGGTGATGTCCGCGCCGTCCTCGACGATCAGGCCGTCGTCGGGATATTCGAGGCCGGCGATAATCCGCAGGAGCGTCGTCTTGCCCGAGCCCGAGGGGCCGAGCAGGGCGAGGAGCGTGCCGTCGGGCACCTCGAGCGACACCCGGTCGAGGGCCTTGAATCTGCCGAAGGACTTTGTGATCTCGCGGACATGGATGCTCATCGTCGATCCCCCTCCCCGGGTTCGGGTCAGGGTGGTGTTCAGCCGCCGGCCTGTTCGGCAGTCCGGACCGCATCCCGGTCGCGGGATTCGGCCTCCAGTCGGCGCTCGATGACGAACTTGGCCACAAGCGTGACCAGGGCGAGGCCGGCGAGGACGCTGGCCACCGCCATCGAGGCCGGCGTGCGGTATTCCTGGAAGAGTTTTTCGACCCGCAGCGGCATCGTGTCGGTGGCTCCGGCGATGTGGCCGCTGACCACGTACACGGCGCCAAACTCCCCCATCGCCCGGGCGTTGGCGAGCACGATCCCGTGGAGCAGCGCCCAGCGGATGTT
>JBKDUV010000076.1:0-4290 GCA_046339335.1 Planctomycetia bacterium | reverse complement strand
TCATTTTCCTGGCCGCACCGGCGGCGATCGTCTGGGCCGGCCTCGAGCCCGTTTTCGTGGAGGTCGATCCGGCGAACTACACGATCGATCCCGTAGCGGTGGAGCGGGCGATCGGCGAACGCACCGCTGCGATCCTCGCCTGCCACACGTTCGGCTGCCCGTGCGACATGGATGCCCTGGAGGCGATCTCGCGGCGCACCGGCGTGCCGTTGATCGTCGACGCGGCCCACGGCCTGGGCACGCTCGACCGCGGCAGACAGGTCGGTGCCGGCGGCCTGGCGCAGGTCTTCAGCCTCTCGCCGACGAAACTGGTGGTGGCCGGCGAGGGAGGGGTCGTCGTCACGTCGTGCGACTGCCTCGCCGACCTCGTGCGCATGGGGCGGGAATATGGCAACGACGGGCGTTACGGCAGCCGGCTGCCGGGCCTGAACGGCCGCATGCCCGAGATCTCGGCGCACCTTGCCCGGGCCTCGCTCGCCAGGCTTGACGACGTCGCCGCCCGCCGCGGCGCGGCAGTGGCGGCCTATCGCGACGAACTCCGGGACCTGCCCGGCATCTCCTTGCAGGAGATTCCCGCGGCGGCCCGCAGCAGCTGGAAGGACTTCACCATCGCGATCGATCCGGCCCGCTGCGGCATCGACCGACAGGCCCTGCACGCCTGCCTGGCAGACGAGGGGATCGAGACGCGGGCCTACTACTCCCCCTGCTGTCACCGCATGGAGGCCTTTGCCGGCTTCCTGCGGCCGGGGCAGTCTCTGCCGATCACCGAGCGGCTGGCCGACACCGTGCTCGCCCTGCCGCTGGGAGTGCACGTCACTCCCGAGGTCGCCCGGTCGGTGGCCGGCAGGATCCGGGCGGCAGTCGCCGCCCGCCCGGCGGTGCTGCGATGAGCGACGCGGCGGGGAATGACCTGTTTCCGTCCCTCGACTCGCTGGAGATCGTGCTCTGGTCCGGCGCCGGCCTGTTGGCATTCGTGGTCTCGGCCGCGGTGGCCGACCTGATCGTGATCGCGAGCACCCGCTGGCGGCTCGTGGATCTGCCCAATCGGCGCAGCGCCCATGCGTTGCCGACGGCCCGCGGCGGGGGCCTGGCGATCGTGGCCACGGCCCTCCTGGGGATGATCGCCACGGCGGTCCGGTATCCGGACGCCGCCGGCGAGATCGTGGTCGGCCTGTTGCTGCCCAGCCTGGCGATCGCCATCGTCGGATTCATCGACGACATCCGTCCGCTGCATGCGGTGCTCCGGCTCTTCATCCAGATCGCCGCGGGCGTCGCGATCGCAGCCGCGCTCGGGCCGATCACCGGCTTCGGCCTGCCGGGTGTCGAGCCGATTTCCCTCGGCGCCCTCGCCTGGCCCGTCACGATCGTCTGGGTCGTGGGCATGATCAACGCCTTCAACTTCATGGACGGTTCCGACGGCATGGCCGCACTGGGGGCGACCGTCACGGCGGCCTTCATGGCCGTCCTCGCCTGGCTCGCCGGGGCCCATGCGATGACGCTCGTGGCCGGCTTCGTGGCCGCGGCGGCGGCGGGATTTCTGGTCTTCAATTGGACCCCCGCCCGGATCTTCATGGGAGACGTCGGGAGCGCGTTCCTGGGAACGGTGTTCGCCGCGTTGCCGTTGTTCTTCCCGAGCCAGCAGCGCGATGCGCTGTTTCTGCCCGCCGTCCTCGTGCTTTGGCCCTTCATCTTCGATCCCCTCGTGTCGGTCCTGCGCCGCATCTGGAACGGCAAGAATCCGCTCCAGCCGCACCGGGAGTTCCTGTTTCACAGGCTCATTCGTTCGGGCGTCAACCACGGCCGTGCGGCCATCCTCTATGCCGTGCTGGCCATCTGCGGAGCAGGCGTCGCGATGGCGTTGATCGACCGGGAGGTGACGGTGCCCGTCCGCCTGGCACTGCCCACGATCGTCCTCGCGCTGGCGGCGCTGCTCACGGTCGGCACGGAGCAGCTCGCACAGCGAAAGAACATCGACGGCAAGGCATCGCAGACGCCGGCGATGCCGGCACCACGGCCCCGGTAGGCGGCCGGATTCACTTCGTGTCGCTCTACGCCGACTTTCTGAAGCGGGCCTCCGACGTCGTCGCCGCCCTGCTCCTGCTCCTGCTGCTCGCCCCGCTGATGCTGATCCTTGCGATCATGGTGCGGGCCGTGCTCGGTCGGCCCGTGTTGCACGGCGACGACCGCGCCGGCCGGGGCGGCCGGCCGATCCGCGTGGTCAAGTTTCGATCGATGACGGAAGCCCGCGACGCCCACGGCCGGTTGCTCGGCGATGCGGCGCGGCTCGGACCGTTCGGCCGACTCCTGCGCCGCACGAGCCTCGACGAACTGCCGCAGTTGCTCTCCGTGCTGCGCGGCGACATGAGCCTGGTCGGCCCCCGGCCCCTGCCGCTGCGGTACGTGCCGCGGTACACGCCGCGGCAGGCCACCCGGCTCGACGTCCGGCCCGGCCTGACGGGCTGGGCCCAGATCCACGGGCGCAACTCGCTCGACTGGCCGGACCGGCTGGAAATGGACGCCGAATACGTGGAGCTCGTCCGCCGGCCGTTCGGTTTTTTCACCGATCTCTGGATCGTCTCGGCCACGCTGTTTCAAATGGTCGGTCAGGCCCTGACCGGCCGGGGCGTTTCCGCACCCGGCTCGGCCACCATGCCGGAGTTCGACCCGTGACACCTCCCGTGCCCGACGCCGTCACGACCGCCATCCTGACCGTCCTCCGGGACACCGGTCGCGATGGGCGTGCGATCGCGCCCGCCGCGCTCCTCGCGGCCGATGTCGGCCTCGACTCGCTCGACCTGGCGCAGACGATCGTGCTGCTCGAGCGGTCGCTGGGCATCGATCCGTTCCGCACGGCCCCCGCCTCCGGCCCTCGTCAACCGGTCCGCACCGTCTCCGACCTGATCACCATCTACACCGCGGCCCTCGAGCAATCATGAGCACACCCTTATCGAGCATCCCTGACGCGCCGGTCGAGGACCGGCTGGCAGTCGCGATCACCGAGATCGCGCGGCATGCGGCCGACCGTCCCGCGATCATCGTCGCCGCCGGCAGCGAGCGGCGGCGTGGCGTCTCCTACGGCGCGCTGGCCGCGTCCATAGCCGCTGTCGAATCGCGACTCGACGCCATTCGACCGGTGGGCGTCGTGGCCAGGGCGACCACGGCCGAATCGCTCGTGGCCATAGCGGCCGCCTGCGGGCGGCAGCACGTGCCCGTGGCCCTCGTGGCCGACGATTCCCGCGACCTCGTCGGGCAACTCCGCGACTGGATCGTGATCGACGACTCGCTCACCGTCACGGCCGCGGCGTCGGGCCGGCGCTGCGAGTTCGATACCGTGCCGGCACACGTCGTCGTGGCCACGTCGGGAACGAGCGGCCCGCCGAAACTCGTCCAGCATTCCTGGGACTCGCTCCTCGCCGCCGCCCGCCTGGCCGAACAGTGGCACGGGCTCGGCTGGCTGCTCGTCTACGACGTCACCCGCTGGGCGGGCATCCAGGTCTGGGTGCAGGCGCTTCTCACCGGCGGCACGCTGGTGGTGCCGGACTCCCGGGATCCGGACACCGTGGCCCGGGCGATGGCCGCGGAGGGCGTGGCGGTGCTCCCCGCGACGCCAACGCTCCTGCGCCGGCTGATCACTTCGGCGGATCGCCCCCTGCTCGCACGCTGCGGCCCGAGCCGGATCACGCTCGGCGGCGAAGCGGCGGACGCCGCGCTCCTGGAGCAGGCCCGCGCGGCCTTCCCGGCCGCCAAGATCACGCAGGTCTACGCCACGACGGAACTTGGCGAGGTGTTTCGGGTGGCGGACGGCCTGCCCGGCTTCCCGGCCGCCTGGCTCGGCAAGTCGCTTCCCGGGGGCGTGCGGATCGCGATGCGGCGGGACGGCGAACTGCTCGTGCAGCTTTCCCGCGACACGGCCGAGGTGGCGACGGGCGACCTCGTGGAGCGGCGCGGCGACCGGTACGAGTTCACCGGCCGCCGCAGCGACGTGATCGTGGTCGGAGGCGCGAAGGTCTACCCGAAGCGGGTGGAGGAGATTCTGCGGCGCGTGCCGGGCATCGCCGAGGCCCGCGTCTACGGCATGCCGAGCGCGATCACCGGCGAACTCGTCGCCGCCGAGATCGTCCTCGCCGAGCCGGTGCCCGATTCGGCTGGTGCCGACAACATCCGCACCGCGGCGCTCGCCGTCTGCCGCGGCGGCCTCGAGCCGCACGCGGTGCCGCGAGTCCTCGACATCGTGAAGCGGATCGCGACCACCGCCGCCGGCAGCGAGCGGCGGCGTGGCGTCTCCTACGG
>JBKDUV010000075.1:0-10821 GCA_046339335.1 Planctomycetia bacterium | reverse complement strand
CGGGGACGACGTGCCGCGCCGCCCGCAGCATGGTCGACATGCGGCACGGCTCCGCGGCCGACGGCCGCGTCCTGATCACCCTGACCCCCGAGATCAGCCACGGACCGCGCGCGCGGACCTGGGTTGGGGAGGAAGGCACGTTGCGGATGGAGGCCGGGCAGAAGCGGCACCGGCGCGACGACCTCGGCATCGTGCTCGATCTCGCGCCGCCGGCGTTGCTCGTCGTGGCCGGCACCGCCGACGATGCCTCGACGCTGGGCGGCGCCCTGTTTCGCGACGCCCAGCCGGCCGCCAAGACGCGGCGACTGCTCGTCATCCGGCCGCTGGCCCGGAGCATCGATCCGCTGTTCGCCCCCGAGATCCCGGCCGCGGGCGCCGACCAGCCGGCGATCCGGATTCGCTAACGGGTCGAGATGCGACCGGCACCTCGGCATGCGAATCCGGGCAGGATGGTGAACGCCTGCCGCCGGCTGCGACGGGGTGAAGGCGGCATTCTGCGAAACGCCGGCAAGGAAACGCGCCGACACGACCGCCCGTTGCACGCGTCGTGTCGAATCTGTCGATTCCTCCCGGGAAACCCATTTCGCCAGCAGGGTCGAGTCAGCCATGCAACCATCCAGCAGCCGCCCTCAGGCCGCCGTCTCGCAACGCCCCCGGATGGCGATGGTATTCGCGGCAGCCTTCGTGGCCGGAGCCGCCGCAGCCGTCGGCGTCAACAGCGTGATGGATGTGTGGCGCACGCAGGGCAAGCCGCTGGTGGAAAGCGAGCCGATCTTCGTGGCGCTGCGGTCGCTGCCGCAGGGATCACCCGTGACGGTCTGGGATGTCGGCCTGCGCAACTGGCCCAAGGCGATGCTGCCCGCGAGTGCCATCCGTGCCGAGGACGCCTTCGAGGGCTACGTGCTGCGTATTCCGCTCCGGGAGGGCCAGCCGCTGTTGGGTGCGCAGCTCATGCGTCCCGATGGCATGCCCGTGTCGGGAGTCGGCGGCAGTCCATCCGACTACGGAACCGGCGCGGCGTTGAACGCATTCGCTGCACAGGAGCCGACCGTACCCGATACCGATCTCTGGGCGCCGGCCGGGCCCGCCCCCGTGCGGCGGTCGGCGGCGACTCAGCCCACCTCCGCGGACGTTCCCCCGCTCGTGCCCGCCGTCGGGGAATCGACGCCCACGACCGAACCGCAGGTCCGGGCAGCTGCTGACGACGGCCAGCCGGAGACGACCCCTGTCGCAGTGCCGACACAGGCCGCGCCGGGGCCGACCGTGCCGCAGCCGAGTCCGCCGGAGCAGGTGGCCGGCACACCGAACCAGCCGCCTGGCGGTCTGATCGAGCAGGCCGGCGAAACATCCGCCACCGTGACGGCTGTCGATGCATCCGCTCCCGTCGTCGCCCAGCCACTGCCCGCATCCATGCCGGCAAACTCCGCGGGCCTTTCCTCCGGCATCCCGCCGGACACCGTGTCGGCCGTCGCGCCAGACACCGTGCCGGAGCCGGTGTCGCGATTCACGCCGGAGAGCGTGCCGGCCACCGTGCAGCGGGGTCCGAACGAGCCCACACCGGCGGATACCGGCGACGTCGTGCCGCCGCCGCAGGACGAGCCGCCGCTGGTCTCGGTGATGAAGCCAACCGCGGATCCTGCTCCAGCGGCCGCCGGTACGGCGACCGTGACTTCGGCCGACACCGTGCCGCCTCGTGGAAATGAACCACGGCACAAGCAAGCCGACGGGATGGTGCGCTATCTCGTCGTGCCGGAACGCATCGCGCGAGAGGCCGACTCGCTCTTCGCGACGGCGTCGCCCCACGGCACCCAGGCTGCGGAGCCGCCGACGGCGACGCAGGGGAACGTGGAACCGATGCCCACGGCGGCCGCGGCTCAAGGGAAGACGCTGCCGGCGGCACCGCAAACGCTGGTGGACAAACGGGACGAGGAACCGCCGGCGGTGGTGCTAGAGCCCGCTCCCGCCTCGCTCCAGCCCGCCCCGAGAGCACCCGGCCGGCCGACGCCGTCCATGCGGCCCTCGATGCCGACCGTCAAGCAGCAGCAACCCGCCAGGCAGCCGGTGGCCAAACGGCCGATGCCCGCCCCGCGCCAGTCACAGGCGCCGTCACGGCAGCCGGCGCCTTCGGCACGGCGGGGCAGTGCGGACACCGGCAGGCAGTGGCGCGAGCCGCCGCAGGCCGAGCCGGAGAAGTCGAGCCGGTTCGGGGCGGTCATGTCGTCGATCACGTCGGGCTTCGGAACGATGGTCGGTGGTCGGAAGGGGGCATCACGAGCGGGCGACTACGACGAGGCGGTCGCCACCGACGAGCCGCAGCTGCTGCCGGCGCCGCTGCCGCGCTGACGTAGCACGAGACGCACGCCCCGACCCGCTTGACGCGGCCGCTCGGCCACCGGGCTGGCTGGCTCGGCCAAACGGCATCGCGCGTGGCTACCCGGCGGCGTCGCGTGACCGACGGGGCCGCGGCCGTTCACCGCTCAGCCACGGCCGGATCGACGACCGCGTAGGCGCCGCCGGTGCCCTCCGCGAGTTCCGCCAGCCGCGGCGACCGCCGGTTCTCGGCGGCCCCGAACTGCACGACCATGACGCGGGTGCCGGCGGCGGCCCGCGACAGCGATCGTAACTCCCCCTCACTGAGGTCGTGATCCGCATCGGCATCGGTCAGGACGAAGATCACATCAGCGCCGATCCGCAGCGCCGCGGCGATCGCCTCGGCATGCCGCGTTCCGCCGGCCGGCTGCACGTCGTCGATGAACGCCCGGGCCTGGCGCCGCGACTCGTCGGCAGCGAACACGGGGCGGACGGGGCCTGCTGTCGGTGCGAAGACCCGCAGCCGCTCGTTGTAAAAGATCAGCCCGAACTGTTGGCTGTCACCGAGTTCCGCCAGACTGCGGAGCAGTTCCTCCTTGGCGGCGGTCAGCGGCTGCCCGTCCGGATCGCCCATGCTGGCCGACCGGTCGCAGACATAGATGATCCGCCTGCCGCGGGCCTCGAGGCCGAAGAACCGGGCGGGTGCCCCGGGGGATCGCGGCGGCGCCGCACGCGCCGCGCCGGTTCCGCCGCAGCACCCGACGAGCAGCAGCATGACGACCGCCACGACGGCAGCCCGGCGCCGCAGCGCCGCGACCGCCGGTTGACGGATACCTGGTGCCGGCATGTCGATCGCTCCATGGGGCCGGGCGGGGGGTGCGTCTTTTCTGCCTGGCGGTCGGCTGCGCGCGATCGCCGCATCGTCTTTTCGTGCACGGACCGTGCCGGCCGCGCAGCGTCAGCAGCTCAGGTGTCGGGTTCGATGAGGATTTTTCCCGCCAGTGCGGCCGAGCGGCCCACGGTCGACGCCTCCTGCAAGGCATGCGCCTCGGCCGTCGCGGCGAGCGGCAGCACGCGGTCGATCGGCACGGCAAGACTGCCGGCGGCGAGCCAGCGATTGATGTCGGCGGCGGCCGCCGCCTGCTCGTGGGCATCGGCCTTGAACATGGCGAAGCCCGAGAGGCTGCAGCCCTTCACGTAGAACGGCCCGAGAGGAAACGTGGGCCGTGCCTCGCGGCCGGCGATCACGATCATCCGGCCCCGGTCGGCGAGCAGCGCGACGGCCCGATCGAAATCGGGTTCGCGCTGCGTCTCCCAGTAGACGTCCACGCCTCCGGGGGCGACCGCACGGCTGGCCTCCACGAGGTCGGGCCGCCGGTAATCGAGGATCGCCTCCGCGCCCTGCGCGACCAGCGTTGCCCGCTTGGCTTCCGTGCCGGCCGTGCCAATCACGCGGGCGCCGAGGGCGAGGGCTATCTGCACGACCGCCGATCCGACACCCCCGGAGGCGCCATTCACGAAGATCGTCTCCCCCTCGCGCAGCGCCGCCCTGCCGACGAGACCGAGGTGCGCGGTGAGCGCGACCAACGCGGCGGCGGCGGCCTGCAGATCCGTGACGCCGGGGGGCGTTTCGTACAGCCAGCGTTCGTCCACCGCGGCGTATTCGGACGTCGTCCCCTGCCTGCCCAACATTCCCTGATTCGAACCCCAGACCCGCATGCCGGGGCGAAGGCGATCGACCTCGGCGCCGACGGCCACGACCTCCCCGGCGAGATCGGCACCGACCACGAACGGAAACGGCAGCGGCATCGCGACCGCGCCGGAGCGGATATACGTGTCGATCGGATTGACGCTGGCGGCTCGGACGCGGACCAGCACCTGTCGCGGGCCCGGCTCAGGCTCGGGCAGTTCGCCAAAGCGAATGGCTTCGGGCGGCCCGACGGCGGTGATGAAGGCTGCTTTCATGGGGACGACCCCGGGCGCAGCCGCCTTTCAGGCGAACTGCAGCCGACCAGGATACCGACGGGGCGTTCGTGTCGACGCCGGCCGCCGACTGCCCGCAGAGATTCTCAGGCCGGTTTTTCTTACCACCGACCGGCCACAGACCGAAAAAAAACCGTGGTTTTCCCGAAAAAAAACTGGCCTTTATCGCGGTGCGGCGACATAATCGTGGGTCTCTCGGAAGCCCTCGCACATGCCGACGGATTCCTGCTATTCTCTGCCCAGTTTGCCCACACCCCCGATGCCCCCGGAAATCGCGGCCGCGGCCGAATTCCGCCTCGTGGCCTGCTCCGGTGAGCGTCCGCAAGGCCTCCATCCGGGACTCCCTCGCGGGGCTGGGAAGGACGCTGGACTTGCCCGCGCCTTGAATCACACTGTCGGCGACACGAATGATGCAGTGCCCGCCCGGAGGCATGCGGTTCGACATTGAGTCGGCCGAAGCACAATTGCCCGATCGATCCACGAAGGAGCCGTGAGTTGTACGATTCGCTGCTGGATGAACTCGAAGACGACGTCGTTTCCACGCCCCGCGAGGTCGAGGACCTGACCGAGAAGGTCGTCGACGCCGAGGAGAGCGATGCCGACCTGCTGGTCGAGGACGGCGAGGCAGCCATCCTTCCGGACGGCGAGATCGAAGCCGAGGCCGAGGCCGAAGCCGATGCATCCGCCGACGGCGAGGAGATGCTCACCGAGCAGGTGGAGAACTGGTCGGACGACCCGGTGCGGATGTATCTCACGCAGATGGGCGAGATCCCGCTTCTGACCCGGGCCCAGGAGATCTATCTCGCCCGGCAGATCGAAACCACCCGGGCACGGTTCCGGGCCAAGCTGCTCGAGTGCGAGTACGTCTGCCAGCAGGCGTTTCGTGTCCTGGCCCGGGTGCACCGCGGCGAACTTCCCTTCGATCGCACCGTGCAGGTGTCGGTGACGGACCGACTCGAGAAGGAGCAGATCCTCGGCCGGCTGCCGCACAACCTGCGAACGCTGGAAGTGCTGATCCGGCAAAACAAGTCCGATTACCGGATCGCGTTGTCCAAGAAGCGCCGGATGGCGGAGCGCCGCGATGCCTGGGCGCGGCTCGGCCGGCGGCGCCGCCGCTGCGTGCGGCTGGTCGAGGAACTCGGCCTGCGCACCCAGCGGATCGAGGCGACGATCCCGACGCTGGAGAATTTCCTGGCCCGCGTCCGCGAGCTCAAGGCGAAGATCGACGCCCACAAACGGTCGAAGCAGCCGCCGTCGGCCCGCCAGAAGATGGTCGACGAGTACCGCACGATCCTCAAGTCGTGCCAGGAGACGCCGCGCAGCCTGCAGCGCCGAGTGGAGGAGATCCGTAAGGTCTTCGCCCGCTACCAGCGGGCGAAGCGCGGACTCTCCGAAGGCAACCTCCGGCTCGTCGTCTCGATCGCGAAGAAGTACCGCAATCGCGGCCTGTCGTTCCTCGACCTGATCCAGGAAGGCAACGCCGGCCTGATGCGGGCCGTCGACAAGTTCGAGTATCGCCGCGGCTTCAAGTTCTGCACCTACGCCACGTGGTGGATCCGCCAGGCGATCACGCGGGCGGTGGCCGACCAAAGTCGGACGATCCGCATCCCCGTGCACATGGTCGAGACCATGTCGCGGGTCCGGAACGTGGCCCGACAGTTGCTCCAGGAATACGGCCGCGAGCCGACGATCGAGGAGATCGCCGCCCGGGCCGGCACGCCGGTCGACGAGACGCGGCGGGTGACGGCGATGAGCCGCTACCCCATCAGCCTCGACCGCCCGGTGGGCAACAGCGAGGACAGCCACTTCGGCGACCTGCTTCCCGACACCGGCGCCGAGAATCCGGCCGTCGGCGCGGCCCAGGAGATGCTCCGCAACCGGATCGCCAAGGTGCTCAAGTCGCTCTCCTACCGCGAGCGCGAGATCATCAAACTCCGCTACGGCCTCGGCGACGGCTACAGTTACACGCTCGAGGAGGTGGGTCACATCTTCAAGGTGACCCGTGAGCGGATCCGGCAGATCGAGGCAAAGGCCGTCCGCAAACTGCAGGCCCCGGCCCGGAGCGAGGAACTGTCCGGCTTCCTCGACTGACGCCGGGCGATCCCTGACGAATCGCGGCCGGCGGCCGGCATGCCCGCGCCGCCGGTCGGCGTGGCCCCGCACTGCAATCCGCTGCAAGGAGATCGCCCATGTTTCGTTCGACGGCCGTCTTGGTGTTCACCCTCCTCGTGCTTGCGAGTGCCGCGCCCGCCGCGGAGCCGGCCCCGTTTCCCCGTTCCACGATCGACCTCGGCACCGTTGTCGGCGACCTGGAGCGATCGGTCCGCTTCTACGAGGAAGCGATCGGGTTCCGCGAAGTGAAGGGGTTCGACGTGCCGGCCCAGGTCGCGGCCGATGCCGGCCTCACCGACGGCAAGCCGCTGGCGGTCCGTGTCCTCGTGCTCGGCGAGGGAGAGGCCGCGACGAAGCTCAAGTTGATGCAGGTCGCCGACACCACGCCGCGGGCCGGAGACAACGAGTTCATTCACTCGCACACCGGCTTTCGCTATCTGACGATCATGGTCGCCGACACGGACGCCGCCCTGGAGCGGCTGCGGAAATTCGGTGCCAAGCCGCTGGGCAAGTCGCCGGTGCCGATTCCCGAAACGATCGCGCCGCCCGGCCTGTTCCTGACCTGCGTCCGCGATCCCGACGGCAACATCGTCGAACTGATCGGCCCGCGGTCCAAGCGCTGATGAACCGTCAGGCCCGCGGAATCTTGCCCGCCTCCTCGAGCCAGGCGAGCACCCGCTCCGCCAGTTCGTCGGGCGGTGCCGACGTCGTGTCCACCACCAGTTCCGGCGCGGCTGGCTCCTCGTAGGGGGCGTCGATGCCGGTGAAGCCGGACAGTTCCCCCGCCCGGGCCTTCTTGTAGAGCCCCTTCGGATCGCGCCGCTCGCAGACCTCCAGCGGGGCCTTCACGAAGATCTCCACGAAGTCGCCGGGGGGCAGCATGCGCCGAACGGCGTCACGGTCGCGGCGGTAGGGGCTGATGAAGGCCGTCAGCGTGATCACCCCGGCCTGCACGAACAACTCCGCCACCGCACCGATCCGCCGGATGTTTTCCTCGCGGTCCGCCGGCCCGAAGCCGAGACCGAAGCGGGCGGCGAACTCCGCGCCGTGCCGCTCGACGAGCAGCGCCGGGGCGGCATTGAGGCCGTGCCGCACGTTGTCGCCGTCGAGCACGAAGCTCCGCAGGCCCCGGGCGTGGAGCCTGCGGTCGACGGCGTTTGCCAGCGTGCTCTTGCCGCAACCGGACAGGCCGGTGAACCAGAGCACGCAGCCCTTGTGCCCCGCCGCCCGCTCGCGGTCGGCGCGGCTGACCGCCGACTCGTGCCAGCGGACATCGACCTCTTCCATGCCGCGTTCCCCAGCCATCGTTCGCTCCTCCGGCCGCGGGAACCGCGGCATGTATTCCCTCTCGCGACCCACTACCAGGCGTCGAGCCGGGCCGTGCAGGTGAATCGCTCGGCCGCGCCGCCCGGCTGCTCCCGGACAACTTCCAGCGTTATCTCCTCGCCGGCGGCCCGCAGCGACACGGCTGCGGTGAAGTCGGCGAAGTCGGCCACGGGCCGTCCGTCCGCGACGACGATCACGTCCCCATCCCGCATGCCACTGCGGGCCGCGGCGGATCCGGGCTGCACGTGGACGATGCATGCCCCGTGACCGGCGGCGCTGACACCGAGCTTGCCCCCCCGGCGCACGTCGATGGTGACTTCCGGAAGGCGGCCGGCGACAGCGGTGACCGCGGCGTTGGTGCAGCGGGTGCCGAACAGTTCCACGCGCCGCAAGTGCTTCATGCGCGGCAGCACTTCCAGGGCCGCGTCGTCGATCGCCAGTCCATGCACGCTGACGACGACCACACCCCTTAGTCGCGGCAGCAACAGCCACTCCTGCGGGCCACCCGACCACGACTGGTTGAATTCGATCTCCAGTCCCGGCCGGCCCGCCGTCTGCCGTTCGCGAACCAGCGCACCATGCGCTTCGAGCCCGCGCCTGGCGGCCGCCATCCGCGCGTCGCGGTGAAAGTCGAGGGCCGCGGCCGCCAGCCCGGCCACGTCGGCCCTGGTTCCAGCGGCGACGATTTCCAGCGTTCGCTCCACATCGGCCACAAGTTCAGCGTCGGTGGCGGACAGCATCTCGCGAAGCACCTCCAGGGCCCGGCTCGCCGCCTCGAGGTCCCCCGCTTCCACGGCGTCTCTGAGCGGGCCGAGTGCCGGGCGACCCGCGTTGGCCAGCGTGCGGGTCGCGGCCTCGCGCCGCACGAACTGCGGACTGGACAATTGCTCCACCGCATCCGCGACCGCGGCCGTCGATTCGGCCGGGGTGACGGCATCTCGCGGTTCCGCAGCCGGCCCCGGAGACGCCAGCAAACAGGCGGCCACAAGGGGGAAAAACGGGCTCGGAATCGAGTGCGATTCGCCAGACATCGCTGACCTCCACCCCGGGCAGTCCGGGGCCCGAAATACTCCGGAAGACTATATCGGATGCGCCGGCCGTGAATGCCGCAATCCCGGGGCAAAAAAAGGGCCTACACTAAATGTGGAGGTCTGGCGGCTCCCGCTCCCCCCGTCCCCATGTCCCAACTCGGATCCTGCCGGCCAGGGTCCGTCTCGCGACGCCGCCGCCAAAGCACCCACCGATGACCCTGCCGCTCACCACCGACCGCTCCCCGCGGCCACCGCTGCCCACGACCCGGGCCGAGATGCGCGACCGGGGCTGGGACGCCGTCGACGTGGTCCTCGTCAGCGGCGATGCCTACGTCGATCATCCGAGTTTTGCCAACGGCCTGATCGCCCGACTCCTCGAGGGGGCCGGTTACCGGGTGGCGGTGCTCGCCCAGCCCGACTGGCGGACCTGCGAGCCGTGGCGGGAGTTCGGCCGGCCACGGCTGTTCTTCGGCATCTCCGCCGGCAACATGGACTCGATGATCAACCACTACACCGCCAACCGCAAGGTGCGGAACGACGACGCCTATTCACCGGGCGGCGCGATCGGCCGCCGTCCCGACCGGGCCACGCTCGCCTACTGCCAGCGGGCCCGCGAGGCGTTTCCGGGGGTGCCGGTGGTGGCCGGCGGTGTCGAGGCGAGCCTGCGCCGGCTGGCCCACTACGACTACTGGAGCGACACGGTCAGGCGGTCGATCCTCCTCGATGCCAAGGCCGACCTCGTCGTCTTCGGGATGGGGGAACGGACCGTGCTGGAGGTCGCCCGCGGCCTCGCCGACGGGCAGTCGGTCCGCGATCTCCGCCATCTGCGCGGCGTCGCCTACCGGCTCGGTGCCAGCGAGCCGCCGCCCACCGGCGCCGACACGCTGGAACTCCCCGACTACGAGAGCGTCGTCCGCGACCCGCTCGCCTTCTGCGAACTCACGCGGCTGTCCCACCTCGAAACCAACCCGCACAACGCCCGCCGGCTCGTGCAGCGGCACGGCCGCGAGGCGGTGGTCGTCAATCCGCCCGCGCTGCCCCTCGAGCAGGCGGAGATGGACCAGGTCTACGGCCTGCCCTTCACCCGCCGTCCGCATCCCTCCTACGGCACGGCCCGGATCCCCGCCTTCGAGGTCGTGCAGCACAGCGTGCAGATCATGCGCGGCTGCTTCGGCGGCTGCACGTTCTGCTCGATCACGGCCCACGAGGGGCGGATCATCCAGAGCCGTTCGCAGGAGTCGGTCGTCACCGAAATAAAACTCCTCGCGGCCCAGCCCGGCTTCAAGGGAACGGTCTCGGACATCGGCGGGCCGACGGCCAACATGTACCAGATGCGCTGCACCCGCCCCGAGGTCGAGGCCAAGTGCCGACGGCTGTCGTGTGTCCATCCGACGATCTGCAAGCTGCTCGGCACCGACCACGGCCCGCTCAAGTCGCTGATGCGCGAGGCCCGGAGCGTGCCCGGCGTGGACCGCGTGCTCGTCGCCAGCGGCGTGCGGATGGACCTCGCCCGGCGCGATCCCGAGTACCTTGCCGAGCTCGCCGCCCATCACGTCGGCGGCCACCTCAAGGTGGCCCCGGAGCACACCGACCCGGAGGTGCTCCGGCTGATGAAGAAGCCGGCGGCCGACGACTACCTGGAGTTCGACAAGGCGTTTCGCGACGCCAGCCGGCGGGTCGGCAAGAAGCAGTACACCGTCCCGTACTTCATCGCCAGCCATCCGGGCAGCGGCCTCGAGGAGATGATCGACCTGGCGGTGTTCCTCAAGCGCAACGGCTACAAGCCCGACCAGGTGCAGGACTTCATCCCCAGCCCGTTCGACATCGCCGCCTGCATGTACCACACCGGGCTCGACCCGATGACTCGCGAGCCGGTGAAGATCGTCAAGGGCTTGCGGGATCGGCGGATGCAGCGGGCCCTGCTCCAGTTCTTCAAGCCGGAGAACTGGTTCGAAGTCCGCCGGGCGTTGGAGCAGGCGGGCCGGCAGGACCTGATCGGCTCCGGCTGCGACTGCCTGATTCCCGACCGGCCGCCGCGGGAGGCGCTCGACAGGAAGCG
>JBKDUV010000074.1:0-10869 GCA_046339335.1 Planctomycetia bacterium | reverse complement strand
TGGCCGGTCTGGGGGGGGGGGCCCGCGGCCGGCTCACGCCCCGGGGGGGGTGTGGTCGGCGGTGTCGCAGGCGCCGTCGGCCCGGGCCGGGGGGCCGGCGGCCGGCGGTCCGGCGAGGAGAATCCGCAGGTCGGCGACGTTGGTGCCCGTTGGGCCCGTGACGATGAGGCTGGCGGCCGACTCGAGCAGCGGCAGGGCGTCGCAGCGGGCCACCGCGCGGACGGGATCGAGGCCGCCGATCTCGATCGCGGCGACGACGGCCGCATCGGCCACGCCGCCGGCCGCGGCCGTCGGCCCGTCCTCGCCGTCGGTGCCGACGCTCGCCAGCAGCAGGCCACGCGGCCAAGCGTCTGCCGTCTCGCGGGACGCCGCGAGTGCCGCCGCGACCGTCTGCTGGTTGCGGCCCCCCAGGCCGTGATCCGTGGGGACCGTCACCGTGGCCTCGCCTCCCTCGATGACCGCGCGGTGCCGGCCGTCTTCCGCCGCTTCGCCGGCCAGCATCCGGCCCTCGGCCGCGAGCCGCCGGCCGACCGTGGTCGCCGTCTCCGCCAGGCCATCGGGGCCGCCGGTTCGCATGCTGACCTCGTATCCGAGGTCACGGGCACGCATCGCGGCGGCGGCGACCGCCGTGGCGTTGCCGCCGAGGATCAGATGCGTCACCCGGCAGCCGGCCGGGGTCGTCCACGTGCCCGTCGTGACGTCGGCCGGCGATCCGGCGTCGAAGGGCATGCCGCAGGCTGGTCGGGCCGTCCCCTGCGCATCGAGCGCCGCGACGACCGCGGGCGCGACGCCCGCCCGCAGGGCACCGAATCGCTCCAGCACGCCGAGTGCCGCGCGCGGTTCCACCGCGACCGGCATGCAGGGCCCCGATGCGATCACGTCGAGCGGGTCGCCGATGACGTCGGAGAGCACGAGCACGATCAGCCGGCCGGCGCGGCAGGCCCGCGCGAGGCCGCCTCCCTTCACGACGCTCGCCGCCTGGCGAACGAGGTTGACCGCGCGGATGTCGGCCCCCGCCGCGGCGAGGAACCGGGTCACCGCCACTTTATCGGCCAGCGGCACGCCGGGCCGCGGCCGGCAGAGGAGCGCCGAGCCGCCGCCGCTGACGACCGCCAGCACGACGTCCTCGGGGCCGAGGGCCTGCACGACCGCGAGCATCTCGTCGGTCGCCGCGACGACCGCCGCGGTGGGCAGGTTCACGGCCGCCGGCCGCGTCTCCCGGACGGCGATCCGGGCGAGGGTCCGGCCGGAGCCCGCCGGCACGCTGACGAGGCCAGCGACGCGATGCCGCGCGAGCCGGTCCCGGCCGAGGAGCGACTCGACGCCCGCCGCCATGCCGGCGGCCGCCTTGCCGGCACCGACGACGACGATCCTGCCGGCCGCGGCGAGGTCGAGCGGCGGAACGAGCGGTCGGCCGTCGAAGCGGAGTTCGTCGTCCACGATGGCGAGCCTGGCGGCGACGAGCCGCTCCGGCTTCACGCTCTCGATCGCCGCCTCCCAGATGGCGGCCGCATCGGCCCGCAGGCGACCCGCGTCAGCCATACGGCTCGTCCGGCGGGGTCGGAAACCGCTTCGGATCGAACTTGCCGAGGTCGATGCCGCCGCGGGCCTCCTCCTCGAGGAGCTTGATTCGCATCTCGAGCCGCTCCATGCGCCGGGCGAGCGCCGCGGGCGTGTCGGCGGTCGGCGTCACCGGTGCGGGCCGTGGCGGGAGCGGATAGCCGAGCTGCCGCTGCAGGGCCGCGAACAGGAAGAGCGGATCCTTGCCGCGGTTGGCCCGGGCGATCCGCCCCTCGGCGGCACCGAACAGGATCGGTGGATCGTCGTCGGTCGGGGGTTCGGCCGCTGCACCGTGCCGTCCCTGACGCCGCGACTCGGGGCTGCGCACATAGACCAAATCGGCAAGGTCGACGAGTCCCACCTGCCGCGAGACCATGCCGATCCACGCCTGCCACTCGGGACTGAAGATGCCGTCGTCGGCGACGGCCGTGAGCCCGTGGATGTAGTCGAGCCGGTTCCGCGACAGGCATTCGAAGCGGTAGAAGAACAGCCCCTGTGGCGACGCCCCCTCGGCACGGTACGTCGCCTCGCGTTCCAGCACCGCCAGGCCCGTGCGCATGTCGAACCGCCCCCCCTCCTGCTCGGCCTCGCGCATCACGAACGTCTGGAACGGCGTGAAGTAATGGGCCAGCCGGGCCATCGCCGTCGAAAGCGTGCCCACGGCCCGTAACTCCGTGACCAGGTAGTCGATCGCCAGCGGCAACTTCGTCGTCGCCAGCACCTCCTCGCCGATGGCGCGAAGCGCCTCCTGGGTGGCGAACCCGGCCCCGATCCGCTCGGCGAGCGAACGGAAGAGGTGGGCCTGTTCGACGTATTCCTCGCGGTCGAGCATCGGAATCCTTGCTGTGGCCGGCGACTGCCCGCGCCGCCGAGATCGACGAACACGGCGAACGAACTGGGGGACGACTGCCATCGCACGCCGGGACACTCGGCGGCCAGACCCGGAACGGCGACGTTCACCCGACCATCATAATCCCTCCGCAGCTCCTTCGGCCGCAGAAGCAGTATTGGTCCGGCTGGTCTACGGCCCATCGACCCAGAGCCTGAGAAGCGCCAGCGGCGATTTGTCCTTTTGCAAGGTGACTGAACGAGACAGAACAAAGCCGTCTCTACTTTTCGATGGGCTCGCCAGCTTCCATAAACCAGCCCCGAAACGCCCCTGATGTCGGGCTGGCATAGCACCTTCGGGTACCGTGGTTTCTCGAATCCACGAATTCGAATTCGAGATTCCACAGACACGTCTCGTCACACTGTTCGACCAACCGAACGAGGTCTGCCTTGGGATCAGCGGGCTCTTTCGTTTGAAAACTCAAATAAAGTTCCGGCTGATTACCGATCCCGGACTGCCGGATCAGCCACTTGCCATCCTTGCGTTCAAAAGCCCAGTCTTGGCCGCCATCTCCAAAGACTACGCGAAGCTTCTCCTCTCTTGACGCGCAGAGCAAATGCCCTTCCTTGCTTGGACTAATTCGTCGGGGTAATTGCACTTCAATCTCTTCGCCTGTGCCTTCTGTTGCGAATACGCAATGCCGCGACGGAATCAACATCGCACTCGAGAGACAGGAGAGAAGAAACACACGTCGCACGATGGTCACCTCGTTGCGGGACTTTTCGTATGAACCAAGAAAAAACCCGAGAAACAACCGAGAAAAGCAATCAGGAAAAGGACATTTCGATCGTACCCGTGTTTTTCCCTGCGTGTGCCCGGCGCGCGGGGGACATGAGAAAGGGACATGAGAAAGGACAGGCACGTAGCAGGGACATGAGAAAGGACAGGCACGTAGCCGTCGTGCTGCCGAAACCGGCGTCACTGGCTGACCGGCGTCTGGCGGGAGCGCGAAAACGGCCGTATCGATCGTCGTTGGCTATACTTATGCCAGAATCACGACCGCCCGCGATGGGCGGCTCTCCCAACGTCTCGACGCTCCCTACATGCCCACCCGCTTCTCCACTGTCGAGGCCGCCGTGGCGGCGATCGCCCGCGGCCGGGTCGTGATCGTCGTCGATGCCGAGGATCGGGAGAACGAGGGTGACTTCGTCTGCGCCGCCGACAAGGCGACGACCGAGATCGTCAACTTCATGATCAGCCGCGGCCGGGGCCAGGTCTGCATGCCGATCCTGCCGGACGTGGCCCGCCGGCTCGACCTGCCGATGATGGTCGAAGCCAACTCCACGCCGCTGGGCACCGCGTTCACCGTGCCGGTGGACCATCGCTCCGCACGCACCGGCATCACCGCCGGCGAGCGGGCCACGGCGATCGCGGCCATCCTCGATCCCGACAGCCGGCCCACCGACTTCGTCCGCCCCGGCCACCTGTTTCCGCTCGTCGCCAAGGAAGGGGGCGTGCTGCGCCGGGCCGGCCACACCGAGGCGGCGGTGGACCTCGCCCGGATGGCGGGGCTCGCCCCGGCCGGCGTCCTCTGCGAGATCCTCGATGATGCCGGCAGCCGGGCCGACCGCGACGCGCTCTTTGCGCTGGCGGCGGAGCACGGCCTGGAAATCATCTCGATCGAGCAACTGATCCGCTACCGACGGACACAGGAAAAACTCGTCGAACGGATCGCCGAGGCCGACCTGCCCACCCGCTGGGGCCGGTTTCGCGTCATCGCCTACGGCGTCAAGTACGAGACCCAGCAGCCGATCGTGCTCGTGATGGGGGACGTGGCCGCCGCCGCGGCGCCGCTCGTGCGGTTGCACTCGTCCTGCTTCACGGGCGACCTGCTCGACAGCCTGCGGTGCGACTGCGGTGACCAGCTCCATATGGCCCTCGACATGATCGGCCGCGAGGGGGCGGGTGTGCTCGTCTACCTGCCGCAGGAGGGGCGCGGCATCGGGCTGGTGGAGAAGATCAAGGCCTACCAACTGCAGGACAAGGGGCTCGACACCGTCGAGGCCAACCTCGCCCTCGGCTTCAAGGCCGACTCCCGCGACTACGGCATCGGCATCCAATTGCTCAAGGACCTCGGCCTGCGCCGCGTCCGGCTGCTGACCAACAACCCGAAGAAGACCGACGCCTTCATCTACGGCGGCTTCGACCTCGAGGTCGTGGACCAGGTGCCGATCCTGCCGCCGGTGCACGAGTTCAACGAGCGGTACCTGGCGACGAAGCGCGAGAAACTCGGCCACCGCTTCCCCTGACGCGGGGCGGCTCCGGTTGGGAAGGGCGTCGGCCGTCTCCCGTCCGTCTTTCGGCCGTCTCCTGTTTGACCCGGTGCGACGTCGCCACGTAGCATCTCGGTTCATCCGGAGAGCGCGAGGCACGCATGGCGGCGATGGCAACGACGATCAGACCGATGCTTCGGCAGGCGGGCCGCCTGTTCGCGGCGGCCGCACTCGCCGCCCTTGTCCATGTCCCGCCGGCCGCCGGCGACGAGGCGGGTGCCTTCCCGGTGCCGCCGTTGGAGGAGATCGAGCGGGCGGCCAGGTGGATCGATCGCCCGGTCCGCAATTCGCTCGACATGCTCCGCGCCGCCCAGCGCGAGGAGAAACCGGCATGCACCGCGGCCGAGGCCCTTGCGATGGCCAACGACTCGTCGGCCGCCAACGCCAAGATCCTCTCCGCCCTCGGCCGGCTGCCGGAGGCCGGCGAGGCGAATCCGGCGGCCCGCGTCGAGCGGCACATTCCCGCCGACCTCGGCAGCACCAACCCGATCATGATCAGCACGACGTCGGAATCCGACGTCCTCGGCCTCACCGGTTTCTGGCTGTTTTCCTTCGACCGCACGCTCGAGCCGTTCGCCGCGGCCGACGCCGTCGTCTCCTGGCAGACGAGCGCCGACGGCATGATGGACAAGGTCGTGCTGCGGGACGACCTCGTCTGGAGCGACGGCCGGCCGATCACCGCCCAGGACGTCGTCTTTTCGTTCAGGGTGATCATGGATCCGCGGGTGCCGGTGCCCGCGGTTCGCAGCGGCACCGACCAGCTCCGGGGCGTGCATGCCTACGACGACCGGACGCTCGTCTTCTTCCACAAGGAGCCGCTGGCCACGAACGTCTGGAACATCAACTTTCCCGTCCTGCCGCGGCACGCCTACGAGAAGACGTGGGAGGCCGATCCGACGCTCAAGGACAGCCCCGCCCACGTGAAGCTCGAGCAGGAGCCGGTCTGCGGCGGCCCTTACGAGATCGTCTCCCGGAAGCGCGGCCAGGAGATCGTCCTCCGGCGCCGGGCCTCCTGGTCCACCGTCAACGGCCGCAAGGTCCGCGACGAGCCGCCGTTCGCGGAGATCCGCTTCCGGATCGTGGAGGATCCCAACACGGCGCTGCTCGCCCTCAAGGCGGGCGAGATCGACGAGATGATCCTCACGCCCGAGCAATGGGTGACGCAGACCACGAAGGACGAATTCCACAAGCGCTGCACCAAGGCCACCGCGCCTGAATGGGTCAGCTTCCACTTCGGCTGGAACATCGACACGCCGTTCTTCGCCGACCGGCGGGTGCGCCGGGCGATGGGCTATGCCTTCGACCACGACCAGATGCTCGACAAGCTCTGCTACGGCATCTACAAGCCCTGCACGGGTCCGTTCCCCGAGGGTTCGTGGTGGGGCGCCGCCAACCGCAAGAAGCTGCAGCCGGTCAAGCAGGATCTCGACAAGGCCGAGGCCCTCCTCGACGAGGCCGGCTGGGTGGACTCCGACAACGACGGCGTCCGCGACAAGCGGATCGACGGCCGGCTCGTCCCCTTCGAGTTCTCCATCCTGACCACGAACCAGCCGCTGCGGGTCAAGATCTGCACGCTTCTCAAGGAGAGCCTCGACCAGATCGGCGTGCGGGTGAACGTCCGACCCCTGGAGTCGACCGTGGTCCAGGAGCTGACCCTGAAGAAGAAATTCCAGGCGTACTTCGGCGGCTGGGGTGCGGGCACCGATCCCGACAGCACGGAGAACATCTGGGCCACGGGCGCCGGCCGCAACTTCGTCAACTATTCCAACCCCGAGGTCGACCGGCTGTTCGTCGAGGGCCGCCGCGAACTCGACCGGACGAAGCGGGCGGAGAAGTACGGCCGGATCCAGGAAATCCTCTGCGACGACCAGCCCTACACCTGGCTCTACATGCGGAACAGCTTCTACGGGTTTTCCAAGGACCTGCGCGGCTACATCTTCAGCCCGCGCGGGCCCTACCACTACTCTCCCGGCTTCGGCAGCCTGTGGAAGCCGCGGCAGGAATGAGGCTCCCACCCCCCGGCCTGCGTGATCGGAGACGATGGCGACCTACCTGCTGCGACGCCTGCTGCTCGGCCTGCTCACGCTCCTCGTGATCACCTGCTTCGTCTACGCCCTGGCCCGCAACATGCCGGGCAACCCGCTAACGTCGCAGATGGGGGAGGATCCGAGCCGCAAGCTCAACCCCGAGGACATCGCCCGGATGCAGCGGAGCTTCGGCCTCGACAAGCCGTGGTACGTGGGCTACTGGAGCTGGCTCGGCAACGTCGCCCGCGGCGACCTCGGCCGCTCGATCACCCGCAAGCAGCCGGTGACGACATTGATCGCCGAGCGGATCGGCCCGACGCTGATCGTGTCGGGGACCGCATTCCTGCTCACCTGGCTGCTGGCGATCCCGCTGGGCCTGTATGCCTCGGCCCGCAGCGGGGCCGTCGACGAGCGGGCCGGGAGCCTCCTCCTGTATGCGCTCTACTCTTTCCCGACGTTCGTCGCCGCGCTGCTGCTGCAAATCGTGTTCGCGATCTGGCTGCGCGGCACGGCCTGGGAGCTGCCGCTGTTCGGCATGACCGACCTCGGCCCCGAGGCCGGCCTCGGCCGGCGGATCCTCGACATCGCCCGGCACGCCATCCTCCCGGTCACCTGCCAGACGTACGTGAGCCTCGCCTACGACAGCCGGTTCATCAAGGCGAACATGGAGGAGGTGCTCAGGCAGGACTACATCCGCACCGCCCGGGCCAAGGGGGCGGGGCCGGGCCGCGTCCTCTTCCGCCACGCCTTCCGCAACACGCTCATCCCGCTGGTCACGCTCCTCGGCCTGTCGCTCCCCGGACTGATCGGCGGCTCGATCATCATCGAGCAGATCTTCACCTGGCCCGGCATGGGGCGGCTGTTCTTCGAGAGCATCCGCGAACGCGACTACCCGACGATCATGGGGCTGACGCTGATGTTCAGCCTGCTGGCCCTCCTCGGGCAACTGCTCGCCGACTTGCTCTACGGCCTCGTTGACCCCCGGGTGAGCGTGGAATGAAGCGGGCGCGGTCGCGGGGATTCTGGGCCGAGGCCTGGCGGCGGTACCGGCGCCGGCCGCTGGCGATGGCGGCGACGGCGTTCGTGGCCGGGCTGTTCCTCGTCGCCCTGCTGGCACCGGCGATCGCCGGCACGAAGCCGGTGCTCTGCCGCTACAAGGGGCGGCTCTACGCCCCCTGCCTCGGCTACTTCGACCGCCGCCTGGAGCCGGCGATCTTCACCAAGGACAAGTTCCGCGGCACGTACCCGAAGAACCTCGAGGCCAAGGATCCGGAGAGCTGGGCGATCTGGCCGCTGTTCTTCCAGGACCCGTACCGGGCGGTCCGCGAGGACGAGTGGCCGGGGCTGCCGGCCAATCCGGCCCGCGACGAGGGACGGCCGAGCTGGCGGAACCCGTTCGGCACCGACCAGTCGGGCGTCGACGTGCTCGCCAAGATGGTCCACGGCACGACGATCGCGCTGCTGGTGGGCTTCGTGTCGATGGGGATCGCGGCCACGATCGGGATCGTCGTCGGCGCCCTCGGCGGCTACTTCGGCGGCTGGGTCGACGCGCTGACGAGCCGGCTGACCGAGATCGTGATGTGCATCCCGTCGCTGGTGCTCATCCTGGCGATCATCGCCATCATGGAGAAGCCGACGATCTGGCACACGATGGCGATCCTCGGGATGACCGGCTGGACGGGCATCGCCCGGCTGACGCGGGCGGAGTTCCTCCGGCTGCGGTCGAGCGAGTTCGTAATGGCGGCCCGGGCCACCGGCGCCGGGCCGCTGCGGATCATGCTCCGCCACGTCCTTCCCAACGCCCTGGCGCCGGTGCTCGTGCCGATCACGTTCGGCATCGCCGCCGCGATCCTCACCGAGAGCGGCCTGTCGTTCCTCGGCTTCGGACCGCCGCCGCCGACGGCGAGCTGGGGCTCGATCCTCAACGACGCCCGCAGCAACCTGGAGATGTGGTGGCTCGTGCTCTTCCCCGGGCTGGCGATCTTCCTCACCGTGCTCGCCTACAACCTGATCGGCGAGGGGCTGCAGGAAGCGACCGACCCGCGGCTGCGAGAGGCCCGCAAATAGCCATGCCACTGCTCGAGATCCAGGACCTCGTGACCGCCTTCCACACGCCCGCCGGCCGGGTGCCGGCCGTGGACGGCGTCTGCCTGTCGATCGAACCGGGACGGACGCTCGGCCTCGTCGGCGAGAGCGGCTGCGGCAAGAGCGTGACCGCGATGTCGGTGCTCCGGCTGGTGGCGGCGCCGGGGGTCATCGAGGCGGGGCGGATCCTGCTCGCGGCCGCCGGCGGGACGGGCTCCGGCAGCGGCGCGGGCGGCGCGCCGGTCGATCTCGTCCGGCTCCCGGAGCGGGACCTGCGCCGGGTCCGCGGCGGCCGGATCGGGATGATCTTCCAGGAGCCGATGACGAGCCTCAATCCGGTGTTCACGATCGGCGACCAGGTGGCGGAGGTCGTCCGCCTGCACCGCGGCGCGTCGCGGGCCGAGGCCCGGGCCCGGGCGCTGGAGATGCTCCGCCTGGTGCGGCTCGCCGACCCGGAACAGCGGCTCGACGAGTACCCGCACCAGCTCTCCGGCGGCATGCGGCAGCGGGTGATGATCGCCATGGCGCTGGCCTGCGAGCCCGACCTCGTCATCGCCGACGAGCCGACGACGGCGCTCGACGTCACGATCCAGGCGCAGATCCTCGACCTGCTCGCCGACCTGCGGCGCCGGCTGGGGACGGCGATCCTCCTCATCACGCACGACCTCGGCGTCGTCGCCGAGACCTGCGACGAGGTGGCGGTGATGTACGCGGGGCGGATCGTGGAGCGCGGTCCGGCGGCCGAGATCTTCGCCCGGCCGCTCCATCCCTACACCATCGGCCTGCTGGCGGCGAAGCCCGACCCGACGGCGCCGCGGGGCGGCCCGCTGCGGACGATTCCCGGCATGGTTCCGCCGCCGCAGGAGTTTCCCGCCGGCTGCCGCTTCCATCCCCGGTGCGCGCATGCGCGGCATGGCGCGGGGAGCGGGCCGGCCTGCGACGCCGCGGTGCCGGAACTCCGCGAGGTGGAGCCCGGCCACTTCGTCCGCTGCCACTATGCCGGCGACCTGGGCCCGGAGCACCCGCCGACGGTCGCGCACGGAGGGGCGTCATGAGCGTCGATCCCCTGCTGGTCGTCCGCGACCTGGAGACGCACTTTCCGATCCGGCGCGGGCTGCTGCGCCGGCACGTGGGCGCGGTGCGGGCGGTCGACGGGGTGAGCTTCGCCGTCGGCCGCGGCCGCACGCTCGGCCTCGTCGGCGAGAGCGGCTGCGGCAAGACGACCGTGGGGCGGAGCGTGCTCCGGCTCGTCGAGCCGACGGCCGGCAGCGTGCGGTATGCGGGGCGTGACGTCCGGGCGACGCACGGCGCCGACCTGCGGTCCCTGCGCCGGCGGATGCAGATCGTGTTTCAGGATCCCTACGGATCGCTGAATCCGCGGATGACGGTCCGGGCGATCCTCGAGGAGGGGCTGCTCGTCCATCGCATGGGGACCGGCGCCGAACGGCAGGAGCGGATGGTGCGGTCGCTGGAGCGGACGGGCCTCGCCGCGGCCGCGCTGGAGCGGTATCCGCACGAGTTCTCCGGCGGCCAGCGGCAGCGGATCGCGATCGCGCGGGCGCTGGTCCTCGAACCCGAGTTCCTCGTCCTCGACGAGCCGATTTCGGCGCTCGACGTCTCCATCCAGGCGCAGGTCGTGAACCTGCTCGTCGAATTGCGCGACCAGCTCGGGCTCACCTACCTGTTCATTTCCCACGACCTGTCGATCATCGAGCACGTCTCCGACGAGGTGGCGGTGATGTACCTGGGCCGGATCGTGGAGCGGGCTCCCGCCGCGGGGCTCGGCCACGCCGCCCTCCATCCTTACACGCAGGCGCTGTTTTCCGCGGTGCCGGCGATCGACCCCCGGCACCGGCGCCGGCGGATCGTGCTCTCGGGCGACGTGCCCAGCCCGTCGCGGCCCCCCACCGCCTGACGCTTACAACCTCGCTGACATCTCGCCGAGTCGGTCTTACGTTCGGCCGATCCGCCGCCGACGGTAGTCGAGGAGCGGCTAGTCCATTTCCAAGTCGCGGCCCGCTCGACTCCCTCGAGC
>JBKDUV010000073.1:0-4941 GCA_046339335.1 Planctomycetia bacterium | reverse complement strand
CGAGATCCGACTGCGGCGCCCACCCGTCGCAGGCGCCGTCGGCCCGCATCCCGCGTTTGTCGCTTCCGCAGCAGAGCACAACTGAGCAGACACCGGACTCGGCCAGCGGACGCAGACCGGCCACGGCCCGCTGCGGTGAACTGCCCTTGCCGTGGAGGTAGACGAGCAGCGGTAGCTTGGCCGCGGCATCGGCCCGCTTCGCCGCGATGAAGATGGCCTGCGGATCCGGAACCGCGGCGATTGCCCGCTTCCTCGCCTCCGCGGCCGAATGCTTCGCCTCATCCGTGGCCGTTTCCTGCGCTGCCACGGACGCGGCGGCGCACAGCAGAACCAGTGCCGTAATGCGTGCGATCATGCTCTGCTCCACGAGCCGCCAGGCTACGGCGCCCGATCCACCCACTCCCGCCGCTTCCGCCGCATCCCTTCCAGGGCCTTCGCCGCGTCGGCCCGGTTCCGCTCTGCGGCCGCCTCGGCCCGTTCCGCAGCCCGCAGCATCTTTTCCTGCCGCTCGATCCGGGAATCGATCCCGCGGCCCTCCAGGAGATGGGATAATTTCTCGTCCGGGGGATGCTTGCCGGATTGCATCTCCTCGAGCAAGGGCCGGATGTCCGCCGGCGTCAGGGCATAGCTCTCGATCCGGCCGGCCCGGGCGATGTTGATCCCCACGACCTCCCCGTCGAGGTTCACCAGCGGTCCGCCGCACTCCTCCGGTTTCAGCACCGTGTCGTGCTGCAGGGCGCGGGGAAAATTCCCGCGCCGCGCGCTGAGGTCGCCGGCGAGCGTGTTCATGCGATCGAGCCGATCCTGGCGATGGGGCGGGAGGCCCCCGTCCGCCTCGAGCCGGGCCGTGAATTCGAGCGTCTCTTCGCCCCGCCGGACCGCCACCTGCACCGTGTCGCCGGGCTGCCGATCGCGGAGCAGCTCGACGACGGTCGCGGGGGCCGCAATCTCCCGGTCCGCGATCCGCGTGACCACGTCGTCAGGCCGGAGACCGATCTTCGCCGCCGTCGAGCCGGGGAACACCTTGTCGACGATCGCCTTGTCGGCCTCGGGTCGCAACGCGATCCCGAGCAGCACCCGCGACCGAAGGGGCCGCGTCGCCACGCTCGCGACTCCCACGGCCACGGGCAGTTCACCGCTCCCCGCGGTCGCAAGCCAACTGCCCAGGGCCGGTTCCGCGGCGGCCCACGTCACCGGCTGGAGGTCCGAGCGGCCGATCTTCAGCAGGGCGAGGTCGTGCTCTTCGCTGATGCCGACCACCGCGGCGGCGTGCTTGGTGCCGTCGGCGAGGCGAATCGTCGGCTGCCCGCGAAGTTCGCTGGCCTTGGTGAGCACGAGCCCGTCGCTGCCGACGACCGTTCCGAGCGCCGCCTGCTCGTCGCCATCCAGCACGGTCACCGTCCCCGCGCGGACATGCCGCAGCGACTCGCGAAACGCCTTGCGGACCGATTCGTGCTGCTTCGCATGCGGCACGAGCGGCTGCCGCGCCTGTCGTTCGCGGAGCATGTCGAGCTGATGGGCCGCGGCCTGGGCGGGAGACCGCCGCTCGGCTTTCGGCCGCTCCGCCGGCCGCTCCGCCTGCGGGGCGGGGGCCGGTTCGTCGGCCCGCAGGCAGGCCGCTCCCGCACCGATCGAACAGCCGAGAATGGTCGCCAGGGCGATCCGGGTGGGTCGCATGTCCGTTCCTCACTCCTCACGTTTGCCGATGATCACCGTGACCGTCTTTTTCTCGGCACCGCGTTGCACCTCGACCGCGATGCCCGCCCCGGGCTTGCTCCCCCGGACCGCCTTGACCAGGTCTTCGAACGAGCCGATCGTGCCGGTGCCGAAGCGGAGGACGACGTCGTCGACCTGCAGTCCGGCCTTGTCGGCGGGTCCACCGGGCTGCACCTCGGTGAGGAGAACACCGGCCTCGTGCTCCTCCCCCGCGACGCCGATGAACGGATCCCCCTTGCGGGCACCGGGCTGTCGCGATCCGCCCCAGGCCTCGCCAGCCGCCAGTCGCGGCCACGTGTCGCGGAAGGTGTCGACGGGGACGCAGACGTTTTCGGTCACGGAGTCGCCGATGCGGCTGTTGATGCCGATGACGCGGGCCCGGGCGTCGAACAGCGGACCTCCGGAGTCGCCGCCGACGAGCATGCAGTCGGTGACGATGCCGCCGGGTTTGTTGACGAGGATGCGGCCGACCCTGATCGGCGCGGTGCGGCCGGGCTGGAAGCCACCGGGGTGACCGACCGCGACGCACCACGTCCCCAGGGCGAGCCCCTGCGAACGACCGATTTCGGCGTGGGGCCATTTCTCCTCGCCGTCGATCTTGATGAGGCCGGAATCGATCCCCATGTTGGCCCCGAGCGTCTTGCCGGGGACGCGCCGGCCGTCCTGCAGGACGATCGTGACCTTCCTGCCGGGCTTGCCGGACACGTGCCCGGCGGTGAGGACGAACCCGTCCTCCGAGACGATGACGCCGCTCCCGGAACCACCTCCCAACTCCACGCCCACCGTGCAGGGGAGGACGGCGGCGGAAACCTTTCGCAGCCGCTCTTCGAGAACGCGGAGATCCTCCTTCGAGGCCGGGGCCGCCCGCCCCGTGAACAGCTTCTCGGCGTGGTCGTCCAGAGGAGGTAGCGTGATCGGGGGCGTCGACGACTGCGGCGGGCCGGCCTGCGGCGGGGCGGACGTGACGTCACCCGCGGCCCGGGCCGGCGGCAGCACGAGAAGCAGCAGCGCGCCGCACCAGCCGGGCCACAGGCGGGTCGATTCGCGTCGCGACTGGGGCATCGCATGCCTCGCTGGAACTGGCTTGTGAGACCGGGTTATCCGGCCGTGCGGCCGCAACCGGACAAAGTCTATCCGCTGGACGGCCGCGGCCGGATGCACGGAGCCGGTCCGGGGATTTCGCAAGGCCGGCGGGCTGGGTGGCCCCGGCGGTCGGCCTGCAGTTTCCGCCGTGACTTCGGCCCGCCGGCGGGCAGGCTACACTGCCACCGTGAAGGTCAGTCTGTTCATTCCCTGCTTCGTGGACCAGCTCGTGCCCCGGGTCGGCCTCGCCGTGGCCACGGTGCTCGAACGCCTCGGGCACACCTGCGAGTTTCGCACCGCCCAGACCTGCTGCGGCCAGCCGAGCTTCAACTCCGGCTTCTGGGACGAGGCCCGCCAGGTCGCCCGGCACGCCCTCGACGTCTTCGCCGGGGCCGAAGCGGTCGTCGGGCCGAGCGGGTCGTGCGTGGCGATGCTCCGCGTCTTCTATCCGCAACTCCTCGCCGGCACGCCGCAGGAGCCGGCGGCCAAGGACCTGGCGGAGCGGACCTACGAGTTCGGCGAGTTCCTCGTCCGTCGGCTCGGCGTCGAGGACATCGGCGCCCGCTTCCCGCACCGCGTCACCTACCACGACGGCTGCCACGGCCTGCGCGAGCTGCGGGTCCGCGAGGAGCCGCGCCGGCTGTTGCGGGCGGTCCGCGACCTGGAGCTCGTCGAGTGCGACGAGCCGGAAAGCTGCTGTGGCTTCGGCGGCCTGTTCAGCGTCAAGTTTCCCATGATCTCCACGGCCATGGCCGAGGTGAAGGGTTCGTCGCTGGCCCGCACCGAGTGCGACTACATCGTGTCGAGCGACCCGTCGTGCCAGCTGCAGCTCGACGGCTGGCTGTCGCGGCAGGGGAAGAAGCCGCGGACGATCCACCTCGCCGAGGTGCTGGCAGGAGGCGAATTCGTCGCCGGAGGCGGGCCATGAGCACAGAGCAGGCTTCCTCACCAGCCCACGCCGGGCATCACCACGTCCCGGCCGGGCCCGCCAAGCAGCAGTTTCTCCACGACGCCGCCGAGCATGTCCGCGACACGGCCCACCGGGCCTTCGTCCGCAAGGCGCTCGGCGGCTACTACGCCACCCGCGACGCGCAGAAGGCGCGGTATCGCGACTGGGAACAGGCCCGCGACGCCGCCAGCCTCGCCAAGTGGTCGGCCGTGAACCGGCTCGACGAGCTCCTCCCCCGGTTCGTCAACGCCTTCACCGCCAACGGCGGGCAGGTGCACTGGGCGCGGACGGCCGAGGAGGCGCGGACGATCGTCCTCGGGCTCGTCCGGGCGGCAAAGGGGAAGGCCGTCATCAAGAGCAAGTGCATGACCAGCGAGGAGGTCGGGCTCAACGCGGCGCTCGAGAAGGACGGCTTCGGCGTCGTCGAGAGCGACCTCGGGGAATTCATCCAGCAGCTCCGCGGTGAGCCGCCGTATCACTTCGTCTTCCCCTGCATGCACGTCCGGCGCGACGAGATCAGCGCCCTGTTCACCCGGCATCTGGCCACGCCGCCGACCGACAGCCCCGAGGAGCTGACGATGATCGCCCGGCGGCACATGCGGCAGCTGTACGTCGACGCCGACGTGGGGATCACCGGCGCGAACTTTCTCGTCGCCGAGACCGGCCAGATCTCGATCACCGAGAACGAGGGGAACGCCCGGCTCACGGCGGCCCTGCCCCGCATGCACATCGCGCTGGTGGGGATCGAGAAGGTCGTGGAGCGGCTCGACGACCTCGCGGTCCTCCTGCCGATGCTCGCCACCGCCGGCACCGGCCAGCCGCTGACCTGCTACAACACGCTCTACTCCGGCCCGCGGCAGGCGGGGGAGTGCGACGGCCCCGAGGAGATGCACGTCGTCCTCCTCGACAACTCGCGAACGGCGATCCTCGCCGACCCCGAGCAGCGCGACAGCCTGCAGTGCATTCGCTGCGGCGCCTGCCTCAACGTCTGCCCGATCTTCAAGAACGTCGGCGGCTTCACCTACGGCACGACCTACCAGGGACCGATCGGGTCCGTGATCACGCCCCATCTGCGCGGGCTCGCCGACTGGAATCACCTCTCGCAGGCGAGCTCGCTGTGCGGTGCCTGCACCGACGCCTGTCCGGTGCGGATCGACATCCACCACCACCTGCTTCAAAACCGGCGCAACGCC